>CAZUGT010000236.1:0-26194 GCA_964620095.1 uncultured Rhodospirillaceae bacterium | reverse complement strand
TGGCGTCGGCGTCCGTCGCGAATGCCGATACCTTCACCCTGAAAATTGGTTCCGGGCAACCGATGAAGCCGCTGGAACCGATCTTCAAGGCCGACAGTTACTTCGCTCCGACCATATCCAAACGCGTCGCGGCGGAAACCGGCCACAAGATTCGTTTCACCAAGCTGTGGAACACCGTCTCGGGCCCGTTTGACGTCCTCGAAGGCGTGGAAAAAGGCCTGTTCGACATCGGACTGTGGTGCGCCTGCTTCGAGCCGACCAAGGCTTCGCACCTGGCGTTCAACTTCTTCATCCCCTTCGTCACCGACGATCCGATGACGCAGCTGAAGATTTCGCGCCAGCTCTACAAGGAATTCCCGCACTGGACGGGCGCCCTGTCCAAGTATAACCAGCGTTGGCTCGGCGGGGGCGCGTTCTCGTCCTATGGTCTCGGCACCAAGTTCCCCTGGGAAAAGATGTCCGACCTCAAGGGGCACAAAATCGCGGGCGCGGGCCTCAACCTGCCGTGGTTGAAATTCACCGGCGCGACGGTCGTTCAGACCAGCCTCAACGAATCCTACAACTCGCTGCAGTCCGGCGTGTATGAAGGCCTCGTCATCTTCCCGACCGCCTGGAAGGGCTTCAAGCTCGATGAGCCGGCCAAGCACTACAAGGTCGTCGGCTGGGGTTCCACGTTCCTCTATCAGATGAGCATGAACAACGACACCTGGAAAAAGATGCCCCCGGAGGTGCAGAAGATCATTTCCGAGGAGTCCGAAAAATGGATGGTCGAAACCGCCAAGGAATCCACCAAGCGGTTTGAAAGCTCCATAGCGGCGCTTCGCAGGGACGGCAGCACGGTCACGACCCTGCCGTTCTCCGAGCGCGCGGTCATGGCCAAGGCTCTCGCCGGCTGGTCCAAGGAGAAGGCTCAACTTTACGACAAGCAGGGCCTGCAGGGCACCAAGGTGTTCAAGCGGTATATCGAGATCGCCGAACAGATGGGCGTGAAGCTGCCGCACAAGTACACCTACTAGGAATTCGCCGCCGGCCCCGGGGCCGGATGCGACAAGGGCCCGTCTCCTCCGAGGCGGGCCCTTTCCTTTTGCAAAAAACCTTAGCGCGCTCCGGAAACGTTCAGATTGCTGCCCGACACGTAAGAGGCGTCATCCGACAGCAGCCATAGTATTGCCCTGGCGACCTCTTCGGGCTGCCCCGCCCGGCCCATGGGCAAGGTCGGACCCACACTCTCGACGCGGCCTTCGGGCTGCATTTCGGTGTCGATGACCCCGGGGCTGACGGCGTTGACCCGGATCCCCTCTCCGGCGACCTCCTGCGCGACCCCCCAGGTGAAACTGTCGATGGCGCCCTTGGTGGCGGCATAGGGCACGCTGTATCCGGCGCCGCCGAGCCGGGAGGATGCCGAGGACAGATTGACGATGCTCCCGCCAACCCCACCGTGCCGGGTCGACATGCGCTTGATGGCCTCGCGGGTGCACAGCAGCGTGCCGTTGACGTTGAGGTCCATCAGCGGCGGGATGTCCTTGGACGCCACCTCGTCGATCCGGCCATAGGGCGCCACGATGCCGGCGCTGTTGACCAGGCCGTAGGGCACGCCCAATTCCGCGTCACAGGTCTCGAACAGGCGCAGCACGCCTTCTTCCCTGGAAATGTCCGCTTTGACCTCGATCGCCCGCTGCCCGGCCTCCCGGATCGCGGCGGCGGTCTGGCCGGCCCGCTCTTCGTTGCCCACGTAGTTGACGCAGACGTCCCAGCCCTGCCGGGCCGCGCCCACCGACGTTTCGTGGCCGATCCCCCGGCTGCCGCCGGTCACGATGAGTACCCGGGTCATTGCTGGATTTCCTTGGCCTGAAATTCCCTGGCCCGGCCTATGCGCGGGCGGCGGCGAGGTCCGCCTCGGTCACGTCGCCCAGATAGGTGTAGCCGGTCGCCTCCACGGAGGCGGCGTTGATGTAGATGCCGACCACTTCGATGGGGTCGGTCCCGGACAGATTGTGAAGCCAATGCTCCACGCCGGCGGGGATGTAGTGAAAATCGCCGGCGCGCACCTCGACCCGGTCGCCGCCGGCCCCGGCCAGGCCGCGGCCGGAGATGACGAAATAGATCTCCTCGCAGTTCCGGTGGGCGTGTTTCTTGTGGACCGCCCCCGGCATGAACCTGGCCCGGAACAGGGTCGACCCGTAGCCGATACGGCCGCAGATGGGCAGCCGGAAATCGCTGATCATCCAGCCGTCCCCTTCATCCATGTTCTCCGGCTTGACGTCGTCCAGATGAACCATCAGCCCCTCCGAGAACGTGCCGCCGGCGGCGGCCCGACCGTCCGGCGGCGCCTCGCCATGCATCTCGAAACCGGTATCCTCCAGGGCCGGGCAGCCGACGAAGAACCCGACGACCAGCGCATCCTCGGTTTCGGAGGTATTGACGAAGGAGTGCTCGACGCCGGCCGGCACCACCCGGCAGGTGCCGGGCCGCACCTCGACCCGTTCGCCGTTCTGGCCGGCGAGGCCGGTCCCGGTCAGGTGGACGGCGATTATGTCGCAGTTCCGGTGGAGACGCCCGCCGAAGCCGGCGCCCGGCCGGAACCGGGCGTGAAACGCGGCCGTCGAGCTGCCGTGCCGCCCGGTGATCGGCAGCTTGAAATCGAATGCCGAGCCGGCGTCCAGGGGTTCCACGTCGGCGACGTTGATCAGGGGATATTGGGTCATCGGTTACCTCCCGCTGGCCGGGATGGTAGGCGCTTGCGCCCGGCCCGTAAATCGAAACGCTGGTTTTCCCGGCCGATTTGATGAAATGATAGCGCCCGCATGCGGCAATGGGAGAGGCAGATGACCGACCAGATGGACCATACCTTCAAGGCCATCCACGATGATGAAATTCCCTGGCAGGACGATGTCGACGCCAACTTCCTGACACTGCCCGAGGGGGTTCAGGTGAAGGTCTTCGCCATCGACGAGGCGATGAAGCGGGTCGACATGAAGGTCAAGTTCCCGCCCGGCTACGTCGAGCCCGCGCACGCCCACAAGAGCTGGCACTCCATCTGCGTCCTCGAGGGACGCATGTGCGTCGCCGGCAAGGATTTGCGGCCCGGCGACTACATTTTCGGCTGGGACGAAGTCCACGGTCCCTACGAATACCCGGACGGCGCCGAGGCCTTCGTGGTGTTCATGGGCGAAGGCACCGAGCACGTTTGGGACGAAGACGCCCACGCCGCCCACGAAAAGGTGTGGGAACCGGAGACCGACGCGGGCAGGAAAGCGAAGCGGGAGCGGCAACGATGATCGGAGAATTCGTCAGATACCCGGCGCCCGAGGGAGCGGACCGGGCGGACATCGTCCTGGATGCCAGGAGCGTCATTCCCAAGTGGCGGGCCGAGCCGGACCTGATCCGCAAGCACTTCATGTGGAGCGACGACGGCAAATGGCTCTCCGGGTTCTATCTGTGGAAGAACCGCGAGGCGGCCGAAGCCGCCCACGACGCCGAATGGCGGGACGCCGTCCTGGAGCGCACCGGCGCGCTCCCCGAAATCGCCTACTTCGACGCCTTCATGATCCTCGACAACGAAGCGGGGAACGTCTCGGAATATTAGCCGCTGACGCACCGAGCAGCCCTGGCGGGAACAGCGGGATTTCCGGGATATGGGTGATCGCGAGCCATGCATTTTATGCATAACGGCAAGGTATTGAAAAACCATGATTTATAACTAGTTTCCAATTCGGCATTTTTCGCGACAATGGACATTCATGGACATTAATAGACATTTATTGTCACCCGTTCGGGAGGTAACGCACCGAAAAGGTCGTACAAAAACGCATAGCTCGCCTCCTTAACGCAAAACGCCACCCTACGCCTTCGGCTTCGGGTGGCAGGCCGCCCCGGCCTGGCGACCGAAGGCGCTTAGGCGTAGGAGTGTCTCCCGAAGCTCCGCAGGAGCGAAGGGAGACCGGTGCGATTCGGATAGACCAGAGGCAACCGCCTATTCATTTAGCCCGCGCGCGGTAAACCGCAAGTCGTCATGCCCCGGCTTGTCCGGGGCATCCACGCTTGGCGGTCGGCGCTACACGTGGATGGCCGGGTCTGGCGCCCGGCCATGACGAGCGTCTTTGATTCAACATCACCCGTCATGCCCCGCCTCCGTGCGGGGCATCCACGTTGTTCCGGATTACCCGGACATAGCTTGTCCTCCGGCTGGCGAAGCCGACTTTCGGACGGCGTAGGCCGACATCGCCTTCCCCGAAATACTAGGTGAACAAATTGTCGACTATGGCGGCTGCCTCGCTCGACAGTTCGCCAGATTCTTCGGTTGTCACTAACCGGTCGGGAAAATGCTGCTTATACCAATTTTTCTTTACTTCCCAGCGACGTTGGTAATCCTCCTGTTCAAGCAATCCAAGATGCTCCCAGTAGTACTCCTCTCCTCGATGTAGGATTGTGAAGTCCGGTAAGTAGAATGACCCGTCCGGGGCGTACAGCGGTTTCTCGTAAAAGAAGTTGATGTCTCGCTCGAACAAGATGTTGGCGATAATCACCTCTGATTTTGATCGCACCATCAGGTCTGCCAGAGTGCGATGGATTTTGTACTCTTCCAGAAATCCCTGGCGACGAATCTGTTCAAACCCATCAGGGACAGGTGCGAAATCGAATATGGAACTGTTTATGCCAACAAGGTGTGAACTTTCTGGCCGATACATGCGCAGTAGGGTCGAAATGTCTTGTTGGAGAAAAATAGTACAGTGCCGAGATGCCCTCGTGACGCCGGTATAAAAAAGCTCTGGAGATAGTAGAGCTAGTTTCTCCTTGGGAACCACAAAATAGACGCGATCGAACTCACTGCCCTGCGCTTTGTGGACAGAGATGGCATAGGCTAGTTCTAGGTTATCTTCGGGCTTTTCGTTTGGCAGCCACTTCTTCCGATCATTAACCATCGCATATCCCAATTTGTTTCCGTACGCGACGGCATACTTCTCCTTTCTAGAGAAACGAACCTGAAATCGGTCTAGACGAAAGTACTGCCCCTTCCATTTCTTGCCGTCCATACCGTGAGGAACGACAAAGCCCAGTTCGCCGTTGTAAATGCTAACAGGCTGATTTTCCCGATCCTCGGAATTGTAGGCCCAGATGGCATCAGAAACCCCACGGTTCCGATACTGTAGGACCTTATCGAATAGTGTGATGCCATCTAATAGTCCAATCCGACTAATCGCGGTGCTTCGGGCCTCCTGTTGGATCGCTAAGTTTATCGCTTCGGTGCCGAAATCCTCATGACGGTATGGGGTTATAACTTGATGGTAATCCGGCCGAAGCCCGCCGACCTCGTTGCGTGGCGCACTCAACCACAAACTATGGGGCGCTTCTGGATCAAATGACTCACCCGAGTCCTCCTCCATATCTAAACGCATCTGACTTACTAATTTTTCCATTAGGTCACTTGAGTCATCCCAGAAGATGACTCTCAGATCTTTGTCAGCGGCGCCGTTGGGTGGCAAATCCTGGAGGCGTTGAAAAATGCTCTCGGCCTGAATCTCGTTCTCCTCATTCTTCGGTTCCGAATGAGAAGCTCGAGCATATAAGGAGGCGAGATTTAGAATACCTGTTCCCTTATCCTCCAATTGATTTGCCATCTGACGTAGGTTAACGGTCAACTCACCAACGCTGTCCGGATAATTGGCGCGCAACCAATCGATTACATCCGCAAAGACCTTCCCACGCCCTATTGGCGGGAGCTGATTGGCGTCGCCCACCAAAATTAATCTCTGAACACTATTCCAGCGAATGGCCTTGAACAGAGTCGACGTCAGTTCAAGGTCAAGCATCGATGCTTCGTCAATTACGAAAGTGGTCGTCTCTTCATCTCGACTCCCACCGGCCTGCTTAAGTGTGAGATTGTCGTTAAGCCACCCCCTATGAGCGAGGAACGAGTGAATTGTGCTTGCATCCTTACCCGTCTTCTCTCGAATTCTATCTGCGGCCTTTCCAGTTGGGGCTAGGAGACGAAATGATGTCCGAGGACCATGGGCTTTCTCAATTGCGAGAAGAATCGCTGCAATGACAGTCGTCTTGCCGGTGCCGGCAGCTCCACATACAACTGAGATCGGTCGATTAAATATTTTTTGACAAACCTCTGCCTGAAGGCTTAGCGCGTTCTCGTACTCGGAGGGCGCTTGCGCAGCTAGTGTGCTGCTGGGTTCACGCAGAAGGTCTTTCCAATGTTGCGCAGTAACTGGTGACTTAAAGGTGATATCTGGAAGCACGACCAAACGTCGAATTACTTGCTCAATGTTGCGCTCGGCATCGAAGACCCGTTTCAAGTAAGCGTATTCTCGTTCTTCTTCACTTCTAAATACGATTGCTTCGCGCAACGTATCTCGATCAACCTCAATATATCGGTCTGTGAACTCAACTCTCTTCCATTCCGGGAGCGTCGCTATTCTGCGATTCACGTCCTGGAGCATTTGCCCGCAGGTCATAAAGCTGTGTTTAGTTTCGAACTTGAGCCTATCCACGCAGAGTGCTCGAAGACGACGAGCGTCGTTTACCTCACACAGGAAGTTTCCACCGAGGTCGGGTGAAGGGAGCATTCCGTGATCAATACGACTGAAATGGATGACGTCATCAGGATCATCACCAACAAATTGTTCACTCAGTTGATACGGATTCTCCGCCAGATCCGAGAGAGTTCCCTCTAGCCCGTTTAATGACCTCTCCGATGCTAGGATGCGTTCCATCTGTTTCCGGGGTAGGTCGAAACGAGGCAAAATCTCCGAGATGAAATGTCGTTCGTCGTCAGGTTTCAGCTCCCATTCTCGCCGGGCTTTGGCCACGGCCGGTGCTTCAACTTCGAAACCAGGGAGCTTGTCGGCTTTACCATCCAACCACGCAAAGATGCCGGCTCTGAAATCCTCATCATTTCCATTTGCTACTGCCTGCCTAAAGGGCTCTACAGCTTGAGAGAGGCCGATAAGGTCAAAAACACGGGCCAAGCCCGGGTAAAGCCCCCGATGATGCCAGAGCTCGGAAATCAAGCTGTTCAACCAATCCAGCCGAACAGACCAGTTCTCGCTTTCATCGCCGAGCGAATTCAAGAAACTCGTAATCTCTATGAACCGCTCGATGAGGGACAAAGCATCGTCGTCACTTACATGCCGGGAGCCATACTTAAAACAACGAGAATTTTCTGGCACGAAGGTAATCCGCTCCAACACCTCAGGATTGTCCATGTAACGATGGTAAGGAATGCGGAGACCTTGGTCTGGGTAGTGAGTCTCCACATTCATTTGCCACGCATAGGCACCTCCAAATCTGTCTTTTGTTTCTTCGTCGGTACCTTCGTAGTAGGTGATCTGTCCCAATTTTTTTACGCGGGACAGACCAACAACTACATAGCGATTGGCGTCCTCCTCACTGAACGGATTGCTGTAGTTGGCATAGTGGAATACTAGGCTCTCGTCCGGTTCAATTTCGTTGAAGAATTCCTTTGCCAGCACCAAGCGTTTGTCATTGTCAACGCGACCATTTGATTTTGCGTCATCGTCGTACATCGCCTCGTAGGGCCAAACACAGACCGTCGCTGGTGGTAGGGGCCAGTAAGTTCGTTCACCGGATGGAAAGAAAGTTGGTGGATCGTCAAATGCCGTCAGGCGCTCAGTACCAAACGCGTTAAGGCTATAGATGCATGGTGGCGCACGATCTAGATCGGCGCAGGCTTGTCCAGCCACCTCATTTTCCCACTTCAAATCTCTTCCCTGCTTAATTTTGTCGCCGGGATAAGAATGTGAGCCAACGCAGTAGTGATTGCTGCTGGGGTTCTGGCAAACTCGACCGTTCCAACCATCCATGTGCCAGGAAAGTCGCGCCGTCAAATGTGTTGTCATTTCCTCCCCCTCGGTCGGTCTTTATTCTATTCGTCAGTCCATGTTCGGGAGTGACCAAGAACAGAACTTTGTCGTTCCTCGTTGTCCCAGCCCTCATGGAACGTTTCGAAAATGTGGATGAGGTGGCGTTCGTCGAGCCCATATGCATGGGCCGCCACGGTATCGAGTTTATCAATCATGGCCTGCTTTCCGTCCGCCGGAAGTCCGCCACCGCAGCCGACCGCGTCCGCCCACTGCTCAAATCGCTCATCCGGGCAGGCAAGCCTTCCTGTAACGGCGGCTACTCGTTGCCACTGAACCTCCTGACGGGTGGACCTTGGGATGGAAAACGTATTGATTCACTTGAGTTTTTGGATAGCACCCGGTTGAGAGGTTGTCCAGGTGGCTCGCGCTTCATGATGTACCGGCCAGGCAACCGCAGCTCCGTATCCTCGATCGCTCAACCAGCCTACGCCGTCCGATTTGCTCACGGCACACTCGGTTCAGCCGGCAATGGCGCGCGCGTCGCTGAACCGTTCCGTTTCGGGGAGCGCCATGGCCTGTTCGCGGACGATCTCCATGACCGCGTTGGTGTGCGGCGTGGCCGCCAGCTCCCGGTTGGAAACAAGCACGGTGACGACGGCCAGTTTGTCGACCGGGACGGCCTGGAGGCCGCCCGGCGCCGCACCGGGCGTCAGCATGGAATGGCTGAGAACGCCCATTGCCAGTCCGCGCCGGATGAACGCATCGATGATGCCCGTGCCGCTGACCTCGTACCTGATATTCAGCGAGACGTTGGACTTGAACAGCGCCTGGTCGATGATTTTTCGGGGACCGTTCCGCCGCGACGGCAGGGCCAACGGATATTTCGGCAGATCCGAAATCTTGATGGGCCCGGCGGGGAATTCCGGGTCGCCGCGCCGGCCGAAAAGATACATCCGTTCGGAAAAAATCGGCTCGTAGTCGAACTCCAGCCGGCGGTCCGGGTCGACCATGACGGCAAGGTCGATATCGCCCGCGTCCAGCCCCCCGCCAAGGGATATGGCGTTGCCTTCGACGAAATCGACCTCGATCCCCGGAAACCGGGGGGCGACCGCTTCGGCGACCGACGGGAACAAGTCCCTGGCGATGGAACTCGGCGCCCCGAGCGTTACCCGGCCGGTTATCCGATAGTCCTCCTCCCTGATCCGGGAGGGTATGGACTCCACGTGGGCGACGGCCCTGCTGGCCTGCTCGTACAGGCGCCAGCCGAGCCTCGTGGGGGTGACGCCCTTGGGATGGCGTTCGAGCAACTCGCCGCCAACCGTCTGCTCGAGAGATTTGACATGGCGGCTCAGCGCCGACTGAGCCACATGCATGTGGACGGCCGCATCGGAGAAGCTGCCGGAATTCACCACGCCGACGAAATACCGCAATTGCCGAATATCCATGCGCCCCCTCCTAGATCGGGTCATGTTTTGACGGAACCACGACGCGGTTTCGTCAAAACATGTGAATCCGATCTATTTCAATAGTGTAGAGCCGATTCACATGGATTGTCGGCATTGCAAAGCGATTCCGACAAACCATGATTGGCTCTAGTTATCTCAAAAAAATATGGATATCCATGTTTTCAATAGAATTTGAATATGCCCCAATCCCGCTAAGCTATCAATTCGGTGAATGGATCGCCTGCCCGGCATCGGTCCGGCGCCGGCCCGTTTCAAGCGTCCCGGACGCCCGGCAGGCGACGACCGCCAAGTCAAACAAGTCAAAAGAGACGCCAGATCTCTTGAACCGAAACACCGATGAACCGAATGCCGCAACGGCACGGGCGCAAAATCGCCCGCCAAAGGAGAGGACCAACGTCATGAAAATTATCAGGTCGACGGCCGCCGCCGCCGTGTTGATGGCCGGCGCCGTCTCGATGTCATCCAACCCGGCGCAATCCGCCCAGATCATGACCGCCGACACCGGCGCGACCGGCAACATCGTTCATGCAATGATGCTGGTGTACGGGAAGCTGTTTTCCAAGCACCTGGAAATCAGCGTCCAGATCAATGACAGCCAGACCCTGACCCGGTCGGCGATCAAGCTCGGCCGCAATCAGATCGACATGATGCCGCTGCCGCCGGCGATCTACGGCATGATGCGCGGCGGCCGCGGGCCGTACAAGTCGGAAAAAATGAAGGCCGTTGCGCGAAAGGGGTCGGAGAACATCCGCTCGGTGATGGGCTACAACGCGAACCTCTTCCACGCGGTTACCTTCGACGGTTCGGGCATTACCACCTGGAAGGAAATCAAGGGCAAGCGCGTATTCACCGGCCCGCCTTCGGGCGCCGCGGCGATCCTGGCCGAACTGATGATCAACATCATCACCGGCTACAAGGCCAACCAGGATTACGACGCCATTCGCCTCCCCTGGGGCGGCGGGCTTCAGGCCATGATGGACGGCAAGCTCGACGTCTACGTGCGTCCGGCCGCCGTCGGTTCGGCCAGCATCGTGCAGCTCGGGTCGCGCAAGAAGTTCCGCCTTCTCGGCGCGAGCAAGGACCTCGTCGAATCGAAGGCGTGGGAGCGCTACACCAAGCGGCCGGGACGGACGACCGGGATGATTCCCGCGAAAACCTATCCGGGACAACTGGGCGGCGACGTCATCACCGGCGGCGCGACCTTCATGTTCACCGTCCGCAAGAGCCTGTCCGACGATCTCGTCTACAAGATGACCAAGGTGATCTGGGACAACCTGGACGAGGTGCACAAATCCGCGGCGGTTCTCAAGCAAATCAAGAAGGAAACCCCGTTCATCGGCGTCAACACGCCGCTGCACCGGGGCGCCATCCGCTACTACAAGGAGGCGGGCTTCAAGATTCCGGAACGGCTGATCCCGCCCGAGGCCAAATAACGGGATCGGTTTTGCGGCGGGCCGGGCCCCTCGCGGGCCCCGCCCCCGCCGCCCAAACCCGCCGAGCAGAGATGCCCGCATTCGAGACCGGGCGGCCGGGGCAATGCCGCCGGCCGGCCCAAAACGGCGAAATCGCCGAGATTTTCGCGCCGGTATAGGGAGGCCGGCCGGCGTGCAGTTTTCCTATTTCACCCACGTCTGGGCCAAGCCCGGCATGAGCCCGCACCGGCGCTATGAGCAGTTGTGGCGGGAACTGGAGCTGTGCGACCAGGTGGGCTTCGACCATGCGTTCTGCGTCGAACACCATTTCCGCCCCGATGAGAGCTGGATGTCGGCGCCCAGCCTGTTTTCCGTCGGCGCCGGGCTCAAGACCCGGAACCTGCGCATCGGTCCCATGGGATATATTCCCGCCCTTTACGATCCGCTCCGCCTGGTCGAGGAAATCGCCATCGTCGACCAGATGCTGGGCGGGCGGATGGAGCTCGGCCTGGTCCCGGGAATCAACCCGGCCTATTTCGAACCTTTCGGGAGCAGCCACGCGAACCGGAAGTCGCCCACCCTGGAGTTCGTGAAGTACCTGCGCGCCGCGTTCGGCGGAGACCAGCCGTTCAGCTACGACGGCGACAACTTCGAGACCAAAAGCGCGAACTTGGCCGTCCTGCCCATGCAGCGCCCCCATCCCCCGCTTTGGATGCAAAGCCGCGATCCGGAAACGCTGGAATTCTGCGCGCGGGAAGGAATCAACACCGGCTATTTCCTGGTCTTTCCCCACGAGGAGGCGGGGCCGGTCTACCGCAAGTATATCGACGACTGGCGCAAGGCCGGCTGGCCCCATAAACCGAGGATAGCCCACTCCACGGTGGTCTATGTCGACGAGACGGACGACAAGGCCATGGAGACCGCGCGCCACCGGGCGGCGCGGGCCTATGAGGGGTTTCTTCCGCCGAGGAAAGAGGGAGAGAGCTTCGAAGATCTCCTCGAGCGGTACACCGCGCCCTACATCGAACGGGGCGACTTGAAGTCGATCCAGACCCGGCTGAACCTGTTCAACGCGGACTACATATTCGAGCACGACATCATGTTCGTGGGCTCGCCGGAGACGGTTGCCGGAAAGCTCAGGGCCGCGTCGGAAATCGGCCTCTTCAATACGTTCATGGGCGAGTTCAATTTCGCCGACCTGCCCGAGGACGACCTGATGCGCTCCATCCGCCTGTTCGCGGAGGGGGTGATCCCGGAACTTCGGGATTTCGAGCCGTTTTGATCTTCCGCGCCCAAGGGCCCGCTTCCGGCTAACGGCGGGCGATGTCCCCGATGCGATTGTAGGTGTCCATCCGTTCAGGGGCGATCTTCGGATAGGGCCTGCCCGCGACGAAGGCAAGTTTCTGATGGTAGGTCAGAAACTTATCCGTAACGACGCTTGCCGCACCGTCATAGGCGGGATCGGAAGCCGCCGTGTGCAGGTCTACGAATTCGAGGCCCTGGTCCCGCAATGCCCTGAACAGGTCCGAAGCAATCTCCGCGAAAAACGGAACATTGTGCCCCAAAACGATTCCATGAACGTCGCTGCCGAACCAATCGGCGGCGGTTTTCATATCGTATCGAAATTGGGCGACTGAAAACTCGAGAAAGGATTGTTTAAGCCATCGGATTCCGGCCTGATCATCTTTCCCCAGGCATTTCTCATATGCCGCGTTCCAGCGCCATTCGTAAAGGAAGGTCGTCACCTCGGCCACCTTGTACCCGAGCTCATCCAAGTGAGCCTTTACCCGCTCCCGCTTGTCGTCGGTATTTCCCCAGAGGTTGTAGGTATACCGAAAATACCGCTCGGGCGCCTTGGATATCCAGGGCTTGAGATGTAGATCGGCCAGGTCGATATCTTCGATGTACCGGTCGGCGCTGATTTCATTCAATGTCGGATGGCTGTGGGTGTGATTTGCAACGTGATGCCCGGCAGCTACCCACGAGTCGAGCACGTTTGAAAGTTCCGGATTTTCCAGCAGCGGCAAGGAATTCGAATAGGCGTACACGCCGCCGATTCCGTTTTCATCCAGTGCCCGGACGAGCGCCTCACAGATACTCCCGGCCGTGTAGCCTTCCGGATAGGCGCTGTGCGGCCACACCGGGAGATCATCTAGAGTGAAAGCCGCCCTCATTCGCAATGCCCTTTTACGCCGCGCTCCCGTGCCCCGGCACCATCGATAATCAAACGATAGGCTTGGGAGCATTTCTTTTGCAATGCCCGCTGTTGACCATCATTTATCCCGGTTCGGGCGGCCCAAAACCGGAGACTCCCCCGACCGCCGGTGCTAACATGGCCCGGCATCGAACTCGTGTAACCAGACAACCAGTAAGACAGGGAGAAAGTTGGTGAAATCTATATTAATTGCTGGAGCGGCGGCCTTGATTGTCGCCGGCAGCGCCCAGGCCCAGAGCCTCAAGCTGACAATGACCGCGGCGACGCCCGGCGGGTCCACGGATATCGCGGCAAAGAATCTCGCCGAAGTCGCGGCGAGAAATAATATCGCGACCATTCAGGTACAGACCGGAAAGACCCTGACCAAGACCATGCGGGACGTCGCCGAAGGCAGGACCGACATCACCGCGGGCGCCATGATATTGCAGTTCCTGATGGCCAGAGGCCTCGGCCCCTACTCGGGACTCGGCAAGGAAAAGGGCAAAGAGCTCGCGGACAAGCTTCGCCTGCTCTATCCCTACCATTTGGCGTCCATTTACCTGATCGCTTTCCAAAGCACGGGAATCGACAGCTTCGACAAGCTGAAGGGAAAAAACGTCCACAACGGACCGCCGCGGGGCGGGGCGCTGGTTGCCGCCCGTCAGGTGATTCGCCTTTCCGCCGGACTTGAGGACGGCAAGGACTATACGGGCAAGCAGGTCGCGTGGGGACAAGCCACCTCGATCTTCCTGGACCGGTCGGTGGATGCGGCCGTCCGCCCGGGCACCAATCCCTCCGAGTACATGCCCATCTACATGGCCGCCGGCAAGATCAACATCGTGTCGGTGCCCAAGGCCAAGTATGAAGGCGCGGCATGGCAAAAATACCTGAATGCGCCCGGCAACGCCCCGGCAATGTTCCCGGTCAGCGAATTGGCCCACTATGGGGAAAATGCCAGGATCGTCTCCGAGGACAACATGTTCCGGACCGTCGCGAATACCGGCGGCGACTTCGTCCACAAGAACATGGACAAGAAACTCGCCAAGGCGCTGACGGCGGCGTTCATAAAGAGCATCCCGGACCTGCAGAGGAAAGTGCCGTTTGCCAAGGCCCAACGCTACGGAACGGTCGACAACAAGGAGCACGGCATCTGCAACGGCGGCGTGAAACTTCACCCGGGCGCCGTCGAGGCCTGGGAAGAGGCCGGACACAAAGTCGCCGATTGCGCGAAAGGATAATCCCGTACCGGCTTTCTTATCGCGGTAACACAAAGGTCAGGCCCGGACGCCAAGCCGGCGTCCGGGCCTTTTCCGTCGCGGTTCGAGACGGCCTAAAAGCCCAGTTCCTCGAGAATTGCCGCGGTGCTGGCGCCTTTCTCCTCGGGGCTCGAAGGTTCCGCGAGCGTGCTGCGGCTAAAGCGCGGACCGGGGCGCGGCTGGGCAAGACCGGCGTTTTCCACGACACACTCCCGGGCCATGACATGCGGATGACCGGCGACTTCCGTCAACGGCAGAACCGGTGTGACACACGCGTCGGTCCCGTCGAAAATCGCCCCCCACTCGCGCTGTGATCTGGCCTTGAAGGCGGCCTCGAAGCGGGCGGTCAGATCCGGCCAGTTGTCCGGGTCCATGCGGTCCGGAAGGCCGGCCGCGTCGAGGCCGAGCCCGTTCACCAGTTCGTCGTAGAATTTCCGCTCCAGGGCCCCGACGGCGACGAACCTCCCGTCCCGGGTTTCGTAGGTCCGGTAGTACGGAGCGCCGCCGTCCAATTCATTGCCGCCCCTCTCTTCCCGCCACCGGCCGGCCGCGCAAAGAGAGAAATACAGCGACATTTGAAAAAGCGCGCCATCCAGCATCGCCGCGTCGACAACCTGGCCCTGTCCGGACTTTTGAGCCTCCAAAAGGCCGGCCAGCATGCCGCACGCCAGATACATGGCGCCGCCGCCATAGTCGCCGACCAGGTTCAATGGCGGCAGGGGCGGGCCGGCGGCGGGTCCGATGGCATGCAAGGCGCCGGCAATGGAAATATAGTTGATGTCGTGTCCCGCGGTTCGGGCGAGCGGCCCATCCTGACCCCATCCGGTCACCCGCCCGTAGACCAGTTTGGGGTTATGGGCGAGGCACGACTCCGGGCCCAGCCCGAGACGTTCCGTCACGCCGGGGCGGAAACCCTCGATCAGGCCGTCCGCCGTCCCGATCAGTTTGAGGGCGATCTCGACCGAGCGGCCGTCCGTAAGATCCAACTCGATCGAGCGCTTGCCCCGGCGTTCGACGGACCTCACGGGATCGATCCCGATCTCGGCATCGCCCGGACGCTCGACGAGGATGATCTCGGCGCCCAGGTCCGCGAGCAGCAGGCCGCACATGGGCGCAGGGCCCAGTCCACCCAGCTCGACGATCCGATATCCCGACAGCGGTCCCATAAGACTAGGCCGGGAAAAAGAGCCGGCCGCGCCGGGCCATGTTCCGCAGCATCGCCGGCGCCTCGAACCGTCCGCCGAACCGGGCTTTCATTTCGTCGCACGCCGCAACGAACTCGGCCGGCCCGACCGTATCGATCAGCCCGATCACACCGCCATGGGCCGACGGAAACGCCCATCCCAGGACCGATCCCACGTCGGCGTCGATCGGGTTCTCGATCACGCCTTCCTCCATCGCCCGGACGGCCTCGAGCGACTGGGCATAAAGGAGCCGTTTCTCGATGGTCTCCCGGTCAAGCTCTTCGGCGGCCTGCGGGAAGCAGTCCGCGAGGCCGGGCCAAGGCTTCGGACCGGTTTCCCCATAATCGTAGATGCCGCCGCCGCCGGCCTTGCCGGTCCGTCCGGCGCGCGTCAGCGTCTCGAGCGCCTCGGCGAGCCGCAGGCCCTTCAGGCCGGTTGCCGACCCATCGCCGGAAATCGAGGCGACGATGTCCTTCAACAGCGTGAGCGAGGTGATATCCGCCATCGCCAACGGGCCGATGGGCATCCCGGCCTTGAGGGCGACATCGTCGATCAGATCGGGCGCCCGGCCTTCGGCCAGCAGGGTGAAGGCCTCCCCGGTATATGCCCCGACCACGCGGCTGGTGAAGAACCCCAAACCGTCATTCACGACGATAGGCGTCTTCCGCATGCCGGCGACGGCATCGAGCGCCCGGGCAACCGTCGGCCGGTCCGTTTGTTCGCCCTTGATGACCTCGACCAGCTTCATCCGGTCCACCGGCGCGAAAAAGTGCAGCCCGATGAAGCGTTCCGGATGCGTGGCGCTGCCGGCAAGACCGGATATGGGAATCGTCGACGTGTTGCTGGCGATGGGAACCTCCGGACCGACGGCCGCGCTCGCCGACGCCGTCACGCGGTCCTTGACCGATTGCACTTCGGAAACGGCTTCGAACACCATGTCGACACCGGCGATGTCGCCGTACGACATCGTCGATTTCAGGCGGGACAGCATCGCCTCGGCGGCATCCGGTTTCATGCGGTTGCGCTCGACGGCGCCCCGAACCCGTTTGGCAATCGCCCGGGCCCCGGCGTCCAGCCGGTCCTTGTCGGCCTCCAGCAGGAAAACGTCGTACCCGGCTTCGGCGGCGCAATAGGCGATCCCCGATCCCATCTGGCCCACGCCGACGACGGCCACGCTTTTGATGTCATAGGGCGCAATGTCAGCGGGCCGGTCCTTCATCCCGTTGGCATCGTTGAGGCCGAGGAACAAGGTCCTGATCTTGTTCTTGACGACCTTCGACGCCGCGACACCGGCGAATTTCTCCTGCTCGAGCTCGAGCCCGTCCTCGAACGGCCTCGCCAATCCTCCCTCGACCGCTTCCATGATCGCCTGGGGCGCCGGCTCCAGGCCGGGCCTGAGGCGCCTGATTTTCGCCCACATGGCATCCAGGACATCCCGGCCTTCCGGCGAGGACGGAGAGGGACCGGGCCGCTCGAACCCCTCCCGGTCCCATGGCTGATCCGGAGGCGCGGTATTCGACAGGATGGCTTCCTTGGCTTGCCCGATAAGGTCATCGGCCGGGACGATTCGATCGAGGAGTCCGATCTCCAGGGCCTTGGCGGCCGTCACCCGCCGGTCCTCGACCAGGATCGGGAGTGCCGCCGCCAGACCGACGAGGCGGGGGAGCCGCTGGGTGCCGCCGGCGCCCGGGATCAGGCCAAGGGAAACCTCCGGCAGGCCGAGCTTCAGGCGGGGATCGTCCGCCGCGATCCGATAGGTGCAGGCAAGAGCAACCTCGAGACCGCCGCCGAGCGCCAGGCCGTTCACGGCGGCGACGAAGGGTTTGGGCGCCCGTTCCATATCCCGCATACAGGACTGAACGTCCGCGATGATGGCGGCGGCGTCCCCGGGCGTCTTCAAGGCCTGCAGCTCCTTCAAATCGCCGCCGACCAGAAAGGACTTCTTGGCCGAGGCGATCACGACACCCTTCACCCCATCGTCGGCCGCCAGCCGCCGGACGGCCGCATGGAGTTCCCCTACCACCTCGCTGTTCATGAAGTTGTGGGGGGAGTCCGGGCGGTCGAACACGATCCCGTGGACGCCGTCGCCATAGTCTTCGATTTTGATGACCGGCATTGCCATCCCCTCCGCTAGCTGAACTCGGCCTTGATATCCATTTTCCTGAAAAGGGATTTGCTGATGATGGATTTCATGACCTCGGACGATCCGCCGGCAATCCGCTCGACCCGGGCCTCCGCGTAGGCGCGGGCGATGGGATACTCCCACATATACCCCCAGCCGCCGAACAACTGCAGGCAGGTATCGACCGTGCGTCCCTGCATTTCGGTGGTCCAGAGTTTCGCCGCCGCGGCCGTGTCCGCGCTTAGCTCGCCGTCCAGATAGTCCTCCAGCAACCGGTCGACCATGCACCGCCCGACGGTGAGTTCCGTGTGGACTTCAGCCAATTTGAACTGGGTGTTCTGGAAGTCGGTCAGTTTCTTGTGAAACAGCTCCCGTTCGGCGGCATAGGCGACGGTGTCCCGGAAGACCCCTTCCGACTTGGCCAGGCTGCTGACGGCGATGGTCAGCCGCTCCCGGGCGAGGCCGTGCATCAATTGGAAGAATCCCTGCCCCTCCTCTTCGCCGACGAGGTTTTCATGGGGCACTTCGACATTGTCGAAAAACAGTTCCGACGTGTCCTGCGCTTTCGCGCCGATCTTCTTGAGGTTCCTGCCCCGCTTGAACCCGGGCGTGTCCGCTTCGACCATGAACAGGGACATGCTGTCCGTGGCGTATTCGTTTTTCGTTTTCGCGGCGACGAAGAAGACGTCTCCCAACTGGCCGTTGGAGATGAAGACCTTCTGCCCGTTCAGGACATAGCCCGCATTGGTTTTCCTGGCGCTCGTCGCCATGCGGCGGAGATCGCTTCCCGCGCCCGGCTCGGTCAGGGCGATCCCCGAGATCGCCTCCCCGCTGACGAACCTCGGCAGCCATTGGGCTTTCTGATCTTCGCTGCCGAACCGCTCCAGATAGGGCGCCGCCATTTCCGAATGGATGTTGAAACCGGGTCCCGACGCCCCGACCCGGGCCATTTCCTCCAGGACCACGACGCTGAACAGGTAATCGCCGCCGACACCGCCATATTCCTCCGGCACGGTCGGGCAGAGCATGCCGGCGGCGCCGGCCTTCTCCCATACGCCGCGGGAAACCACTCCCTGTTCGTCCCATTCGTCGTGAAACGGCACGACTTCCGTTTCGACGAACCGCCGGACCTGATCCCGGAACATGTCATGTTCCTGGGAAAACAGTTTTCGTCTCATGGTGTCCTGAAACATGTCTCCTCCCTTAACCGGCGAGTTGATCCCGCAGGAGGTCTTTTCGGACCTTCCCAACCGCGCTCAAGGGCAGCGGGTCGGTGGTGAACGTCGCGCTTCGCGGGCATTTGTAGCCGGCGATGAGGTTTTTGCAGTGTTCGCGGAGAGACGTCTCCGTGAGGGCCGCGCCGTCGCCGACCACGACGACGGCGTGCACGCGCTCTCCCCATTTTTCGTCGGGCACCCCGATGACGGCGCAGGCGATCACTTCGGGATGTTCGGCAACGGCATTTTCGACTTCACCGCAAAATACGTTCTCGCCCCCGCTGACGATCATGTCTTTCAGCCGGTCGGCGATACGCACGAACCCGTCTTCGTCCATGACGCCCACGTCGCCGGTGTGGAGCCAGCCGTCCCTCAATGCTTGTTCGGTAGCCTCCGGCTGCTTCCAATAGCCCAGCATGACGGACGGCCCCCTGATCAAAATCTCGCCGGCCGCCCCCGGTGGAGCGGGCAGCCCGCTCTCATCCGCGATGCGGACTTCGCTCGTCATATTGGCCCGGCCGGCCGTATTCAGCTTTCCCGCCAGCGGACCGGACAGGGTATGGCGCTCCGGCGGCAATATGAGGCACGGACCCGTGCATTCCGTCTGGCCGTAGATTTGGACCAGATCCACCTCGGGGCACCGGTCCATCACTTTTCTGAGCAGAGACTCGGAGATCGGCGCGGCACCGTAGACGATGGTGCGTACGGCCTTGAAGGCGTCGCCTGCATCGGGAGCCTCCATCATTCCGGCCAGCATGGTCGGGATCAGGCTGACGAGGGTCACGTCATGATGCGCGACCGTTTGCAGAAATGCGGCCGGAGACAACTCCGCGGGGAAAATCTGCGTGGCGCCGGCGAAGGCGCACGCGTGAGTCACCCCGGCGCCCGCGAGGTGAAAAATAGGCGGCGCATGGATGTAAACCGTCTCGGACGAGATGTTGAGGTCGTTGACCAGATTCAAGGTTTGAACCGTCAATGCGCCGTCGCTGACCATGACGCCCTTCGGCCGGCCGGTGGTGCCCCCGGTGTAGTAGAGGGCGGCGAGATCCGGCATCTCCGCTTTCCACGGCTCCATGCCGTCGTTTCGGGCGAGTGCGTCAAGCGTATGTCCCTGGCCGGTTCCGCCATCGAGATCGATGAGGATCGGGGATTGGGCAACGGCGCCCGAGAGGGCGGCCAGGGCGTCCCTGTTCTCCCCGTCGGCGGCAATTGCCGACACCTCGGCTTCCTCCGCTATCTGCGTCATTTCCGCCACGGACAAGCGGGTGTTCAGCGGGACGTGAACGAACCCCGCCCACGCCACCGCATACATCATGACGAGATGTTCCGGAGAATTGCCGGCCAGGACGGCGACCCTGTCCGCGGGCCGCAGCCCGAGCTCCCGCAGTCCCGCGGCAACCGAACCGATCCGTCCGGCCAAATCCCGCCAGGTCAGCCGTCCGGCCTCGCTTACTACCGCCGTCCGCGCGCCGTATATCCGCGCTGTCCGGGCCAAGGCTTGCGCAAACATCTACCGGCCGGCCCCTTGTTGGTTCGGCCCGGCAAGTAGGCCATCGAATAGAATGGTCAGAACCGAGTCGGCCAAGTCTTCCGTTGCCTCGCCGCCGGTGAGATCGACGCCGTGGGTGGCCTCGACGACCGGGGCCAGGCAATAGGTCATGGCGGCGGCCGAAATAATCGTGTGCGTTACGGCGTAGACGGGGAGGTCCTTCAATTGACCCGCCCGAACCCCTTCCGCCACCGTCTCGTCGAACGGTTCGAACCCGGCTTTCAGAAACTTCTCGGCGAGCCAGACCAGTCTGGGACCCGCGGTTGTTCCTTCATGGACCATGATCCGGCTGAGACTGACGTCCGATGCGCTCATCCTCACGAACCGGCGGACCAGCACCTTGAGCCGGCTGACGGGGTCGAGATCCTTCAACTCGTCCTTCGCCAAGGGAAAGCGCTCGCCCAAATCGCGCATCAATTGTTCGATCGCCGCCTTCCAGATCTGTTCCTTGGTCTTGAAGTGATAGTGGACCATGGATTGAGCCATGCCGGCGTTCCTGGCGATCAGCCCCGTCGTGACGGCGTCGTATCCATGCCTGGCGAATGCGTCGATCGCCGATTCGAGCAAAAGCTTCCGGGAACTTTCGCGGCTCGCGATTTCCGCCAATGACGGGCGTCCGCGGCGCGCGCGGCGGCCGCCATTCCCGGACTTTCGGGCCGGAGCCGTTTCAAGGGTGTCGATTGCGGAAACCATAAATCTCAGCCGGTCATGACCTGGAGGGGGGTCCGGGATTCATAGTGGATCAGGTTCTTCAGCATCCGCTCCATCAGTTCCAGCCGGGTAACCCTGTGATCCTCGGAGGCCCAAAGATTGACGATCTCTCCGGGGTCGTTCTTGAGATCGTACAATTCGCCCCATTCCTCTCCGGCGTAATAGGAAAGCCGCCAATCGTGATCGACATAGGTCTTCACGCGCATCGGCAGATCCCGCCCCGGAAGGGGCAGAGAGGTCGCCTGCTCGACCACGACACCGTCCCGCCTCGATGGCTCGCCGCCAAACATGATCCTGGTCAGGTCCTCGCCCAGCATGCCCGCCGAAGGCGCCAATCCGGCCCGCGCCAGAATGGTGTTTGGAATATCCTGCGAGCAGCCGATCTCGCTCTCTACCTGGCCCGGCGACTCGTCGCCGGGTTCCATCCAGATAAAGGGAACCTTGATGAGTCCCTGGTAGTGGAGAAGCGCCTTTTGCATGAGGCCGTGATCGCCCATCCAATCACCATGATCGCTGGTGACGATGACCACCGTGTTCCCGTCGAGGCCGTGCTCTTCCAGTTTGGCCAGTATCCGCCCGACACTGTCGTCGATGAAGGAGACCATGCCGTAGGTGAGGGCGGTGATCTGCCTTGCCTCGTCCTCGGTCACGGCATAGGGCCGCACCCATTCCCGGTTCGCGGTGCCGTCCGCCAGCTCCTGGTGCATGCGCGCCAGGATGGGCGTCTGGTCATGGGGCCGATGATAAAAGGAGGCCGGCAATTCGATGCTCGCCGGATCGTACATGTCCCAATACTTGCCGGGCGGCGTGAACGGATGATGGGGGTCGGGGAAGCTGCACTGGATGAAAAACGGTTTTTCCCGATCGCCGCCGGCGTAATCCTCGAGATATTCCAGGGTCATCTCGGCAACATAGTTGGTGGGATACAGGTCCTCCGGCATACGAGGCTTCCGCGCCTGAGGCGCATTGTAGCGCGGGTCCGGCTCCGGATTGACGCTCGAGCGGTTGTCGGCCTCGTCCGGAAAACGCTCCCGGAGCCAATGGGTGTAATGGCCCTGCACGTCATCGCCATGCCAGGTGCAGACGCGGAACCGCTCGAAACCGTAATAGTCGCCTTCCCGTTCATCGGCTTCCGGGTCGCGCGAATATTGAAAGTTCAGTTCACGGTCATATTCCGGTCCGGAGCGAATTCGAGTGCGGGAATCGCGCAGTTCCTCCGGCGGCGGATCGAGATCCTCCGAGGCCTGCCGGAAACTGGGCCGGTCCGTGGTCATGTTCTGGAAATGGGCCTTGCCGAAAAGGGCTGTCCGGTAGCCGCCGGCCCGCAAGAGATGCGTATAGCAAACCGAGTCCAGGGAGATCGGAATGCCGTTTACCCGGACGCCGTGCTGGGTCACCGTTTGCCCCGTCATGATGGTCGCCCGGTTGGTCTGGCAAATACCGGAATTGACGTAGAAGTTTTCGAATCGCCGCCCCCGGGCGGCGAGGGAATCCAGATAAGGGGTCCTTAGAACCGGATTTCCGGCGCAGCTCAGGTGGTCCGCCCGCTGCTGATCGGTAATGATGAACAGGATGTTCGGCCGCGCAACGCTCATCTCGTGCCACCTTGTCCGTTCAATGGAACAAATTGATTTATTGTTTAATTAATCAATTAAAAACGCTACCATATCAATCGTGTTGTAGACAATAAGAAAAAATATACGTATTTTACAAATTGAATAATTAATTGAGAAATTAATTTATCGTTTTTTGGAGGAGCCGGGATGGCCGATCCGACGCAGCGTCTACTGCCCCGCCCGACGCCTGAAACGCGGCATTTCTGGGAGGGCGCCCAGGCCGGTGAGCTTCGCCTTCAGAGGTGCGGCGATTGCGGCACCGCCTACTTTCCGCCTCGTCCGTTTTGCCCGAAGTGCGGCAGCCGAAACGTCTCGGTGTTCGCGGCGAGCGGAAAGGCGACCCTTTACAGCTATGTCATCAGCCATATTCCCGCACCGGGTCTGGAACCTCCCTATTCCGTGGCCGTCGTGACCCTGGAGGAAGGTCCCCGGATGATGACGAACGTCGTCGGCTGTGAGCAGACACCGGAAGCGCTGACCCTCGACATGCCCCTCGAGGTGATCTTCGAAGCCCAAACGGACGAGATCACCCTGCCGTTTTTCAAGCCGGCGGTGTGACGCCATGGCGCGCGGAACGGTGGCCGTGGTCGGCGCGGCGGAAACGACGGACATGGGAGTCATCCCGGAAACCTCGGAGCTTCAGTTGCAGGCCGACGCCGCCTTGAATGCGATGGCGGATGCGGGCCTCGCCGCCGCGGACATCGACGGCATCGCATCGGCGGGCGAGGCGCCCGATGTCCTCGCCCAGTATCTCGGCATCACCCCCGCCTGGCTGGACGGCACGCTCATCGGCGGCAGTTCGTTCATGCTTCACGTCAGGCACGCCATGGCCGCCATCGAAGCCGGTTTGTGCACGACCGTCTTGATCATCCATGGCGAAAGCGGCAGGTCCCGGGTCGAGGCCAAGGGCTTCCCGGAGTTCATCGGCGGCAAGCTCGCCGGCCAGTTCGAAGCGCCCTATGGGGGCATCCTTCCGCCGACCATGTTCACCATCCCCGTCCTCCGGTATCTGGAGACCTATGGATTGAAGCCGGAAGACATGGCGCCGGTTTCGGTGGTTCAGCGGGAATGGGCCGCGATGAATCCCCGGGCCACCTTCAAGGACCCGATCACCGTCGACGACGTGATGAACTCCCGCATGATCGCCTACCCGTTCACGCTTTTGATGTGCTGCCTGAGGACCGACGGCGGCGGCGCGCTGATCCTGACCTCATCCGACCGGGCCGGCGATTTTCCGCAGCCGCCGGTCTATATCCTGGGAACCGGCGAAAGCGCCGAAGGCCCCATGGTCAGCCAGCTCGACGATTTCACGTCGTCGAAAGCCTTCCGGTTGTCCGGAGAGCGCGCCTTTGCCGAGGCCGGGATCTCCCGCGGCGACGTCGACCATCTGATGATTTACGACGCTTTCGCCCAGGTTCCCCTTTACGGGCTGGAAGATCTGGGCTTCTGCAAGCCCGGCGAAGCGGCCGCCTTCGTCCGGGACCGCAACACGGCGCCCGGCGGCGGTCTGCCCATGAACACCAACGGCGGCGGCCTGAGTTACATGCATTCGGGGATGTACGGCATGTACGCCCTTCAGGAGAGCGTCCGGCAGGTACGCGGCATCGCTCCGGCGCAGGTGCCCGATGCGAATATCTCGGTCGCCCACGGGGTCGGCGGCATGTTCTCGGTCGCCGGAACGATCATTTTCGGCAGCGAACCCGGTAAAGACTAGCCCGGCGAAAACTAACCCGGCAGGGGAATCCGTTCGACCAGGCCGGCCGCGCGGCCGACCGCTTCGGCCTGATGAGCCGGCACCTCGCCGGGCTCCTCCGTATCGGGCGGCGAATAGGGGTCGATCACGTCGGTCCGGAACCCGGCCATTTCCTCCAGGACGGCGAGACAATGGAAGGGCACGGTGTGCGGCGAATAGCCGCCTTCGTGCGTCATGACGAGTTTCCCGCCGCACAGTTCGTCCGCGGCGCCCATGATGCGGCGGGCGAGTTTGCGGAAGCCGTGGCTGGTGAGCATCATGCGGCCCAGCGGATCATGAAAGCCGGCGTCGAATCCGCTCGGTACGATAATCAGTTGGGGCCGGTAGCGGGCGAGCGCCGGAAGCACCACCTGATCGAAGGCCGCCAGATAGGCCGCCTCCCCGCACCCGGGCGGCAGGGGAATATTCAGATTGGTTCCTGCTCCGTCCCCGGCGCCGGTCTCGTCGACGCCGCCCGATTCCGGCGGGTAACAGTCTTCCTGGTGAAGGGAGATGGTCAGCGCCCTCGGGTCCTCCCAAAAGACCGCCTGGGTCCCGTTGCCGTGATGGACGTCCCAGTCGACGAACGCGATGCGGTCCAATCCGCCCGTCTCCAGGGCATGGAGGCCGGCAATGGCCGCGTTGGCGAAGATACAGAAGCCGAGCGCCTCGCCGGGCTCCGCATGATGTCCCGGCGGCCGGATCAGGGCGTAGGCGTTTTCCACCTCTCCTTCGAGGACCGCGCGGACGGCCGCGAGGGCGCCGCCGGCGGCGAGCAGGGCGATCTCGATCCCCCGATTGCCGAGGCGGGTCGTTCCCGTTCGCCGGGCGAGGTTGCCGCCGCCGGAATCGCTTACCCGCTGGACCCGGGCCAGATACTCCGGCGTATGGGCGAGGAGGATATGATCCGCCGAAGCCGCGGTACATTCCACATCCGCGAGGCGGGACCCAAGCCCGGACCGGTCGATCAGGTTCTTGATGCGGCGTTTTCCGTCGGCGTTTTCCGGGCTTTGAATCGGCTCCACCCACGAACTGCCCTCATGGGGCCCGAAATAAAGCCCCGTGTCGTGCCACATGCACCGCTCGTCCCAAACCAAACCGGTCCTCATGGTGACCACACTAACCGCCCGCGCGCCTAATTCAAGGAGCGCCCCACATCAACTCGCCGGGAATTTTCCGGCGGCCGGCGGTGAAGCGGAACAAGAACGGCATGGCGGATGCCGAAGCGATCCGCGAGGCGGTGACGCGAGGGTGCGCAATCCGCGGTGGAGGAACTGCGAGCTCCCGTCCGCTGAAGAGACGGCTCCATTTCGGTCACCGAACCGCAGAACGCGAGGTGAGTAACCGGACGTTGACTGCAATGCCATCAATGCCAAATTTTGTGCACCAACGAATCTGGAGGCGGCCCCATGGCAAGCATCACCATTCGTAACCTGGACGATGGGCTCAGGTCGTCTGGGAGTTTGAATATTGCGAGCTTCGCAAGTACTGCCTGCACCACGACTTCACGGCGCTTCCAAAAGTACTTCGAGCTTGCCGACATCGGTGCGCCATGATGACCGCGAACGGCAGACCATCGCGGCCCTTTGACAACTGTCATAGGTCATATTACGATCGGCCATGATAAGGAGCTTCAGGAGCCGGGCCCTCAGGCGCTTCATGGAGCGCGGCGACGAGCGGCGCATCCACCCGGAGCACCGCGAGCGAGTGCGCGACATCCTGGTGCGCCTCAACGCGTCCGCAAACCCGGACGATATGGACCTGCCCGGCTTCCGGCTGCACCGCCTGAGGGGTGAATATGCCGGTTACTGGGCGGTGACGGTCAGCGCCAACTGGCGGGTGATCTTCCGGTTCGAGGACGGCCATGCCGCCGATGTCGACTATCTGGACTACCATTAAGGAG
>CAZUGT010000235.1:0-2781 GCA_964620095.1 uncultured Rhodospirillaceae bacterium | reverse complement strand
CCCGACTCCGGACAAGTGCTGTTCGAGGGGGCCGATATCACCGGCCTTGGGACCCACCGGCTGTTCCGCCGGGGCATCGTCCGCACGTTTCAGGTTCCCAACGAATTCTCGCGAATGACGGTCCGGGAGAACCTGATGGTGGTTCCGCCGGGTCAGATGGGCGAGAGCCTCGCGGCCGCCTGGTTCAGCCGGCGCGCGGTGCGGCGGCAGGAAGAGGAAATCGCCGCCAAGGTCGAGGACGTCCTGGCGTTTCTCAATTTGGATCATGTGGGATCGGAACTCGCGGGCGGTCTTTCCGGCGGCCAGAAAAAACTGCTGGAGCTCGGTCGCACGATGATGACCGATGCCAAAATGGTGCTTCTCGACGAGCCCGGCGCCGGGGTCAACCGCTCGCTGCTGGCGCATCTGGTCGAGGCCATCGAACGCCTGAAGGAGGAACGCGACTATACCTTCTGTATCATCGAGCACGACATGGATCTGGTCGAGCGTCTTTGCTATCCGGTCATCGCCATGGTGCGGGGCGAGATACTGGCATCCGGCGCCATGGAGGAAATCCGGTCCAACCGGGCGGTGATCGAAGCCTATTTCGGAAACGCGAAGGCGGGCGGCCGATGACGGTGGTCCTGGAGGTTGCCGATGTCCGCGGCGGCTATGGCGGCGCTGACATTCTCAATGGAACCGACCTCGAGCTCGACGAAGGGGAAATCGTCGTCATCATCGGGCCGAACGGGGCCGGCAAGTCCACCCTCATGAAGGCCGTCTTCGGGCTGGCCGCGATCCGGTCCGGCAGCGTCTCTTTTTTCGGCCGGACCATCACCGGCATGAGGGCGGACCAGATCGCCAGACTGGGAATGAGTTACGTGCCCCAGGAGCGCAACGTCTTCGCCTCGCTGACGGTAAACGAAAACCTGGAGATGGGCGCTTATCTCAGGGATGACGATTTCGGACCTCAGATCGAACGGATCTACGAGCTGTTTCCGCCCCTCGAGGAACGCCGCCGGCAGCAGGCCGGCACCCTGTCGGGCGGTGAGCGGCAGATGCTCGCCATGGGCCGGGCGCTGATGCTCGATCCGAAACTCCTGCTGCTGGATGAGCCGACGGCGGCGCTCTCGCCCCGCTATGCCGCCGAGACCTTCGAGCGGATCAGGGAAATCAACGCTCTCGGCATCACTATTCTCATGGTCGAGCAGAACGCCCGTCAGGCGTTGGAGCATGCCGACCGCGGTGTCGTGCTGGTGATGGGCGAAAACCGGTTCGAGGCGCCGGGACCGGAACTTCTGGCCAACCGTGAGGTGGCCGAAATGTATTTGGGAGGCTGAGGGAAATTGACCGATCTCCTTCAGCTCCTGGTCTTCGGGATCGTGTTCGGCAGCATCCTGACCCTGGGCGCCATCGGCGTGTCGCTGATCTTCGGAATTCTCCGGTTCGCTCATTTCGCCCACGGCGACATGATGACGATCGGCGCCTACTTCGCCCTGGTTTTCGTCGTGCAGGCTGGCTGGCCCATCTACATGGCGCTGCCGGCGGCGATGATCGGCACGGCGATCCTCGCGATCCTGATCGACCAGTCGGTCTACCGGAGGCTACGGCGCACCGCGCCGGTGATCCTGCTGATTTCGTCCTTCGGCATGGCGCTGCTGCTCCGCGCCGCGGCGCAGCTTATCTGGGGCACGGACAACCAGGTCTATCAGCCGGGCATCAACGTGCCCTACGTGGTTTTCGACATCCGCATCAAGCCGGACCATCTGGTGATCGTCGGCGCCTCGGTCATCCTGGTGTTCGCGTTCCATCTGTTCCTCAAGATGACGCGCATGGGCAAGGCCATGCGGGCGATGAGCGACAACGTCGATCTCGCGCGGGTCAGCGGCATCGACAGCGAGCGGGTGGTGATCTGGACCTGGGTCATCGGCGGCTCGCTGGCGGCGGCGGCGGGCGTTTTGCTGGCGCTCGATACGCGGCTCAATCCGCAGCTCGGCTGGAACGTCCTGCTCCCCATCTTCGCGGCGACCATCGTCGGCGGCATCGGCCGGGTCTACGGCGCCATCGCCGGCGGCATGTTCATCGGCATCGCGACCGAGCTGTCCACGGCGGTTCTCCTGCCGGCCTATAAGCCGGCCGTGGCGTTCACCCTGATGGTGCTGGTGCTGATTTTGCGGCCCCGGGGACTGGTGAGGGGCATGAACTGATGGAACTCGGCGGCGTCATCGAGTACGGCCTGTTCTTCCTGAGCTTTGTCGGGATCTATGCCCTTCTCAGCCTCGGGCTTAACCTGCAATGGGGCCTTACGGGTCAATTCAATATCGGTATCGCCGGCTTTTTCGCCGTCGGCGCCTATACCAGCGCCATCCTGACCACGGTGCCGAGCCCCCATCATCTCGGCGGCTTCGGCATGCCCCTGGTCGTGGGGCTCGTCGTCGCCATGGTGCTGGCCGGGCTGGTCGCCGTGCTGGTGGGCCTGCTGACGGTCCGCCTCAGAACCGACTATCTGGCCATCGCCACAATCGGCATCGCCGAGATCATCCGCCTGGTGCTGAAAAACGAGGAATGGCTGACCAACGGCGTCCGGGGCATCCCCGGAATCCCCCGCCCCTTCGCCGAAACCCTCGGGCAGAGCGACGGGGTGTTCCTGCTGGTCATCGTGGTGCTGATCCTGATGGTCTACCTCGCCCTCGAGGCGGCGCGGCGCTCCCCGTGGGGGCGGGTGCTGCGGGCCATCCGCGAGAACGAGGACGGCGTACGCGCGGCCGGCAAACACATCGAGCGGTTCCGCCTCGAAGCGTT
>CAZUGT010000234.1:0-10132 GCA_964620095.1 uncultured Rhodospirillaceae bacterium | reverse complement strand
CGGCATCATCGACCACAAGACCAAGAAACTTCACCGCTTTCGAGCGGCCCGGCCGGGCCGCTCGAAAGCAAAACAAACCATAAACACTGTTACCCAAGTAATCGGTCTATAGTGTCACCCATCTATCCGGTTGCTCAGCCGAGCTAGGGCAGAAAGCGAACGCAAAGGTCAATTCGGAGAATTGACCGGGACTGCCCAGGCAAGCCTTAGCCATGCCTGTCCTCCGGCCCGCGAAGCTGGTCCGGCGGGCCCGGCCATGACGCTCTTCATTTGGCGCCGGGTGAGGGAGATGCCGGTTCCGCTTATTGAATCGCCTCGGATTTTCGGACCCCGTTGATCATCGAGGTCTGCATGAGCATTTCCCGCGATTTCTGGGCGTCCGCGGCAACCGCCCGCAGCTCGTCCTGCCGCCGCTTTCGGACCGCCGGGTCCTTCTCCTCGAGGTTCTTCTTGTTCCGGATCGTCTGCGCCTGGACGTATTCGACGGCGATGGGCCGGCGCTGGCGGTCATACTGATCGAGGAGACCGTCGCTCTCTCCGCCACAAATGATGCGGACCAGCTTGTTGGCGAGGTTGATGCCGTCATGCAGCCCGCCGTTCATCCCCATTCCGCCCAACGGGTTGTTGACGTGCGCCGCATCGCCGGCAAGCAGAATACGTCCCTTCCGATAGGTTTCCGCGACCCGCTGATTTACGCCGTAGAGGGTCCTGTGGTCGATCGAGTAGGCGGAGTCCCAGGGCGCCAGCCGATGCAGCCGGTTTTGGAGATAGGTCTCCTCGAACGCTTCCTCCCGGGTCATTTCCATGGGGATGGGAAACAGAAAGCGCCAGAAATCAGGCGCATGGATCAACGCGCACCACTCCGTCGGGTGAGAGATGTAGGCCACGTGGCCCATGTCGGGAACGATCTCGTTCACGGGCTCGGGAACGCTGATCGTGACGAACTGTTCGGGGTAGGTAAATCCGGCGAATTCGATTCCCTGCGACTTTCGGACGGCGCTCCGCGAGCCGTCGCATCCGATCAAATAGGCCCCGGATATCTCCTCTTCTCCGTCTTCTCCGTCAGGCGTCGAATACCTGACCGCGACGCCGTCGCCGGTCTGGGAGGCGCCGGTCACCCGGGCATTGAACCGAAACTCCGTATCGCCGAACGGCTCCAGCATCCCGTGGATGACGCGGGTCAGCTTGAACTGCTCGCACTGGAGCCGGTAGGGGTGGTTGGTTTCGCCGGCGATAAGAGCGTGGTCGAACTCGGCCACCAGCCCGTCATCCAGATCCCGGTATTGAATCGATGGCGTGACCAGACCCAGTTCGATGAGTTTCGGCGTCACCCCCAATTCGTCGAGCATATCGAGGCTCGGCGGATGGAACGTCGAGGCGCGAAGGTCCTGGATCAGCCCGGCCTCCGCCTCGAGCAGGGTCACGGGGATGCCGGCGTTGGACAGGACCAAAGCGGCGACGCAACCGACGGGCCCGGCGCCGGCAATGATGACGCTGTTCTTGCTTGCCATCGGAATCGGGTCCAAATACGGCCGAATACGGCCGAATGCGGGATGACGAATTCGAAAGACTGTATGCAATTATCGGGCATCGATTGCCAGCCGGTCAATCGAGCCGATGCGCCGGAAACGCCCGGCCATGGCGCTCTTTATTTGGGGCACACTCCAGTCGTCATGCCCGTGCTTGACACGGGCATCCACGAACTTCCGACCCCCTCACCCAGCTTCGGCGAGGCCGGGCTGCCGCCCGGCAAGCCTCCGCATCCCTCTCCCCCCAAGGGGGGCGAGGGTAAGGGAGTAGTCCCCTCTCCCCCTTCTTCAGGGGGAGAGGGTCAGGGTGAGGGGGTCATAAGATATGAGAGTGAGGGGGTTTCGAAAACGGCCGCCAAATCGCCGGATGCGCTCCCCGATGGACCCATCGCGCCCTAAAATCGCTCCAGCAGCCAGCCCCGGCCGAAGAACTTGTCGTCGATCCCGTTGGTCCTGAACGTGTGCCAGATGGTCGCCACGTTGATCGGAATGACCGGTTTGCCCAACTGTTTCTCGAGCGCGGGGAATATGTCGAGCGCCGTCACGTTGGTCCCCGCCTGGACGATGGCATCGACATCGGCCCCGTCGAGCTGGTTCATCACAACATCGATAACCTCGCCGGGCGGCGTGTGGGCGATGGACGTGGCCGTGTCGCATTTCAATCCGACCACGTTGGACACTTCGTAGCCGGTTTCCTCGAGAAAGCGGTGAACCTGCTCGTCACCGACCGGCTGGTACGGCGTGAGCGCGGCGACCTTCCTGGCGCCAAACGCCTTGAGCGACGCATCGAGCGCATTGGCGCCCGTCGTTATGCCGATCTCGTCGCCGCACACCTCCCGAAGCCGCTGGGTGAATTCGGCGTTGCCCTCCAAGCCGCCCCAAAACGTCTCGGCGGACATGCCCATCATGATGTGCGACGGCTCGCAGGTCATGGCGTCGCGCATGGCGTGCGGGATGGTGTGCCGAATGGCATCGACGAAGGCCAGGAACATATCGTCGCTGGAAAGATCGGGCTGTTCGACGAAGAAGCGGCAGAAATGCCAGGTGACGCCGGGAGGCGCCAATTGCTGGCAGTCGTATTCCACGCCGATATTGGTCGACGGAATGATGACCGCTATCCGTCCGCGGCTGCCGATCCAGGGTTCCTGCGGCTTCATGACAATACCTCCGGTCCGCGCTGTAGCCGGAAAATCGTATACAATCGCGCCCGGCTGTAAACCGGTTGGTTCCGGTTCAGGGAGCCGCGGCATACTCCAGTCGTCATGCCCCGACCCACTGGACCGGCTTTGCCGGCCAGCCGGCAAAGTGGCGGGGCATCCAGGATATAAGGATTTCACCACAGAGACACAGAGTTCACTGAGGAGGAATGATTAACTCCTGCTATCTCACTGTCTCTGTGGTTCGAGATTCGAAAATCTGGATACCCCGGACTTGCGCCGGGGTATGACGAGTGGATATACGACACAAACTAGGCCGTCATGCCCGTGCTTGACACGGGCATCCACGCCTTGGGTGCGACGGCACAAAAGGTCATTCCCGGGCGGCGGCCGGCCGCCTTCGAAGAGTTCATCCGCCGCGATCCTTGGCGCAACCGGACCGCGGACCAAATTGGAGACGATTGATGCCCGTTCCGACCGACGAACGCGACCCCAGGCTCGAAGGCCCGCTCGCCGGGGTGCGGGTCATAGAGATGGGTCAATTGCTGGCGGGACCGTTCACCGGCTCCCGGCTGGCCGATTTCGGCGCCGAGGTCATCAAGGTGGAATCCCCGGGCGGCGGCGACCCCATGCGCGAATGGGGACACCATCGCTACAACGGCAGATGCCTTTGGTGGCCGGTTCTGGGCCGCAACAAGAAGTCCGTGACCGCGAACCTCAAGGACGAGCGTGGACAGGCTCTCATCAAACGCCTGGTCGAGTCCGCGGACGTTCTGGTCGAGAACTTCAAGCCCGGCACGCTCGAGAAATGGGGCCTCGGCCCCGATGACCTTCACGCCATAAATCCGGGGCTGGTCATCGGCCGGGTATCCGGTTTCGGCCAGACGGGGCCCTATGCCGACCGTCCCGGATTCGCCAGCGTCGGCGAGGCCATGGGCGGGCTTCGCTACATCAATGGATTTCCCGATCAGCCGCCGCCGCGCGCCGGCATTTCCCTCGGCGACACCCTGACCGGCATGTTCTGCGCGCAAGGGATACTGATGGCGCTCTATTGGCGGGACGCGCTGGGCGGCGGCAAGGGCCAGGTCGTCGACGCGGCCATCACCGAGTCCTGCTTCACGCTCATGGAAAGCGCCCTGCCGGAATTCGACAAGCTCGGCATCATCCGTTCACCGAGCGGCACCGGGCTCGCCAACGTCGCGCCGTCGAACATCTACCCGACCAAGGAAGGGAAATACGTCGTCATCGCCGCCAACATAGACGCCATGTTCCGCCGGCTCTGCGCGGCGATGGGCCGGCCCGAGCTGGCCCAGGATCCGAAATACGTGGATCACAAGGCCCGCGGAGAAAACGCGGCCGAACTCGACGCCCTGATCGGGGAGTGGACTCGGACCAAGACGGCGCAGGAGCTCGACAGGCAATTGGACGAGCACGGCGTCGTCGTCGGCCCCATCTACACCATCGGCGACATCGCCGAGGACCCGCACTTCCGGGCGCGCGGCATGGTCCGGCAATTCGAGGACGAGGAACTGGACGGCCTTGCGATCCCCGGCACGGCGCCCAAGTTCTCCGAGAGCGACGGCGCCGTGGCGTGGCTTGGCCCGCCCGACGTCGGCAGCCATAATGAAGAAATCTACGGCGGCCTGCTCGGGATGAGCGCCCGGGAGCTGGAGGATTTGAGGCATGACGGCATCATCTGACGCCGACCGAACCATCGAGATTTGCGATGTCGGCCCGCGGGATGGCCTGCAAAGCGAAGAGCGCCTGTGGAGCGTCGGCGAGCGTGTCGAATTGATCAACCGGCTGATCGGCGCCGGGCTCCAGCGGATCGAGGCGGTCAGCTTCGTCAACCCCAAGCGGGTCCCGCAGATGGCCGATGCGGAGGCGGTCGTCGAGGGGATCGACCGCTCGAAGAATGTCCGGATTGCCGGACTTGCCCTCAATGCCAGGGGCGCCGAGCGGGCGATCGCCGCCGAGGTGGACGAGGTTCGCTTCGTCGTCGTCGCCAGCGAAACCTTCAACCGAAAGAACCAAGGGGCGTCAATCTCCGAGACCCTCGACGGATTCGATGCGGTCGCCGAGCCGGTCCGGGCCGCCGGCATTCGCCTGTCCGGGGTCATCGGGGCGGCGTTCGGCTGCCCCTTCGAGGGCGCCGTCGCACCGGGCAGGGTCGCCGACATCGCGGGCCGCCTCGCCGAAAGAGGCGTGGAGGAAATCGGCCTCGCGGACACCATCGGCTCCGCCGTTCCGACCCAATTGATGGAACTCCATCCGATGATCGCGGACGCCGCCGGCGAGGAAACCAGGATCGGATATCATCTCCATAACACCCGGAATACCGGATTTGCCAACGCGGCCATGGCCGCGGGTTTGGGCGCGGATTTCCTCGACGCGTCCGTCGGCGGCCTCGGCGGCTGCCCTTTCGCGCCGGCGGCGACGGGCAATATCGCCACCGAGGATTTGTGCTTCATGCTGCGCAACATGGGCTACGAGACCGGCATCGATCTCGATGCGCTCATCGGCGTGGCCAGATGGACGGAAGGCTTCTTCGACGAACCGCTGCCGGGTCAGGTCATGAAAGCCGGTCTTTTCCCCGAGGTCGCGAAACAGGCGGCCGGGTAAGCGGCAATGGACGGCCAAATGGACGACCCGGGCGCCGGCGCCCGCCACCCCACGGCTTACGGCTGGCGGGCGAAGATCGGCGTGATCGTCCCGCCTACCAACACGGTGAACGAAGCGGAGTGGAACCTGATGGCGCCGGAAGGCGTCTCGGTCCACGCGACCCGCATGCCGCTTCACGACGGCGCTTCCGGTGAGGAAGGCAAGCGGCATCTGTACGCGGATATCGAGCGGGCGACCGGATATCTGGCCGAGGCCGGTCTCGACGCCATCGCCTACGGCTGCACCGCCGGTTCCATGGTTCAACCCATATCGGAACTCGGCGACTTCATGGGCGGGATATCAGGCGTTCCCTGTGTGACCACCGCCGCGTCATTGGCGGCCGCGGCCGGCGTCCTCGGCGCGGAGAGGATCGCCATCGCCACCCCGTACCACGACGCATTGAACGAGCATGAGGCCCGGTTCTTCACGGGCGCCGGCTTCCATGTGACCAACATCGCCGGCCTCGGCATCGGCGCGGACGGGCCTGAGGATTACGTCCGGATCGCCCGCACGGACCGGGACGAAATCGCCGGGCACGCCGTCAATTCGGACACCGGGGACGCCGACCTCCTGGTCGTATCGTGCACGGACTTTCCGGTGCTGGGGCTTATCCCGGAACTCGAGGACAGGCTCGGAAAACCGGTCGTCACCAGCAACCAGGCCACGTTCTGGGCGACCCTGAGGGCCGCCGGGATCGGCGACCGGTTCGAGGCGTTCGGCGCTTTGCTGAGAAATCACTAGGGCGAGATGACTCAATTGTGAATCGAAAGGGGATGTCCTTGGTTGGCCTGAGTTGATTCCTTGTCGCGGTGCAACACAAGATTCCCCTCACCCAGCCTCGAGTAGGGAACAGGTGGATTGGTCCACCTCCCCCCTGGAGGGGGAGGTCGAGACGGCCGGCGATAGCCGGGCGTCGAGGGTGGGGGGGACCTTGTGCCGCACCGCTTGCATCCCCCCCCTCCCTAGCCCTCCCCCTCGTAGGGGGGAGGGAATAGTTGGATAGGCGCATCGGCGCCCTGCTGAAAAATCACTAGCCGGCCGCGACGCCGGCTAGAGCGTTTTCCGATCAAGCGATTGAAAACCAAAAAGAATCCATCAGATCGGAAAACGCTCCAGGTAGCCCATCACGTCGCCGCTCGAAACCAGGTCGGCATACTTCTGGCCCATGTCGAACAGATTGGCCTCGTGGGGCTCGAGCGCCCGGTCGCCGACGCAATCGGTGACGACGATTGTGCGGAAGTTGTAGCTCATGGAATCGACGACCGAAGCCCGCACGCAGCCCGACGTGGTGCATCCCGCCACGAGCACGGTATCCACCCGCCGGCTCGTCAGCCACGCGGCAAGGCCGGTGCCGAAGAAGGCCGACGGCTGGGTCTTGCGGAGAACGTACTCGCCGGCAACGGGCGACAGCGCATCCACCACCTGACTGGAGTCCGAGTGCTCGGTCAGGCTCTTCAGTCCGGGCGCCTTGTCGCAGAACACGCCGGCATCCGAACCGTCATCGGCATAAACGACGCGGGTGAACGCGACCGGGATTTTCGCCTTGCGCGCCGAGGCCAGCAAGGCCCGGGTGGCGGCAATGGCCTCGCCGATATTCCCGCCGCCGAACCGGTCCGGATCGGCAAAGCCGTTGACGAAATCGACGATCAAGAGAGCCGGCCTGTCGCCGAACCCGCTCGAATTCCCGAAATTCTGCTTTTGATAGACGTCCAGGTCGTTCATCCGGCTTCCTGAGCGCGCCGCGCGCCATTCCCAATATTCGACGATATGGCGGCAGTGTAGTACGGCAGATCGCGCCCGGCCACCCGGGCGACCTGATCCGGCCTTTTTCACTATCGGGGCTCGACTGTTCAGGGAGTTCCAGTGTTTACTACGGGAACGAACCGCCCGACGCAAACGCCGGCCGGATAAACATCGGAGACGCGCCCGCGATGCAATACCAAGCGATTACCGTGCACGAAATGTCGCCTTCTTGCGGCGCGATCATCGAGGGGGTCGATCTTGCGGGCCCCGTCTCGAACCAGCAGTTCGATGAAATCCACTCGGCCGTGCTTGACCGGACCGTGGTCATTTTCCGGGATCAGGTGCTCAGCGAAGCGGAACACGTCGCCTTCGCCCGGCGATTCGGGGATCTCCAGCCGGCATCGGTCTCAGGTTTCGACAAGCACCCGGGCGAGCCGGAAATCGACATTCTGGAGTACGACGCGAACAACCCGCCCCATGTCACCCGCGACCTGTGGCATACGGATTTCGTCGGCCGGGAGAAACCCTCCATGGGCACGGCGCTTTATGCGCGCGACATCCCGCCCGAGGGCGGAGACACCATTTGGGTCAACTCGGTGGCGGCCTACGAGGCGCTTTCGGACCGGATGAAGGCCCATATCGAGGGTCTCCACGCCTATCACGATTCCTACCAGCCCTATGACGAGCACGTGCGCCCCGAACTGTGGCAAAACGACTACGGAATCTACGATCCCGGCGAACGGGCCAGATACCGTCCGGCCCTGCATCCGGTGGTCCGGACGCACCCCGAGACGGGAAAGCGCGGATTGTTCGTCAACGAATCCATGACCAGCCTGATCAAGGACCTGGACCGGCGGGAGAGCGACTACCTGCTCAGGTATCTGTTCGACCATCTCAGGACGCCGGAGTTCCAGTACCGCCACAAATGGAAGACCAACGACCTCGCCGTGTGGGACAACCGCCTGAGCCTCCACTACGCGCTGTTCGATTATTCGGAGCATCGGCTGATGCACCGGGTCGTCATCAAGGGCGACAAGCCCGTGTGATGGGGCCTGCCCATCTGCTTGCCGGGCCCAACGTGTCGATATAATCCATTTACATCGACACGTTGGAGTGAAGTGTCGATGAGATCGACATGTTCGGAACACGTGCCGACGGAAACGGCCGGACCGGACGCGTCCTGAACCTGTACATCAACCCGCCTCTCCTGGCGCTTCTGGCCGAGCGCGAGTGACTATACGCAATGCGGTAATATTCCGACGGCGCCCGCCCTCGCAGACACCGGTCGATCATCGGCTTGACCAAGCGTTTGGAACTACATCGTATTTTATTCCTCGCGGTCTCCACCGCGCGCGGCGGCATATTTGCACCCGCCAGGAACCATGGTGCCGACGCTTCCAGCAGCGTTCATCGTGACCGGGAAAGAGTGCATCCCGAGGGGTCTCGGCCGCGGGATTGACCGAAGTGTAATATAATATCATTTAGTTATTAGAAATGTTATATTGTTTTATTCATGGAATATTTCGGTTTACTGTTTAATTTCTGGAAATATTGTGATTGCAAGGTAAAGTAGTCGATAGACGCGACGTCTCTTGATTTCGATTGGGCTGGAGTCGGCATGGTGGCGAAATTCCCCGGCTTGCGACGGGCAACGAGGAAAGCGCCATGGATCAATTGATTATTTTCCTCGATTTCCTGTGGAACTCGTTTCTCCTGCTGGGGCCGATGCTGCTGCTCGGCCTGTTCCTGGCGGGATTGATCCATGTTTTCATATCGCGGGACGCCGTCCTGCGGTGGCTGCGCCGGGACAGCCTCAAGTCCGTCGCCTCCAGTTCGGCGATCGGCGTGCCGATGCCGCTTTGCAGCTGTTCCGTGGTTCCGGTGGTGGCGGAAATGCGGCGCAAGGGAGCGTCGCGCTCGGCATGCATGTCGTTCCTGATCACGGCGCCCGAGACCGGCGCCGATTCGATCCTGGTCACCAACGCCTTTTTCGGGCCCGTGGCGGCCGTGGTCCGGCCGGTCATCAGTTTCATCACCGGCGTGATGGCAGGAATTTTCTGCATCGGGATGATCCGGGACGGCGACGCGACGGAACCCGAGCCCGCCGCCGATGGCCATGACCACGGCCACGACCATGACCACGACCACGACCACGATCATCACGGCCATGATCACGATCACGACCACGACCACAAGACCCTGATACCGGGCGACGACGACTGCTACATCAGCCCCGGCATCCTGAGGTCGTTCTTCGTCACCTGGCTGGGCCGCCTGAACGAGGGCATCGGCTCGGCCCGGTCCATGACCTGGGTCAAACCCGATTTCTACCGCGAGTTCCTCTCGATTCCCGAACCCGCGCCGGCGCAGGAGGACGAAGACGGGCGGGACCTCAGCGGCCTCTCCTTCACCATCGTCTGCAAGCACATCCTGCGCTACGGCTTCGTCGAGGTGGCCGACGACATCCTGTTCGCCCTGCTGGTCGGCGTGATCCTGGGCGGGGTGCTCTTCCTCGCCATTCCCGACAACCTCATGGCCTACGAGTACGCCCGCTGGCTGGCCTATCCCGTCATGGTGCTGGTGGGGATTCCGCTCTACATCTGCGCCTCGGCCAGCACGCCCATCGCCGCGGCGCTCGTCGCCAAGGGATTCAGCCCGGGGGCGGCGCTCGTGTTCCTGATGACGGGGCCCGCGACCAACACCGGGACCATCGCCATCGTCGCCAGCCAGTTCGGCGCGCGATTCGCTTCGGTCTATGTCGGCTCGGTCATCGCCGTGACGGTGGCTCTCGGCATCGCCGTCGATCTCCTGATGCTCGCCTTCGGACTGTCGCTCGCGGTCAATCTCGATGCGTCGGACTCGCCGGCGGTGGCGGCGATCCAGTGGACCGGCGCGCTCGGCCTCTTCGCGCTCATGATCTGGCGCTTCCGCGCGGGAGCGCTGAAGGGCGGCTACCAGGACCTGATGATGAACCTCCGGCCGCTGTCGGGGCCGATCAAGGGATGGTGGGCTCGGATGACCGGCGATGCGCCGCTGAAGGGT
>CAZUGT010000233.1:0-25950 GCA_964620095.1 uncultured Rhodospirillaceae bacterium | reverse complement strand
GTCGTAGAACGGGAGTTCGCCCTCGGTAACGGTCAGGATGCCGAACGGCAGGATGCGCCCGCCGATGCGCACCAGATCGATGGCCTGGGCGACGATCGACAATTGACCGACGGATTCGATCACCAGATCCGCGCCGCCCCTATCGCCCGTCGCCTCGATCACCTGCGCCTTCACATCCGCGGCCGGATCGATGGTGAGGTCGGCGCCCAGTTCCTCCGCGAGGTCCCGCTTCCATTTGCTCCGCGTAATTCCGATCACCGGATAGGCGCCGTGGGCCTTGGCCAACTGGACGTGGAGCAGGCCGGTGACCCCGAGACCGATGACGATCACCGCTTCGCCGGGAAAGATGCCGGCCAGCCGCTGGGCATGGAGGCAGGTGGTCATCGGTTGAATGAGCGGCGCTTGGGCGGCGTCCATTCCGTTCGGCAGGGCGTGGACGTTTTCGCTGGGCGCGGCCAGATACTCCGCGAATCCGCCGTCCACATCCCGGCCGATGAGTCCGCCGTTGGGGCAAATGTGCATCTGCCCGTTCCGACACTGAAAGCAGGTGCCGCAGAAATAGGCTGGGTCGACGATGACCGGCGTGCCCGGCGCCAGGGTTCCGCCGGAGACAACCTCGCCCACCGATTCGTGGCCCATGATCCGGGGATAATCGACGGGAATGCCGCCCTGATAAATTTTCAGGTCGGTGCCGCAGATACCGGTCCTGGTGACCCTGACCAGGGTTTCGCCGTCGCCGGGTATCGGTTGCTCGACATCCCGCGCCGAGATGTCCTTGGGGGCCGCCAGCACCATGCCTTTCATGTCGGGCGCTCCCTTGGCCGCGGCCTTAGCGGGGCTTCACCGGGTATTTGGGCTCCTCGCCGGCGAGTACGGCGGCGACGTCGCTGGCGACCGTTGTCTGCAGATCCAGCAAGGCGTCTTCGGAGTAGAACCCGGTATGCGGGGTGAGCACCACGTCGTCGCGCCCGACGATGGGGTCATCGGCGGCCGGCGGCTCGGCCGGCAGCACGTCGAGACCGGCGCCGGCGATTTCGCCCGCGTCCAGCGCGGCGGCCAGATCGGCGGTATCCACCAGGGGTCCGCGCGCGGTGTTGATGAGGAACGCGGTGTTCTTCATCTTCCTGAAGGCTTCCATGTTGAACATCTTCTCGGTCTCGGGCGTCAGCGGCGCGTGGACGGAAATGTAGTCCGAACGCGCCAGGAGATCGTCGAACCCGACCTTGGCGACATTGAACTTCCCAAAGACCTCATCGGGGCAGTACGGGTCGGCGGCAATGACGTTCATGCCGAACGCCTGCGCCTTGCCGACAATTTGCTGCGGGATGTTGCCGAGGCCCAGGAGGCCGAGAGTGGTTCCCCGGAGCCGCGCAATCGGGACCACCGCCGGCATTTCCCAACGCCCATCGGCGACCAGCTTGTTGGCGTACGGGATCTTGCGGGCCACGGACAGCAGGAGCGCCATCGCGTGGTCCGAAACCTCGTCCAGGCAATAGACCGGCGCGTAGGTGACGACGATTCCTTTCTCGGCTGCCGCCCCGATATCGATGTTGTCGGTGCCGATTCCGAACCGGCCGATGGCTTTGCAGTTGTTGAGGCCGGCAATGACGTCGGCGTTGATCTGGCCATAGGTGACCAGCACAGCGTCGGCATCGGCGGCCACCTCCAGGATGCCCTCCACGGTCGCCTCGGAAGCCAGCGTGAGTTCCGCATCGACGCGGGACAAGGCCTCCCTGGCAGGGTCAAGGCTGGGAAAAACGGTATCGGTAACGGCCACTTGGGTACTCATCGATCAATTCCTCACCGGATGAATTCATGGGCCCGGAGGCGGGCAAATATCGGTTGCTGAAGGTGCCGTGACATAGCATTGCCCCCCGGGGGTTGCCAGATAATTTTGGGCCGAATTCCGCGCCAATTCCGCACTTCCGGGTGCGCTCGGCGGACGCTCAGGCAACGATGGGTTGGGCGATAATCCACAGACTGATCATCGTGTAGCCGACCATCAAAACCAGCATCGGCAACTGGCTGCGGAGGGCGCGGCCGCGATCCCGATAGAACTTCAGCGCCTCGGCATGGGCGAGATAGACTGCGGCCACGTGGCCGATGACGATCGCGCCGACGGAAATGAACCAGACCGACCTCGCGCTGACCACGGCGATGTCGACCTTGTGCCCGGCGGTTCCGAACAGGTCCCAGCCGAACCCGAACGGATCCGAAACGCGCGAGATGAGAAGCTGCCCGTCGATGGCAAGCAGCGTGTAATAGTGGGAGAGGTGATAGGCGATGGCGATGGGGACGATGGAGTAGACCATGATCCGTGCCAGCCGGAAGGTGTCCCGGACGTCCCCGCCCATGGCGCCGACCGCCGCCATGAAAATCAGATAGACGGCGATAAACAGGATCGGGAACGCGGCGAGGCCGATCAATTCGACGATCGGCACGGCCAGCCGCCCGATGTCCTGGATCATGTAGAAGGCTTCGAGGGCGATGCGTTTGGATTGCTCGGTCTCGGTAAAGCCGTCCCAGCTGACCGTCGCCAGGAGCACCAGAATGAAGACCATCAGGCCGGCATTGGGCGGATTGCCGACCCGCAACCCGGCACCGGGCGGCCGGAGATTCCATTCCCGTCCTTCCGGCCCGGCCCGGGCCTCGGTGATGGAGAACCGGGCAAACGTTCCGAACACGTTGTGAAACGCCTCGCCGCGCTCCAGCCACTCCTCGCGGCCGGTGAGAAACATGCCGGTCCAGGTGACGGCCGAATAGATGGTGAGCGCGACGGCGATATTTCGAGGGACCGCGCCGCCCGGCCACGAAATTTCCATCCAGGCGAAGATGGCGAACAGAATGACGGCCGGCCAGGACCCCATCCCGGGCGGGCACGCGAGGCTGCGGGACAGCGGTCTGCCCGTTGCCGCTCCATAGGCCTGTTCGGCCCACAGGAAGAGCGTGTTCCAGGGATTGAGAAGCGCCCAGGCGTTGCCGATCAGCGAACAGACGAATGCCAGTCCGACCCAGGCGATTACCCAGACCATGACCACCGAGAAATTCTGCAAGGGGTTTTGGTTGCCGGCATATCCGGTGGCGATGATCAGAAAAAAGACCCCGACAAAAAACAGCCTGACGACAAAGACCGGGACGGGGTGGGCCAGAATTCGAAACGGCGGGGCGTTCAGCAGGTTGACTTTCGGCGGCTGGTCGCCGGGCCGATGACGCATGAACAGGGCGGCGACAACGAACGACAGGGCAACCGCCGCACCGGCGCCGAACAGGAAGAACGGCAGCGGCACCGGCAAATCGAAACGTTGGCCGAAGGCGTGCGCGGCGGCCGGGCCTGCCGGCGCGGCGAGCAGGAGCGCCGCGAGGCCGAGGATGGGTAAGTGGGTCACGCTCAAGATGGTATGCCGCAATTCAGATAATTCTATCGGGAATGTTGAGGATCATACCGGGTTCGTATTATTCGTTAAGCTCGCTTTTGGCCGGGGGTTCGCCGGTCTGGAACCTTGACTCGGCCAGGAGGGACAAGTACACCACCGCGGTCTTATATAAGACCAAAAAATGATGTGGTTATCGGGGCCGGCGGATTTTACGGTGCCAAGGCGGCAATCGGGCCAAGATCCGATCCGTAGTTTGATAGAAGGGAAGCCTCAGTTGGGCGATACGGAAACAGAAACGTCCGAGAAGCATCTCAACTATAATTCGGTCGCCGCGCTGATTTTCGTTGCGCTGTCGATTGCCCTATGGGTCCTCATTCCCGATCACGTCGACAAGCCGCTCATTCGCGTCGTCGGAGACGTTTCCCTGCCGGCGGAACTCTTCCCTCAGGTCATCGCCGTCGGCATCTTTGTGCTCGGTATCTGGTTTTTCTGGAAAAGCCGGTCGCTGCATCAACGGAATGAACTTCGTGATCTCGACCGGGAAGCAATTACGAATGTAGCGGTGACCGCCGCCTGCATGGCCGGCTATGTCTGGCTCATGGTCAATATCGGCTTCGTGATGGGCAGCATGATCATGATCTTCGTGGTCTCGACCTATTTCGGAAACCGCAACTATTGGGCCGGCGCGCTGGTCTCCATCATCGTGCCCTTTGCGCTGTTTATGCTGTTTACCAAGGTGCTGGTAACGTCGCTGCCGCCGTTTCCGATAGATGAGGCCGTTCCCAGCGACTGGGCGATTTATGAGCCGTTGAAGTGGCTCAGCAACAAATCGGTATTCTAGGGCGGCGCCAATCGATGTTTGAAGCATTCGTCGGCGGATTTGGAATCCTGTTCAACCCGGAAACGGTGTTGATGACGTTCCTGTTGATTTCCGCCGGCCTGTTCCTTGGCATGTTCGTCGGCGCCCTGCCCGGCTTCACCACGCTGATGGCGATGGCGATCCTGCTTCCCATCTCGTTCTTTCTTCACCCGCTGCTGGGGATTCCGTTTTTGATCGGCGTCTACAAGGGCGGAATTTACGGGGGCAGTATTCCGGCGATCCTGGTGTCGATGCCGGGCACGGGCGCGGCCGTGGCGACCACGTTCGACGGCCCGCCCCTGACCAAGAAGGGGAAGGGGCGGAAGGCCCTGGAGACCGCGTTGTTTTCATCGGTGATCGGGGACACCGCGAGTGACATCTTCACCATTGCCCTGATCGGTCCCATCGCCGCCGTCGCGCTTCTCATGGGACCGCCGGAGTTGGCCGCCGTCCTGTTCTTGGCGTTGATCGTCATTTCGGCCACGTCCAGCGGCGTCTTCGTCAAGGGCCTGCTGATGCTCGCAATCGGTTTGTTCTTCGCCATGGTCGGTCAGGATCCCATCGGCGCGCTGTCGCGGTTCTCGTTCGGGATAACATCGGTGGAATCCGGTATCCCGCTGCTGCCCATGCTGATCGGCGTGTTTGCGCTTCCCGAGATTTTTGCCGGCATCGAGAAAAAGGCCTCCCAGATCATCAGCGCCGAGGGATTGAAGGTTTCCGGGGAACGCCTCACCTTTGCCGAATTCAAGAGCTGCCTTCGTACGATCGGCCGGTCCACCGTGATCGGCACGACCATTGGGATGGTGCCCGGCGTCGGTCAGGTCGTCGCGGCGTTCATGGGATATGCCGCGGCCAAAAGCGCGTCCGATCACCCCGAGAGATTTGGCCAGGGCGAGCTTGAAGGGGTGGCGGCCGCGGAGGCTGCGAACAACGCGGTCAACGGCCCGACGCTGGTGCCCCTCCTTACGCTCGGAATTCCCGGCGACAACCTCACGGTCATTCTTGTCGGCGCGTTCATTGCGCATGGCATGCGGCCCGGCCCCCAGCTCATGGAGGAGCAGGGCTCGCTCGTTTTCGCCATTCTGCTCTCCATTATTCTCGCAAACATCCTATTCCTGTTCATCGGCTACGTGTGCATTCCCTTCTTCGCGAAGGTGGTGACGATCAGGAAGTCATTCTTGTTGCCGCTGACGCTGGTGTTTGCGTTTGCCGGCTCGTGGGTGTTCCGGGGACAGCCCTTCGATCTGGCCGTCCTGGTGTTCTTCGGTGTCTTTGGATACGTGGCCAAAAAACTGCATTTCGACGTGACGCCCATGGCCATGGGCTTCATCCTCGGGCCGACACTCGAGTATTCCTTTGGTCAGACCGTGACCTTGGCGCAGGGGGATCTGTTGACCTTCGTTACGCTGGAGCGTCCGGCGACCGCGGCCATCCTGGCGTTGACGCCGCTACTGACATATGTGATGTGGCGGCGCAACAACCGGCTCAGACAGAGGTTTGGTCAAGCCGCCGCGGACTGATGAAGGATGTCGAGGCGCACTTGACCCTGAAGCGTGCTATAGTCTTATATAAGACCTTGAGGCCACATATTGATTTACCGACCCTGTTTTACAGGGAAGACTATTGAAGAGAGACGACCAACAGAGAGGAAAGACAATGCGGATAGCAAATTTGTCCAAACTACTTTTGGGAGCCCTTCTCGTATTCGGTCTGCTCGGCGTCGACGACGTCCGGGCCGAATTTCCCGAGAAGCCCATTACCATGATCATGCCCCTTGGCGCGGGCGGATCTCACGACCGGAACGCGCGGGTGTTCACCTCCGTCATTCCGCAGTATCTCGGCAATGCGATGATCGTAAAGCTGATGCCGGGCGCGTCGGGCCAGACCGGTACGGCTGCCGCCGCCAAGGCAAAGCCGGATGGGTATACCCTGCTGTTCTCGCACAACTACTTCGATCAGTTGCAGAAGCATGTGAAGAAGCTTCCCTATGACACCGACAAGGATTTTGTCACCGTCGCGAAGCTGAATTCCGGTTTCTTCTCGATCATCGTGCGCGCCGACAGCCCGTTCAAGTCGTTCCAGGACCTCGTGGCGGCGGCCAAGGCGAAGCCGGGCACGGTCAAGTTCGCCCATTCGGGCAACTGGGGCGCGACCCACGCGCCGGCCCTGCAGCTGTTCACCGAAGCGGGCATCGCCGACAAGATCGTCATGGTGCCGTACAAAGGCGGCGGACCCTCCATGGCCGGTTTCCTGCGCGGCGAAGCCGACTTCACCATGCAGTTCAAGTCGACCATTCTCGGCCAGGGCGATAAGGTTCGTGTCCTGATCAGCGCCGGGACGAAGAGCGACTTCAAAGGCGTGCCGACCTTTAAGGATCTCGGCTACACCGCCGATATCGGTCAGATGCACCGCATTCTGATGGCGCCGCGCGGCATTCCCGCCGACCGTCTGAAGAAGCTCCGGGACGCCATGGTCGCCATTCAGAAAGACAAGACGTACCTGCGTCTGATCAAGGCCATCGGCGAGGTTGCGAACTTTGAGAGCGGCGAAGATTACGAGAAGCGCCGCCCGAAACAGAGCGCTGCCTACAAGAACATGATCAAGGGCTTGGCCTCCAACTAAGCCGGATTGGTTCCGGAAATGGCATCCCCTCCGGGGGATGCCATTTTCACGTTTACGCACAGTGACCGGAGAGCGGCGGGGGCCGCGTTGTTCTCGGCCAATTCCGGTCTTATATAAGACTTCAAGGACAATCTCCGGCCTTGGCCGGGGGGTCAGGGGCTATGGGCATGTACAATCCGATTAACGTGGCGATTATCGGCACCGGCTGGTGCGGCGGCATACGGGCGGTAAGCTGTGCGGACAATCCGCTCGTCGGCGAACTCCACATCGCGGAGACCAACCCGGAGCGTCTCGAGGAAGTACAGTCCATGACCGGCGCTGTCACGGCGACGGCGGACTACGAGGAACTCCTGAAGAACGACGGGATTACGGCCGTCATCATTTCGGCCACCCCCGAGACCACCCACTATCCCATGGCCAAAGCGAGCATGGAGGCCGGCAAACACGTCTTCCTGGAAAAGCCCATTGCGCTGACACTCGCCGAAGCGGACCAACTGGTGGACCTCGCCAAGGCAAAGGACCTCAAATTCACCATCGGCTACTCCCAGCGTTTCAATCCGAAATTCGCCTATGTCGCCAAATCCATCGCCGACGGAACCATCGGCAAGCCGGTGAGCGCGCTGGTCAGCCGCCATATTACCCGGGGACTGGGGGATAAGATCTCCGGCCGAATCAGCCTGTCACCGGCCGCAATGGAGGCGACCCACGACATCGATTTCGCCCTTTGGGCCATGGGCGGCGCCAAGCCGGTCCGGGTGTATTCCCAGTCGGCCTACGGCATCATGAAGGAAAAATCCGGGCTCGAAGACACCCAGTACATTATCGTTACGCTCGACAACGGCATCGTCATCAATATCGGCGCCGGCTGGACCATGCCGCCCAACTACCCGAACTACTCCGGTACCTGGATCGAGTTCATCGGCACCGACGGCATGCTGACCGTCGACGATACGCACCGCGATGTCTTGTGGAACACGGTGGAGAAGGGCATCCAGCTTCCCATGTCGACCATGCCGGGCGAGTTCGTCGATCACGTCTACGCGGGACCGATGGTTGCCGAGACCGTTCACTTCATAGACGCGGTCGCCCGCGACCGGGCTGTCATGGTGACGCCGGAGGAGGCGCGGACGGTGATGGAGGTTTATGTCGCCGCCGACATGTCGGTGGCGCGCAACGAGCCCATCAATCTGCCCCTCAACAGCCGCGATTTGCCGGCCGCCGCCGAGTAGGCTCTCACAGTCCCTTCCTGCTCTTCTTGGGGGCTCGACGCCGGGGCTTCGCCGTCTTGATTTTGTCGAAGTCCCGGTAGACCAGCGTGAAATCCTCCTCGGACATGCCGAGGGACATGGCCTGGGCCAAAAAGGCGTGGGTATCGGCGCCCAGCCTGGCATCGACCCCTAGGGCCTTGGCGAGATCGACGGCCATGCCCGTATCCTTGTAGAGATTGTAGACCCGCGACCGCCCGTCCCATTTCCGGTTGAGGATGTGGTCGGGAAACCGCGCCTGGCTGGCGTTGGAACGGGCGTTCGAAACATTGAAGACGCCGATCAGGTCGGCGAGTTCGATCCCTGCCTTCTCCGCCATTCGTCCGCCTTCGCAGGTGGCCAGGAAGACGGCGTGGCAGACCATGTTGTGGATGAGCTTGGTGGTGTGTCCGGCGCCCGACGGGCCGAGGTGGAACAGCTTGTCGGCGATCACCTCGAGATGACGCCTGGTCCGCCCGAAGGCCCTTTTGTCGCCGCCGATCATCAATGTCAGGGTTCCCTTGTCCGCGCCGCCGGCGCCGCCGCTCATGCCCGCGTCCAGATAGGCGATCTCCTTGCGCGCCGCCTTTCGCGCGAGCTTTTTGGTTTCCACCGGGTCGGATGTCGTGAAATCGTAAATGACCAGTCCCTTCCTTGCCGCGGCGAATATTCCGTTGCGGCCGAGGCAGTGTTCTTCGATCTCGGGCGTCGCCGGCACGACGAAGATGATGATCCGGCACCGGGCCGCCATCTCCCTCGGCTGGGTAATGGCTGCGTTCTTCAGTTTGGAGAATTTCGCCAGTGCCGGCGGGGCGGGATCCCAAACGAAGGTCGGATAACCCGCCTTGGCGAAGTTGCGGGCGATGCCGCCGCCCATATTGCCGAGACCGACGATCCCGACGGCGGGCAGACCCCGCTTGCTTTTGGCGGCCATCAGTCCTTCTCCCGCACGCAATCGGCGGCGCGTTCCATCGAGGCGCACACGGCCGCCGCATCCTGGCCGCCGTACCCTTGCGCCACCGCGGACATATAGGTCTGCAGCGCCGCGTGATAGATCGGCGTCGGCACCTTCATTGCCGCCGCGTGGCCTTGGATGAACGCCCGATCCTTCATCGGGATGGAGAAGTTGCTGCCCTCGTAGTCGTAGTCGTTGGCGACCATCAAGGCGCCGCGGACCTCGAACATGGACGATGACGAGCCCGAGCCGCTGATGACCTGGTGAAACAGCTCCGGGTCCAGGCCCGACTTCATCGCCAGCACCATGACCTCGGCGGCCGCGGCATTGTGGACGAGGTTCAGAATATTACCGCAGAGCTTGGTCTTCATTCCGTTGCCGAAGGGCCCGACATAAAACGTGCGGTCGGCGAACCCCCGGAGGATCGGCTCGATATCCGCATAAGCGTTTTCATCGCCGCTGGCGAAGGCGGTCAATTTTTTCTGCTCGGCCAGCATGCGGTTGCCGCTGACCGGGCAGTCCATGGCGGTGTAACCGGCGCCCTCGACCGTGTCCCGGAAGGCCTCCTTCTCGGCGACGGGAAAGGTGCTCGCTTCGATCACCACCTTGCCGCTGCCGTCCCGGCCGGCGAATTGGGCGGCAACCTCGTGGAGCGCCTCGAGGCTCGGCAGGCAGGTGACGATGCAGCCGGTCAGCGACGCGGCCTCGGATACCGAGTTCGCCGCCGTCATGCCCCTCTCGGCGAGTGACGACACCGCCTCCGGCCGGACGTCATATCCGACGACGCCAAATCCGCTGTCCATAAGGTTCGGCACCATGGCCGAGCCCAATACGCCCAGGCCGATGAACCCCACATCCGTGCTCATGACGGAACCTCCTGACCGAAACTGGAATTCGCCGGGCGCCTAGAGCCCGCATTTCTCGCCAGGGTCATGGTCTGCGCGGCTCTGTCGGGCCGACAGAGCAGGAGAGGCGCGCCACGCGATGCGGTGACATCGGGCAAGCGTCTCGACGCACGCTGTCGGCCCGAGAGCGCCGCCCTTCGGGTCGCGCCTCGGCGCCCGCCCGCGTCGTCGCGGCCCTCAACCGTAGGTGCCGTTACGCTTTTCGGGCCGCTCCTGGCGGCTCGAACGCCTGGACGCGACGCAGGCAGTGACCCTGGTGAGAAATGCGGGCTAACCGCGCTCGGAGACATAGTGATGGTTTGACGTCGTGCAGCGGCTGACCCGCCATTCCACCGGCCGTCCGTCGATGGTCATCGACGTCCGGTCGATCTGCAGCAACGGCGCGCCCGCCTTGATGCCGAGAAGCCCGGCCTCTTTCCTGGTGGCGCTGACGGCCGTGATCAACTCCCGCGACTTGGCGACGGTGACCCCGTAGATGGATTGATAGAACCTGAAGAGATTGTTGGGCGGCTGAAGTTCGATGCCGAAATCCGGGAACTGTTCCTGGGGCAGCGCAATTCCCTCGACGATGCACGGCACATTCTGGAACGAGCGGACGCGGGTAAATCGCACCACCTTGGCGCCGGGCTCCAGCTCCAGCCGCTCGACCTCGTCCTTGGTCGGGTCGGTCTGCTGGCAATTCAGGAGCTCGCTTTCGGGCAAGGAACTGGAGCCGTCCTTTCCCTGGATCTTGAAGAAGAAGAACAGCGCCCGGCGCTCGGTATGCTCGGAGACGAAGGTTCCAAGCCCCTGACGCCGGTAAAGCAGGTTTTCCGCGACCAGGTCGTTGAGCGCCTTGCGGACCGTCCCCTGACTGACGTCCAACTCCGCCGCCAACTGCATTTCGCTGGGCAGCGCGTCGCCGGGCTTCCAGACGTTGTCGACCAGCCGCCGACGGATGATGTTGTCGACCTGCTGGTAGAGCGGCACGGAGCGTTGCCGCTTCTTGACCGCCGGCCTTTTTGCAGATTTTGCGGTGGATCGTTTTTTGGCTGCCGGCCGCGCCATGATGCCGCTGAGCCTCCCCGGAAGCGGAAAAATAGGTTATAGTCCAGTATGCTATGAGCAAACCCGGACCGCAATCCGCGCGGTTTCCGGGTCAACACGTCAGGTGAGGAAGCCCAATGTCCGAAACGGTCGTATTGAAGATCGACGAAGCTCCCGTGCATGCCCGCGGCGACGGGGTGGAAACCACGCTGCTGGTCGCCAACAGCCGCTGCGGCGCGCCTTTTACGTCCGGGCTCACCAGGTTTCCGGCCGGCCGGAAGGTGCCCATGCACTCGCACAATTGCGATGAGCAGGTCACCATTCTCGAAGGCCAGGCCGATCTCGAGGTGGATGGAAAGTTGACGCCGGTAAGGGAACTGGACACCACCTACGTCGAGGCCGGCAAACCCCATCGGTTTCTCAACACGGGCGACGGTCCCCTGACTATCCTGTGGGTCTATGCTTCGACGGACGTGACCCGCACGTTTACCGAGACCGGCAAGACGGTCCCGCACCTCTCCGAACAGGATCTGGTCACCCCGTAGCGGAAGAGCCGGCGAGACAGCTTCAGGGGACCGCCATGAGCGATGCCGGAAACTATACGGCGGCGCAGGTCGCGGAATTTATCCGGGACGCGCTCGCATCGGCTGGCATGCCGGCTGACGATGCCGCGAAGGTGGCCGGTCTCATGGCAGACGCCGACCTGAACGGGTCGGACGGGCACGGCATCTTTCGTTTGCCCGGCTATCTGAAGCGCATCAAGTCCGGCGGCCTCAATCTGACCCCGGACATTCGGATCGAGCGGGAGCGGCCCGGGATAGCCCTGGTAAACGGCGACAACGCCCAGGGTCATCTGGTGATGAGCTATTGCGCCGAAACCGCCATCGAGAAGGCGAAGACGGCCGGTGTCGCGTGGGTCGGCGCCCATCACAGCAATCACGCGGGACCGGCCAATCTGTACGCCAAAATGCCCCTTGCCCACGACATGATCGGTCTCTATGTCGCCATCGGGAACGCCAATCACCTGCCGCCCTGGGGCGGGTTGGAGATGCTCTTGAGCACCAACCCCATCGCCATTGCGGTGCCGGCCCTCGACCGGCCGGATGTCGTTCTCGATATGGCTACGACCGTTGCGGCCTACGGCAAGGTAAAGACCGCCGCCCAGCGCGGCGAGCAAATGCCCGAAGGCTGGATGATGGGACGCGACGGCAAGCCGTTGACCGACCCCGCCAGGGCGGATGACGGATTTCTGCTGCCGATCGGCGGGGCCAAGGGATACGGCCTGGCGTTGATGTTCGGCCTGCTGGCGGGGACGCTCAACGGCGCGGCTTTCGGAAAGGACGTTGTCGATTTCAACGCCGACTTCGAGACGGCGACCAATACCGGGCAATTCATCGTCGCCGTCGACATTTCCGCCTTCGGCGATGTGGACGGCTTCAAGCGGCAGGTCGACAAGGTCGTAGACCAGATGAAAGGCTCGCCGACCCTGCCGGGCTTCGACGAGGTCTTGCTGCCCGGCGAGCAAAGTCATAAGAAACGTGTGTACCGGGAGGCGAACGGTATTCCGCTCCATGCCTCTTTGTTGAAGGTTCTGAACGCGACGGCGGACGAATTCGACATCGCCCGCCTGGATCAACGATAAGCCGGGAGAATTTCCTTAATGTCCATTTCGATACATCATCTCGTCCGGACCGAAACCGAGCAGCTGCTCACCGGAATGCTCAACGTTCTCGACCATGCCGAAGGGCTGGTAAAGGACGGCAAGGCCGGGGAAGCCGATTTGATGGCGGCCAAGCTGGCGCCGGATATGTTTTCGCTGTCTCTGCAGGTGTGGCGCGCCGCGGACCATGGCCGGGCGGCTGCGCGGCTGGCCGGGCGGGAAACGCCGCCGTTCACCGATATGGGCGAACTCGGCATCGCCGATGCGCGGGCAAGGATCGAAGAAACAATGACGCTCGTGAAATCGGTAACCGAGGATGAGCTCGAGGGGGCCGAGGACAGGACCATCGAGATCACTGCCCGCGGCGAGCCGACCCGGTTCAGGGGCGAGGACTATCTTCTCCGGTTCGCCATCCCGCAGATCGCCTTCCACGTCACGACCGCCTACGCGATCGTCCGCAACGCCGGCGCCGAACTCGGCAAGCGCCACTATCTGTGCGACGCATTCGACTACACCCTGAGCTAGGAGCCCGCCGCCAATGTCCGAACCCATCACCCTCGAGGTCTTCACCGACTACGTCTGACCCTGGTGTTATCTCAGTACCGGGCGTATTGAAAAATTACGGGACACCTTCGACGTCGACATCGAGTTCGTGCACTTTCCGCTTCACCCGGAAACGCCGGATGACGGCCAGACCCTCGAGGAACTGTTCGCGGGCCGCGACTACGACATCAATGCGGCCTACCGGCGGATGAAGGGCTTGATGGACGCCGAAGGCCTCGACTACGGCAAGCGTACCCATACCTACAATAGCCGGCTCGCGCAGGAGTTGGGCAAGTGGGCGGAAACCCAGCCGGGCGGCGAAGCGATCCACATGGCGCTGTTCCGCGCCTACTTCGTGGACAACCGAAACATCGGCAATCCCGAGGTGCTGATGGAGATCGCCCTGGAGGGGGGTCTCCCCGAAGACGGCGCCCGCGAGGTGATCGAGGAGCGGACCTTCGAGGCCGCCATCGACATGGACTGGGCCAAATCGCGGCAGTACGGCGTTACCGGCGTCCCGACCTACGTCGCCGAGCGCCAAGGCGTGGTCGGCGCCCAACCCTACGAAGCGCTGGAGCAGTTCATGGACGGTGTCGGCGCCCAAAGGAAAGAGTAACCGGCCCGGGAGAGGCAGACATGGATACCCTCAACGATCCCAAATCCGGGGCGACGGGCGACGAACTCATCCGGCGTCTCGCCGACATGGTCCCGGCGCTTCGGGAGCGGCAGCGCGCCGCCGAGGAGGCCGGCCGAATCTCCGAAGAGACCATCGAGGATCTCAAGCGGGCCGACCTGTTCCGGGCTATCGTCCCGAAGCGCTATGGCGGTCATGAGGTCGATTTCAAATACATTCCGCAAATTTTCCGCGAGCTGGGACGCGGCTGCATGTCCACCGGATGGACCATGGGGTTCCTCATCTACCACAATTTCCAGTTCGGCCATTACCCGGTGGAGGCCCAGGACGAGGTGTGGGGCGGCGAGCCCGGCTACACCATGGCGGCCGGGCAGGTTATGCCCAGCGGGACGGCCGAACGCGCCGACGGCGGCTTTCGCTTGACCGGCCGGTGGGGCTACGCGACCGGAATTCTTCACGGCGACTACATGGCGCTGGCGGCGCCGGTCGCCGATAGCGGCGATCCGGCGGAAATGCGGCGGTTCTTCGTACCGGCAGACGAGTTCAAGATTCTCGACACCTGGGATGTGTCGGCGATGGCGGCAACCGGCAGCCACGACGTGGAATTGGACGGCACATTCGTGCCGGAGCATCATTCGGTGCTGGTAAGTGATCTGCGCAATGGCCGGGCGCCCGGGCTGGAGGTCAACACCGACCCCGTGTGGCGGGTGCCGCTCCTGACCTTCATGGTCTACGGCGCGGTCGGCCCGTTGATGGGCGCCGCCGAGGCGGTATGCGAGCTCGTCTGCGGGGTCCTCGAGGGCAAGACCAACGCCTACTCATACGCCGCCATGGACAAACAGATGTCCACCCGGGTGCGAATGGCCCAAAACCAGATGACCGTGGAAGCGACCCGCCGTCTGTTCGACGCCGGCATCCAGGAAGTTTCGGACAAAGTCGCCCGCGGCCACGAATTCAGCCGCGAGGAGCGCATCAAGGCGCGGATGGTCGCCTGCCACGTCGCCCGCACCTGCCATACGGTGGTCAACGACATGGCGCGCGAGGCCGGTTCCAGGGCGATCTACAATGACTCGCTGATCCAGCGGTTCCAGCGCGATGCCAATGCGCTGGCCACCCACGCCATCTTTGACCTGGACCACATCGGCGACATCTATGGCGGCGTCCTGCTGGGTCAGGAAATCCCGCCCAACGTCATGCTCTAGGCTGGGCGTACTTGTAGAATTCCTCGGGATCGATCGGCAGCGGAACTTCTTCGCCCCGCTTCGCGGAGAGGTCCATGGCCATGGTGTGCATGAGGTTGCTGTGACCGTCGAGCGCCGAGGCGTGCGGCGTCGGCAGGCCCATCATGATGCGGCCGAACCAGCCGATGGTTTCTTCGCGCATCGGACCGTAGAGCTGGTTGTTCCAGAGATCGCCGGGCGGATAGCTGGTCATGAATTCGACGTGGCGCTCGGCGGGCTCGAACCCGTCCGGCACGTAGCCGCCGCCCAGTTCCTCGGTGGTGGCGACAACCAGATCCCGATGGGTGTCCTCGATGTCGATGACGCCCTTGGACCCGACGATGCCAATCTCCAGGCCGTAAACGGCGCCCGGCCAAACCTCTGGCAGTCCCCACGAGATATTCATCGAGAAGATGGTGCCGTCCTCCATGGTGAAGATGCCGAAGGTGGAATCCTTGGTGCCCCACTCGGACAGCACCGGATCGACGGACTTGGCGTAGACGGACTTTGGCGTCTTGCCTTCCATCAGCCACATGGACATGTCGAGGGAGTGGGTGCCGGACACCACCATCGGCGTCAAATTGTGCCGCTCGTTGGTCTTGGCGATGGTGGCGATGGGCACCATCCGGTTCATGAAGGCGCGGGTCACGACCGAGTGCACGTCGCCGATCTGGCCGGTTTGGAGGCGTTCCTTGACGGTCAGGAAACGGCGGCGAAAACGCTGGGTGTAGCCGATGCAGGCATCCAGGCCCTCGCCGGTGATGGCGTCGAGAATCTGCTTGGATTCCCGGGCCTCGGTGGCCAGCGGCTTTTCGATAAACAGTTTGTGGCCCTGTTCGACCGCCAGCAGCGTCGGCTCGGTATGTTTGTTTTCCTCGGTGATGATCATCACCGCATTGACTTCCGGGCGCTTGATCAGCTCCTCGGCGGACGTGGTGAAGAAATCCGCCTTGGTATCCTCCGCCAGCTTGCGGCCGAGGGGTTCGTTGATATCCGCGAGGCCAAGCCACTTCACTCCGGGATATTCGCGCGCATACTTGGCGCGGATGCGGCCGATGGTGCCGCAGCCGACGATTGCCAAGCCGATCTCATTTACCGTGTCAGTCATGCATTCAATCCTTTAATTCGGGGGCCGGCGCCCGCTCCTCCCGGCGCCGGAGGTCCGCAAAATTATTGTCTGCCGTGGATTAATCAATCCCCGGATCACATGTCCGATATGGGGGTGATTTCCGATTGGTGCGTTATGCGCAAGTAGGTGCAGTATTCAAACAAGGGCGATAGTGTTGTTTATGGTCTTATATAAGTCTATTCCTTAGGAGGACGGTGTGTAGTCGTTTGCACAACGTCCGTAAAGGGAACAGATAGGCTTCTTCGTTCGTATTCGTGACGGCCGCTCTTGCGGGATGGTTGCGAGTGTTTCACCCAAGTGCCTTAGGGAGGCGTTTATGAAGAGAGTACTCAAATATTCAATGGCGGCCGTCGCGGCCGTCCCGATGATGGCGGCGGCGGTCACTGCCAACGCGCAGACCGTCAATGTGGGCGCGGCGGCCAACGTCGGCGGCCTGATCGTGTTTGTCGCACAGGCGAAGGGCTTCTTCGCGGCCAACGGCATTGACGCCAAGGTCGTGACCCGGAACACCGGCGGCGCGCTCACCAAGTCACTCCGTGCCGGCGAGATGGATTTTGCTCCCGCTGCGTTCACCAACCTGCCGGCGGCGCTGGAGCGCGGCTTCAAGGTCCGCGGTTTCGTGGGCTACACCGGCGGTTCATTCCTGAAATCGACCAGTGACGACTTCGTCGGTATCGCGGCGCGCGCCGGCACCGGCATCAAAACCGTCAATGATCTCAAGGGCAAGAAGGTCGGCGTGACGTTTGCCAGCACCGGTGATCTGTATCTCCGCACCATCCTCGAGAAGAACGGCATCACCACCCGCGACTATCAGCGCATCAACACCCGTCCGCCGAGCCTCGTCTCGGTTCTCGATACCGGCGGCGTGGACGCGATCGTTGCCTGGGAGCCGAACCTCACGCGTGCGCTCGACAAGGTGAAGGGGGCGACCCTGGTGTCCCGCGGCGGCGACCATGTCTGCTTCTGCGCCGGCCTCCACGGCCTGCCTGAAAAGGTCTATGCGGACCGCAAGAAGACCCAGGGCGTTGTCGACGCCATGGCGCAGTCCGCCTGGTATATCCGCCAGCCCAAGAATGCCGACGAGGTTGCCGAAATCGGTTCCCGGTTCATTCGCGGCGCCGACAAGGATCTGGTGAAGCGGACCATGAAGCACATCGTCTACGACGTGCGGATCGGCGAGAACACCAAGAAGGCCTTCAACTTCTCGGTCAAGCAGCTGATCGCCCAGAAGAAGATGAAGAAACCCTATGATCCGGATCAGTACTTCGACTTCTCCTTCATCAACGAGACGATGAAGAAGCGTCCGGAGTGGTTCGCGGACCTCAGCAAGAGCTAGCCGCAAGCCGGAGGCTGAATGGACGATGGCGGGCGTGAGATTGCTCGCGCCCGCCATTGTTTCAATGAAATAGTCATAACGAGCGCTGCCATGAATTCGATGACGCCGAAACTCGTTGTTGAGGGCCTGACGCACTATTACCCGGACGAATATACCGGCGAGTCGGTCCACGCCTTGGAAGACATCAATTTAGAGCTTTATGAGGGGGAGCTGGTTTCCGTCGTCGGCCCGTCGGGCTGCGGAAAATCCACCCTGCTGAACATCCTCGCCGGGCTGCTGCCCTACAAGATCGGCACGGCGAGCGTTGACGGCAACGTTATTCATGGTCCAGGTCCGGACCGGGGTGTGGTCTTCCAGGAGCACGCCATCCTGCCGTGGCGTACGGTCGCCAAGAATATCGGTCACGGCCTGGAGATTCGCAAAGTACCGCAGGCCGAGCGGGAGAAGCGGGTTCAGGAGTTCATCGACCTCGTCGGCTTGACCGGGTTTGAAGAGAAATTTCCTCACGAACTTTCCGGCGGCATGAAGCAGCGCTGCCAGGTGGCCCGCACCCTTTGCTCCGATCCGGTGGTCATGCTGATGGACGAGCCGTTCGCGGCGGTGGATGCGCAAACCCGCATTACCCTTCAAGAGGAGCTCAACCGGATCGCCATGGCGACCCACAAGACCATCCTGTTTATCACGCACTCGGTGGAGGAGGCGGCGTTCCTGGCCGATCGCTGCCTGGTATTTTCGGCGCGGCCCGGCCGTTTGAAGGAAATCGTCGAGATCGATATTCCGCGCGAGGAGCGCAACTGGGCCAAAATGAACGATAACGCGATTTTCATCTCGGCCCGCGACCGCATTCTCGCATCGGTGCGCGAGGAGGTATCCATTGCAGTCGAGGAGTAGCATGGACCGGCTGTGGTGGCATTTTCAGCAACTGCTGAAAATCGACGCCATGAACCTGGTCATCCTGGTGATCGTCGTCCTCATCGGGTGGACGATCATCTCAGAGACCATCCCCAATCCGGCGCGCTATCTGCCGTCGCCATTGGCTGTTTCGCTGTCGTCGGTGGACATGCTCGTCAAGGGACTGCTGCCCAGCTACTACAGCGATACGCTCGTCCGGCTCATCATCGGCAGCTCCATCGGTTTGGCGGCCGGTATCCCGTTCGGCTTGCTGCTCGGTTTGAACAAGACCGTCGCGGACATGTTCCACCCGATGATGAACTTCTTCCAGTCGGTCTCGGGCATCGCCATCTTTCCGATCGTGGTGATCTGGTGGGGCAACTCGGATACCACGGTTCTTGCCGTCATCCTTTACACCAGCTTCTTCCCGATCGCCTTCAACGTTTTGTCGGGCGTTCGGGAAATCCCCATCCGCTACGTCAACGCGGCGCGGACCATGGGCGCAAGCCGCTATCAAATCATGAAAGATGTGCTTTTTCCGGGCGCCATGCCGCACATCGCGACGGGGTCCCGCCTAAGCATCGGCTTTGCCTGGCGGGCGGTGATCGCCGGTGAAATGCTGGCCGGCCGGCAGGGCCTGGGCTGGATGATTTTCACCGGCCAGGACGCGGATAGGACCGCCGAGGTGATTCTCGGCATGGTGATGATCGGACTGACCTGGATCATTCTCGATCATTATCTGCTGCGGCCCATCGAGGCCGACACCATCGAGAGATGGGGGCTGGTGCAGCGATGACCACGGCCGTCGGAAATCTCTCCATTGCCATCCAGCGGCGCTTCGGGCGCCAGCGGCTCCGCAAGATTATCCTCGGGTCCATCCCGTTCGCGGTGATGATCGCCATCTGGCACGCCAATACGGTGTTCGACTGGCTGCCGCCGGTGTTCATTCCGCCCATCGGCGATGTCTGGGAGGCGATCTTCTTCCTGCAGGAGGATTGCGCCGGGTTCGTCGCCCTGGTCATGCTGGACAATAGCTGCCTGATCACCACCCATGTGTTTTCCAGCATCGGACGGGTGATATTGGCGGCAATCGTCGGCCTGCCGCTGGGCATCGCCTTCGGCATTCTTTGCGGGATGAGCCGGACGCTCTCCAAATTCCTCGAGCCGGTCGGCGTGTTCGCCAACTCGATCTCGGGCATCGCCTGGATTCCGCTGGCAATCGTGTGGTTCGGCGTCGGCTGGGTGACCACCCTGTTCATCATGCTGAACACCATCTTCTGGCTGATGTTCTTCAACTCCATGCTTGGCGTGCGTTCGGTCGCCAAGGTCTACGAGGAGAGCGTGCTGACGATGGGCGGCAGCCGCTGGGACGTGATCAAGCAGGTCTATCTGCCGGGAGCCATGCCCTCGATCATCACCGGCATGCGGATGTCCATGGGGTTCGGCTGGCGGGCGCTGATCGCGGCCGAGATGATCGGCGGTGACAGCGGTCTCGGGTTCATGATCTTCACCTCCGCCGCCGAGTTCAAGATCGAAGAGGTCTTCCTCGGCGTGATCTTCATCTCCATCATCTTCATGGCCACCGACAAGTATCTGCTGGCGCCCCTGGAGAAATGGACGGTGGAGCGCTGGGGACTGGTCTGGAGGCCGACCTAGGATGGCGCGCGCGCAGACCGACGCCGAGGGCAACGTTCTCGAGGGCCAATATCAGTCGGGTGTGGTCATCGAGACCGGCTTCAGGCGCCGGCGGTGGTATCACCGCCGGGATGTCCGGTTTGTCAGCCTGGTCGCGGCTTTCGTTATCGCATTCCAGGCATATGGGTACATTACCGGTCCATCCCGTATCGGCGCCGACGTTCAGGCGCGTATCGATCAAGGGGCCGAAACCATAGACATCCTCGTCACGGCGAATTTCAAAGCCGAGGCCTTCCATATGGAGATCTATCAGGAATTGGGCGCGCTGTCGGGCGAGGAGGGAGACGCGGTCATCGTCCGGAGAGTGTCGCCCGACGAAATTCGATTTCTTTCGCGGAAGTACTGGATCAAATCCATAGATTTGGCAAAGTAGCGCGGAACCAGATCGTATTACCGGCGAGGATCGCATGACGCTCAAATATTCCGCCAACCTCGGGATGATGTTTACCGAGGAGGAAGACCCCATCGCGCGCATTGGTGCTGCGGCGGCGGCCGGATTCAAGGCGGTCGAATTCCTTTTCATCTATGACCTGGACCTCGATGCCGTCCGGCGCGAGATGGATGCCCATGAGCAGGATATGTCGGTGATCAATATCGCCGTCGGCGAGGGCATCCAGATGGGGCCGCTGGTGATGGCGGCGCCCGGCAAGCGGGAGGCTTTCAGGGAGAACCTGGCGGCCGGGGTCAAATACGCCTCGGCGCTCAAACCCACCGGCTTCGTCATTCCGGCCTATATGCCGCCCGAGGGGGTTTCCCGCGCGGAGGCGATCGATGTCTTCAAGGAGAATCTGCCGGCGGTCGGCGACGCCATGGGGGATATCGGCGTGCCGGTCCTGATCGAGGCGCTCAATCCCGATATCCGGCCCAAGTCCATTCTTCGCGATACCGCCGAGATCATGGAGGTCATCGATGCCGTCGGTCATCCCAATATCGGCATCGAGTACGACGTCTATCATATGTACACGACGGAGCCGGACATGATCGCGGTCATTCGCGAACATCTGGACCTGATCGGCAACATTCAGATTGCCGATACGCCCGGCCGCGGCGAACCGGGAACCGGCGAGATCGACTACGGGACTTTTCTCAAGGATCTCGATGAACTCGGGTACGACAAGTGGGTCGCGCTGGAATACATGCCGACGGTGCCGACACTCGAGTCTCTCGAATGGATGAAGACGCTGGCGGCATGATTGCCTGCCGCCGAAGGATATTGGGGAGGGCGAGGCCCATGGACCAAGCATATGCCGGGAACCGCGCGCCCCGTGGCCGCAACCCGATCGCCGGTTAGGTGACGCGCATGAAAGCTGTCTTGATGAAGGATTACGGCGCCGCCGACGTGCTGGATTTTGAAGAAACCGATGATCCCAAGCCCGCCGCCGGGGAGGTGCTGGTCGACATTCACCGGGCGAGCGTGAACCCGGCGGACTGGAAGGTCCGCGAAGGCCGCCGCCGGGACGCCGTCAAGGCCACGTTCCCTCACATTCTGGGCCGGGATTTCTCCGGCGTCGTCGCCGAACTGGGCGACGGGGTGTCCGGCCTGTCGGTCGGGGATGCCGTATTCGGGGTTACCGACACCGGTCAGGAAGGATGTTATGCCGAACGCTTGGCAATCCGCGCCGATCTCTGCGGCAAGAAGCCCGGCGCCATGCCGCACGCCGACGCCGCGGCCCTTGCAGTGACCGGCCTTACGGCCATGATTTCCATCGAGGAGTATCTCGAGCTGAAAAAGGGGGAGACCATCCTGATCCAGGGCGGCGCCGGCGGCGTGGGCAGTTTCGCCGTTCAGTTGGCGCACCATATCGGCGCCCATGTCATCACCACCGCGAGCGGCCGAAACCACGATTACCTCAAGAGCCTCGGCGCCGACGAGGTGATCGATTACAACGAAGTGGATTTCACCGAAGCGGTATCGGACGTCGACGCGGTCTATGATCTGATCGGCGGCGAGGTTCAGGTGCGGTCGTACGGCGTACTGAAATCCGGCGGACGGCTGGCGTGGAATTCGCCGCCGCCGGCGGACGCCGAAACGGGCCGGGACGACATCGAGGTCCTGCATCCGAATGTGGCGCGGGACGGCAAATATATGCGGCGGATCGCCGAGCTTTATTCGGAGGGCGTGATCAGACCGCCGGAAATCCAGGAAATGCCCCTATCTGAAATCCGCGCCGCCCATGAATTGAGCGCCACCGGGCACGTCCGCGGAAAGATCGTCCTCGCCGTCCGCTAATCCTGGCGGGAAATGCGGGCTAGATGACGCCGTCTTCCCGAAGCGCGGCGATCTCCCGGGCGCTCAACGCCGCCAATTCGGCCAGGACATCGTCCGTATCGGCGCCCAGAACCGGCGGCGGCGACTGCACAGCGGCCGGCGTATCGGAGAAGCCGTACGGGATTCCCAGGGCGCGGATCGGCCCCGCCGTCGGGTGGTCCATCTCCACGACCATGCCGTTGGCGATTGCCTGGGCGCTCGCCAGCGACTCGTCGACGGCATTGACCTTCGAACATGGAATACCCTCGGCCTCGAACAGGGCGATCCAGTCTTCGGCGGACCTTGCCGCGAGCGCTTCGACGATGAGGGGCTCCAGATCCTCTCGGTTCGTAACCCGCCCCGCGTTGGTCTTGAACCGATCGTCCGCGGCCCACTCGGGATGTCCGAGCAGACCCGCGAACTTCTTGAACTGAAGGTCGTTGCCGACCGCCAGCGCGATTTCCCCCTCGGCGCACTGATAGTCGGCGTATGGCACGACGTTCGGGTGGCCGTTGCCGAACCGGCCCGGCCGGCCGCCGCCGATCAGATGGTTGGACGCCACGTTGATCAGCATGGAGAGCGAGGTGTTGAACAGCGACAGATCGATCCTTTGTCCCTTGCCGGTGCGGTGGCGCGCCTGAAGGGCGGCCAGGATTGTCATCGCCGCGTATTGGCCGGTGCACACATCGACGATGGCGACGCCGAGCTTGGTCGGGCCGCCATCCTTCTCGCCGGTGATGCTCATGAGTCCGCTTTCGGCTTGCAGCAGGAAGTCGTAGCCCGGCATGCCGCCCTTGGGCCCCTTGTCGCCATAGCCGGTGATCGAACAGTGCACCACCTGCGGCGCGTTCTCCTCCATCCATGCGCGGGTGAAACCCCAACCGTCCAACTGGCCGGGCTTGAAGTTTTCGATCAAGACATCGGCGCCGGCGAGCAGTTTGCGCAGGATTTCCCTTCCGCGCTCGTCTTTCAGATTGAGGGTCACGCTCCGCTTGTTGCGGTTGATGCCCAGGAAATAAGCCGCTTCGCCGCCGGCGAAGGGAGGACCCCAGGCACGGGTATCGTCGCCCCGGCCGGGCTGCTCGATTTTGATGATCCCGGCGCCCATGTCGCCCAAGTTCATGGTGCAGAACGGGCCGGCGAGTATCCGGGTGAGGTCGATCACCCGGATGCCGTGGAGCGCGCCCTGGACGTCCGAATTCATGGATCAGCCCTTGGCCGGCGCCATATTGCGGTCATTGGCCAGATCATCCAGATAGGCGTCGACCTTCTCTTTCCGCCGCAGCCGGAATTGGTGAAAATCGGCCGGCCGTTTCTCCAGGAACGCGTTCATGCCTTCGAGGGACTCCTCGGAGCCCCAGATTTCGGCCAGCAGTTCCATGCCCTGCTGCCAGGACGCGTACAACTCGTCGGATTCGAAGTTGAGGGACTTCTTGGTTGCCCGCAGGGTCTGGCCCGAATAGCCCTTGATCTGCCGGCACCAGGCCTCCGTCTCATCGCGAAGCCTGGCTTTGGGCACGACCTTGTTGATGAGGCCGATCTCGACGGCCTCCTCGGCGCTGAACCGCCGGCAGAGGAATATCATTTCCTTGGCCAGCCGATCGCCGATAAGGCGCGGAATATACTGGGTCGCGCCAACGGTCGGGCAGGCGCCGACCCTGGCGCCGGTCTGGCCGAAAATGCCGTCATCGGCCGAGATGACCAGATCGCACCAGAGCGCCAGTTCGTGGCCGCCGCCCATGCAGTAGCCATGAACCATCGCGATCATCGGCACCGTGGCGCCGCGAATGGCCATGGCGAGCCCGAGCATCCGGTCGTTCCAGTGCATCGCGTTGGCTCGGTTGAGCTTCATCATGGCGTGGAAGTCGCCGCCGGCGGAGAACGCCTTGTCGCCCGCGCCGGTGATGACGCCGGCGACGATGGACTGGTCCTCGCGGATCGACTTCACCGCATCGATGAGTTCGTCCAGGGTCTGCTCGCGGAAGGCGTTCATCACCTCCGGGCGGTTGATGGTGATCCAGGCGACGTCGTCCTTCACCTCGAACAGAATTTCGTTGTAGCTGCGTTCAAGCGGCACGGGTCTTCTCCCTACTGCGTGGGTTGGGCTAGTCGGTTTCCTCGATTTCGATGAGGGTGCCCATGGAATCCTTGGGATGAATGAAGAACAGACGGCTGTCCGGCGTCGGTTCGCCGAGGACGCGAAGGCCCTTCTTGTTCGCGGCTGCGGCGGCGCTGTCCACGTCCGGGGTGGTCAGGCAAAAATGATGGATGCCGCCTGCCGGATTGCGTCCCAGAAACCCGGCTATGGGCGAGTCCTCGCCAAGAGGCTCCATCAGTTCGATCCGGGCGTTCTCCAGCTGGATCATCGCCATGCGAACGCCCTGGCGGGGATTTTCGGAAGGCTCGCTCACCTCGCAGCCGAACCGCTCCCGATAGAGCCGGATGGCGGCATCCAGATCGGGAACCGCAATCGACACGTGATCCAAGCCTTGGGCGGGGATGGGTGTTTTTTCGGACATGGTCTATCGCACCGGGTTTTCCAGTGTCCCAAGGGGCTCGATGGTGACGCTCACCACGTCGCCGGGTTTGAGGAAGACGGGCGGATCGAAGCCGATACCGACGCCGACCGGGGTGCCGGTGGCGATTATGTCGCCCGGCTTGAGGGTGATTCCGGCCGAGATGCATTCGATCAGGGCCGGAATATCGAATATCAGCGCGCCGCAGCTGGAATCCTGGCGCTTCTCGCCGTTCACGTGGGTGGTGAGCCGGAAATTGTCGGGGTGATCGGCCTCGTCGGCGGTCACGATGGCGGGGCCGAGCGGGCAATAGCCGTCGGGGCTCTTGCCGATGAACCATTGCTTGTGCTGGTGCTGCAGATTGCGGGCGGTGACATCGTTGCAGACCGTGTAGCCGTAAACGTGGTCGAAGGCGTCTTCCCTGGAGATGCCGCGGCCCTCCCTGCCGATGATGACGGCGAGTTCGCCCTCGTAGTCGACGGAGCCGGTCGGGTCCAACTCCGTGAGAATGGGATCGCCGGGACCGGAAACACTGGTGGTCGCCTTGGTGAAAATGATCGGATGATCCGGAACGGCCGTCGCGCCGGCGGTAGCGTCGAAGCCGGAATCGTGGAATTCCCTGGCATGCTCGTGATAGTTCCGTCCCACCGCCATCACATCCCTGCGCGGCACGGGGATCGGAGAGAGCAGCTTGATCTCGCCCACGGGATGTCTCGCGCCGCCGCCCGCATTCGCGACCGCCTCGGCCGCCTGCGCGAGGGCCGCATCGCCGGCTTCGATGAAGCTGTTCATGTCGGCGGGCAGGTCCGGCGCGGCCCGGGAAAGGTCGATAACGGTATCGCCGTCCAGGACGCCGATCGATTCCGCGCCGTTGGCGGTGAACGTGACTAGTCGCATGTGCTGATCCCTGATGCGGAAGGATTGTTGTTTGATTGGCCGGGATTCTACCCAACCAATTCCGCAAAAGACAGCCCGCAAGCCCGTGAAATCAGGCCGTCTTCCCTCTCCGGAAGATGCCGTCGTAGAAGGTGTAGAGCACGATCACGATGAGAATGGTGCCGATCGGCCGCTCCGTGATGATCCACCAGAACGA
>CAZUGT010000232.1:0-14753 GCA_964620095.1 uncultured Rhodospirillaceae bacterium | reverse complement strand
CCCCTGAAGTGCGCTTGACGGGTCACCACCAGAGGTCTACACAGTCGCCACCACGGCGAATGTAGCTCAACTGGTTAGAGCACCGGCTTGTGGTGCCGGGGGTTGTGGGTTCGAGTCCCATCATTCGCCCCATTCGCTTACACGGCGTCGTCCGCCATACGGCCAAGGAAACCAAGCCAACATGACTAATCCGGTTTTTTCCTATGGATCGGACCGCGACTCGGTTAATTCTTGGACATCGGCGGTAGTGCCTGGGGCCGCCTCGAACGCCGGAGTGCGCGCCTAATGTCCCCTGACCAGACGGTCACCGCCCTGCAAGATTCCCGATCCGCCCCCGCGCCCGACCTGTTCCAGATGGCCAATGCAATCCGCTTCCTCTCGGCGGACGCCGTTGAGAGAGCCAATTCCGGGCATCCGGGGATGCCCATGGGCATGGCCGACGCGGCGACGGTGCTGTTCACCCGATTCCTGAAGTTCGATCCCTCGGCGCCGAACTGGGCCGACCGGGACCGCTTCGTGCTGTCGGCGGGGCACGGCTCGATGCTGCTCTATTCGCTCCTCTACCTGACCGGGTACGAGGACATGACCATCGACGAGATCAAGAACTTCCGCCAGCTCGGATCGAAAACCGCGGGCCACCCGGAATACGGCCACGCCGCCGGGATCGAGGTGACCACCGGTCCCCTGGGGCAGGGGCTGGCCATGGCGGTGGGACTGGCCCTCGCCGAACGCCTGCGCAATAGCCGCTACGGTGACGGACTGGTCGACCACTACACCTATGTGATTGCCGGCGACGGCTGCTTGATGGAAGGGATCAGCCACGAGGCGATCTCCTTCGCCGGCCATCTGGGCCTCGGCAAGCTCATCGTTCTGTTCGACGACAACGGGATTTCCATCGACGGCGGAACCGACCTCGCGGTTTCCGACGATCAGGCAGCCCGGTTCGCGTCCAGCGGTTGGGACGTGCAGACCGTCGACGGCCATGACCATGAGGCGGTCGCGGCGGCCATCGAGGCGGCCAGGAAGACCGATGCGCCATCCATGATCGCCTGCAAGACCACCATCGGCTTCGGCGCGCCGACCAAGGCGGGGACCGCCTCCACCCACGGTGCGCCGCTGGGCGGCGATGAAATCGCCGGCGCCCGCGCGGCGCTGGGCTGGAGCGCGGAGCCGTTCGAGGTGCCTGACGACATCCTCGCCGCGTGGCGCGCGTTCGGCGCGCGGGGAGCCGCCGACCATAAATCCTGGGCCGGTCGGCTGGCCGCCGCGGATGCGGAAACCAGGGCGAACTTCGAGCGGCGGTCGCTCGGCGACCTGCCGGCGGGCTGGGAGGAAGCGCTCAACGCCCACAAGAAAGCGGTCAGCGAGGAGGCGCCGGGATGGGCGACCCGCAAGGCCTCCGGCGAGGCGCTCGGCGTTCTCCTCGACAGGATTCCCCTGTTGATCGGCGGGTCGGCGGACCTCACCGGCTCGGTCAACACCAAGACCGGGTCGTCCGCGGTGATCTCGGCGGACGATTTTTCCGGCAACTACGTTCACTACGGCGTGCGGGAATTCGGCATGGCCGCGATCATGAACGGGCTCGCGCTGCATGGCGGGGTCGTGCCCTATGGCGGGACGTTCCTGGTGTTCGCCGATTATATGCGCCCGGCGCTCCGGCTTTCGGCCCTCATGAAGCAGCGGGTAATCTACGTTCTGACCCACGATTCCATCGGCCTCGGCGAGGATGGACCGACCCACCAGCCTGTCGAGACGCTGGCCTCGCTCCGGGCCATCCCGAACCTCAATGTCTTCCGGCCGGCGGACGGGGTGGAAACCGCCGAATGCTGGGCCCTGGCGCTGCAGGCGGCGTCGAGCCCCTCGGTCCTCTCGCTGACCCGGCAGGGGGTGCCGACGGTCCGCACCGAACATACGGACGAGAACCTGTCGGCCCGTGGCGGCTATGTGCTGTCGGAGGCGGACGGAGAGCGCGCGGTGACGCTTCTTGCCACCGGCTCCGAGGTCGGCCTCGCGCTGGCCGCCCGCGAGATGTTGCAGGCCGACGGCCATCCGACGGCGGTGGTGTCCATGCCGTGCGCGGGCTTGTTCGACCGGCAGGACGCCGGCTACCGGGCCGGGGTGCTGGGAGACGGCGCGCGGGTAGCCGTGGAGGCGGCGGTGTCCCTCGGCTGGGAAAAGTACCTTGGCCCGGCCGGTCGGTTCGTCGGCATGTCCGGCTTCGGCGCATCGGCCCCGGCGGGGGATTTGTATGATCACTTCGGCATAACGGCCGAAGCCGTGGCGGCGGCCGCCAAGGAGCAACTGGAGCAACTATAGGCATTGCTTCCGACGGGCGAGGATAAGGAAACGGAGGAACTCATGGATCTAGGTCAACTTTCTTCAATCGCGGAAGCCATGGTTTCGGACAGCCGGGGCCTGCTGGCGGCGGACGAAAGCACCGGAACCATCAAAAAGCGGTTCGACGGCATAAATGTGGTCTCGACCGAAGACGCCCGCCGCGATTACCGGGAAATGCTGTTCCGCACCGCCGGGCTGGGCGAGTTTATCAGCGGCGCCATCCTGTATGACGAGACGATCCGCCAGTCGGCGGCCGACGGCACGCCGCTGGTCAGGGTTCTGGAGAGCCAGAATATTCTGCCCGGCATCAAGGTCGATACCGGCGCCAAGCCGCTCGCCGGGTCCGACGGCGAGACGGTCACCGAGGGCCTGGACGGACTCACGGACCGCGTCGCCGAATACGCGGAACTCGGCGCCAGATTCGCCAAGTGGCGGGCGGTGATCAAGATCGGCGACGGCATCCCGAGCGCGGCCGCCATTCACGTCAATGCGCACGCGCTGGCCCGTTATGCCAGAATCTGCCAGGAAGGCGGCCTTGTGCCGATCATCGAGCCGGAAGTCCTGATGGATGGGGACCACACCATCGAAGATTGCGCCGAGGTGACCGAGGAAACGCTGAACGCGGTCTATTCCGAATTGTTCGCGCAAGGCGTCATGCTCGAAGGCACCATCCTCAAGCCCAACATGGTGATTTCCGGCAAGGATTGTCCGGAACAAGCCGGGGCCGATGATGTCGCCTCGTTGACCGTCGCGGTGCTGAAGCGCACCGTGCCGTCGGCGGTGCCCGGCATCATGTTCCTGTCCGGCGGGCAAAGCGAGATTCAGGCGACCGAACACCTCAACGCCATGAATGCCAACCATTCGCCGTTGCCGTGGAAGCTCAGCTACTCCTATGGCCGGGCGCTGCAGGAAGGCGCCCTCGAAGCCTGGGGCGGCGATACGGCGAACAACGAGGCGGCTCAGTCCCGATTGCTGGAGCGCGCCCGCCTCAACAGCGCGGCCTGTTCGGCGTCATATATGGGAGAGGCCGCTTAAGCGAAGCGATTTGCGGCCCTGGGGAACAGAATGACAGACCTGAAGATAGCCCCTTCGATCCTTTCCGCGGATTTCGCGCGGCTGGGCGAGGAGATTGCGGCCATCGACAAGGCGGGGTGCGACTACATTCATATCGACGTGATGGACGGGCACTTCGTTCCCAACCTGACCATGGGACCGCCGGTCATCAAGGCGCTTCGCGGCTGTTCCGACAAGCCGTTCGACGTCCACTTGATGATCGAGCCGGCGGCGCCGTATCTCGCCGATTACGCCGACGCCGGCGCCGACATCATCACGGTGCACGCCGAAGCCGACATCCACCTGCACCGCAATCTTCAAGTGATCCGCGGATTGGGAAAGAAGGCGGGCGTGTCGATCAATCCGTCGACACCCGCGGCCGCGGTCGAACCCGTTCTGGACGATGTCGACCTGATTTTGGTGATGTCGGTCAATCCGGGGTTCGGCGGCCAGTCCTATATCTCCTCGGTGACGCCGAAGATCGCCGAAATTAAGGCGATGATCGGGGACCGTCCGATCGAGCTCGAGGTCGATGGCGGCGTCAAGCCGGACAATGTCGCCGAGGTGGCGGCGGCGGGCGCGAACGTCGTGGTGGCGGGCAGCGCGGTGTTTCAAGGCAGTGATTACGCGGCGACGATCGGGGCGCTGCGGGATGCCGCCGGAGGCTGAGGGGGAGACCGCCATGGATGACGCGAGTGCGGGCGAGACAGCCGATGAGGCCGTGAAATCACCGACGCTCGCGAACCGGGCCGGGCACCTGCTCTACGAATTCTTTGTCCATTACGTCTGGGAGAAGCGCTGGTTCTTCATCGCAATGCTGGTCGGCGCCGCGATCATTCTGTTCGTGCCGGAGCCGGAAGGGCTCTCGCGCAAGGGGCTGATCGTCCTGGCCATGTCGGTGGTCGCGATCATTCTGTTCATTACGGAACCGATCCCGCTGCCGTCGGTGGCGCTGCTGATCATCCTCGGGCAGGTGTTTCTGCTGGGCGAGGATTCGGCCACCGTTGCGCGGTCTCTCTGGAACGACTCCGTACTGTTCATTCTCGGTTCGCTCATGCTCGCCGTCGCGGTGGTGAAGCAGAAGCTCGACAAACGGATCGCCTGGCTGATCGTCCGGATGACCGGCACCAAGACCACCAGGATATGTTTCGGTATTTCGGCCGTATCCGGCGTATTGGCGTCGTTTATCGGTGAGCACACGGTTGCGGCGATGATGCTGCCCGTCGGGATCACGCTGGTGACGCTGACCTCCGACGATCCCAAGAAAGTCCGGAATCTGGCCGCGGTGCTGTTGTTTTCGATCGCCTACGGCGCATCGGTGGCCGGCATCGGAACGCCGTCGGGCGGCGCCCGGAACGCAATCATGATCGGCTATTGGCGGGAATTCTTCTACGACCCGGCCAACCCCGAAACCCAGCGCTATCTGATCGACTATCTGCGCTGGATGACATTTGCGTATCCGATGTTCCTCATTCAGCTTCCCTTCGTGACGCTGATTTTGTTCACGACCTTCAAGCCCGAATACCGGGACCTGTCCCGCGCGGTGGTGCGGCTCAGGAGCCTGGTCGAGGCCGAGGGGCCGATGAAATCGGCGGATTGGGTCTCGATCTTTCTGTTTTTCCTGGTCTTGCTGGGTTGGATTTTCGTCTCCGACAAGGTGGGCATGGGGACGGTGGCCATCGTCGGCGCGACGCTGTTCCTGGTTGCCGGTCTGGTCAGATGGGAAGACATCAATTCGGGCGTCAACTGGGGGGTGGTGCTGCTTTACGGTGCGGCGATCTCCCTCGGGATCGAGATGAAGGATACCGGCGCGGCGAAATGGGTCGCCGAATCGTTCCTCGGATTCCTGGCGCCATTCGGCGCGGACCAGGGGCTTGGGCTTTGGGGGGCGGTATCCGTGCTGACGACGTTCGTGACCAACACCATGTCCAATGGCGCGGCGGTCGCGGTCCTCGGCCCCATCGTCCTCAACCTCGCGGATGTCGCGGGCGAGAGCCCGATCATCATCGGCTTTATCACGGCCGTGTCGTCCGCCTTCGCCTATTTGACCGTCGTCGGCACGCCGGCCTGCACGATCGTCTACGCATCCGGCTACTTGAAGACCACCGATTTTCTTGCGGTGGGATCGAAGATGGCGATAACCTCCATCATAATAATGATGATCGCGGCGGCAATTTACTGGCCGCTGTTGGGCGTATAGGGGAGAGGTCGGCATGGCCGACGTCGTGGAAGAACTTACTCCCGAGCAAATTCTCGAGGAGCGCAGGAAACGGTTCCGGGTTCTGGTGTGCGTGGACGGTTCGGACGAGAGCTACCGCGGTTTGCGTTACGCCGCGGATGTCGGCCACCCCGAAGATGCCGATGTCATTCTGCTTTACGTGCGTCCCGTCGATCAGGGCATGCGGACGGGCGGCCTTCAAGTCAGGGTGGCCCGCGAGAACATGCTCAACTGGGGTTTGGAACTGCCGGGCATTCAGTATCTGAAGAAGGGGCGGGACCAGCTCATCGAACTGGGTGAAATGGCGTCCACCTGGGGAGAGAGATACACCCATACGGATGTCGACGGCGATCCGCTCGGCGACAACAAGATCGAGTATCGCAGCGAGACCGGCAAATCCATCGTGCTCAAACTGAAAGTCGCGCCGTCGGTTGCCGCCGGGATTTTGGACCAATACGAACTCGGTCCCTACAACCTGATAATCGTCGGCGCCTCGGGCAAATCGGGAGGGATCGCCAAGGCCTTATGGGATCCGGCAATCGCCGAAAAGGTCGCCATGCACGCGCCTTGCTCGGTGCTTGCCGCCAGGGATCTGCGCCGCGGTCACGGCCATCTGATTTGCACCGACGGCTCCGAGCAGGCCCTGGCGATGGCGCGAAAATCGGCCCGGCTGGTTCACCGGACGGAACTCAAGAACATTTCCGTCATGTCGGTGGCCCTCGATGAGGAGGAGCGGCCCGAGGCGCAGCGGTATGTCGATGAAGCGGTGGCGGTCATCGAGGAAGAAGACCTTGCGGTCCGCAACGCATTCGTGCGCGTCGGCAATCCCGTCGAGCAGATCATCGAGGCGGGCGAGGACTACTCCCTTATTCTGGTGGGCGAGTCGGGCAGGACGGGCCTCAAGCGGTTCTTCATGGGGAGCGTGGCCTTCAAGGTCCTGGAATACGCCAACAAGTCGGTGATGGTGGTCCGCTAGAGCGATTCGCGGCCGGTTGCCCGGGGATCGACAATTCGGCTCCGAATTCGGATCAGGCCGGCTGGTTAAGCATTCCCTCCACATGACACGAGAGCTGCATGTTCTCGGCCGTATTGGCGATGGTTGCGAGGCACGCCGCCGCGCGGGCGCCCGGAATCCAGACCGAGAAGCGGACATTGTAATTGCCGTCCGGCGTCTTCTCCGAGGACAACCGGACGACGTTCGCATCGAATTCCACGAACGCTTCGGAGAGCCGGGCGATCAGCCCGGGCCGATCCCCGCCGCTGACGGTCACCCGGTGGGTAATCCGGCCGGTTTCGCCATGGAGCGGCTCGAGGGTGAACGGCGCAATGCTCAGCGTCCCGTTCGCCACATCGGGCACCCGTTGGAGGGCGGCCGTGAGGTCGTCCCCGGTGAGCGAATCCGGAATTTCGCAAACCGCGGTGAACTCGGCGCCGCCGCCCAGCACGGCAAAACTGGTGTCACCCAGATTGGCGCCGAGATCGAACAGTGCACCGGCCAGATCGGCGATAAGGCCGGTCCGGTCGGGACAAAATACGGAAACCAAGACGTTATGGCTCACGGGCGCGCCCTCGTTCGATGTCTGCCTCGCCGACAACGTGCAGCGGATTTACTCCCGCTGTCAAACCGGGTGCCTTGCGCGCAAGGGGGGATAGCGCGCGGATTACCCCCCGTCGAGGAGGGAACGTGATTCCCTGATGATTCGCTCGGTCTCGGGCCACAGGGCCAGACTTGCCAGATCCTCCAGCCCGAACCAGCCGACATCGGCGGCGTCCGATCCGGCAACCGCGGCGTCCGTCTCCGCGACCGCGCAGTAGTCGATCAGGGTCATGTGGAAATTCACCCGGCCGTCGGGGTCGCGGTTGATGGAATCGACGGCATCGACGAGACCGACGATTTCAACCTGCAAGCCGGTTTCCTCCCGAACTTCGCGAATCGCGGCTTCTTCCAGCGTTTCGCCGAGTTCCTGGCCGCCGCCTGGGATACTCCATTGTCCCCGGCGCGGCGGCTTTCCCCGCTTGATCAGCAGAAAACGGTCGCCGTGCCAGACAACGGCCCCGACACCGACAAACGGCTTGTCCGGGTAGCGACGGCTGGCGGTCGTGGATTCGTTCATATTCGGATACTCTCATGGAATCGGAGGTTTCGGTTTTCCGATTCGCTGAATTGCCTGAATTTCGGGTATGCTTGTAGCAGAATCGGGTATCCTGACGTGCGCTAATTTTGTTGCTCGAATTGCCGGCGGGGAGCCGGCGGGAATTTCGTGGCCGGGCGGCATCGGGCCATTGCTTTCCGCTTTGCGCCGGATAGATAACAGACAACACTCCCGCTCGCCCCAGTGAGACGCCGCATCTTGGTGAGGCAGCCAATGGCGAAGAAGCCACGCGACAAGGCCAGAAGGAAGCAAGTACGAGCCCGCGCGCGACGGCGGTTCGGCACCAGTTTCGGTGCGCGGATTAGAGGCTACTTCCTGGCCGGCATCCTGGTGACGGCGCCCATCGCCATTACCGGCTGGGTTGCCTGGGCGTTCGTCAACCTGGTCGACGAGACCATTACGCCTCTGATCCCGGCCCAGTACAATCCCGAGACCTACCTGCCGTTTTCCATCCCCGGACTGGGTCTCCTGGTCCTGCTGATCATGTTGACCCTGATCGGCGCGATGACGGCCGGTTTGCTGGGCCGCTACCTGGTCCGGACGGGCGAAGGGCTGCTCAACCGGATGCCGGTCATCCGGAGCGTTTACAACGCGACCAAGCAAATCTTCGAAACCGTGCTCGCGCAGCAGTCCCAGGCGTTCCGCGAAGCGGTCCTTGTCGAATATCCCCGTCGCGGCATCTGGGCGATCGGATTCATCACCGGGACCACCAAGGAAGAGGTCCAGAACCTGACGGCGGAGGAGACGGTGAACATCTTCCTGCCGACCACCCCGAACCCGACTTCCGGATTCCTGCTCTTCGTCCCCAGGAAAGACGTGGTGCATTTGGACATGTCGGTCGAAGACGCGATCAAGATGGTGATTTCCGGCGGCATCGTGACGCCCCCGGATCAACGGCCCGAAGCGGTGAAGAGCAAGCCGCAGGTTTCGGCCGCCACCTTTGAAGATCTGGACGTGCTCCGGGAAAAGGGCAGAACCCCGGTGCTGGTGCCCAAGGAGCGCGAGCCTAGCCCGAACGAATAAACCGCACCGCCGCGTCCCGCTCGAACAGATACAGCAGTGTCCTCAAGGCCTCGCCCCGCGCGTCCCGCAGGCCGGGATTGCGGTTGAGAATCAGCTGTGCGTCGTCCCGGGCGGCGGCGAGCAGGTCGCCGTGAACGGCCAGATCGGCGATACGGAACTCGGGCAGGCCGCTTTGCCGCGTGCCCAGGAGTTCGCCCGCGCCCCTGAGCCGCAGGTCCTCCTCGGCGATCCGGAACCCGTCTTCGGATTCGCGCAGGATTTTGAGCCGCGACCGGGCGGTCTCGGTCAGCCCGTCGCCGTAGAGCAGCAGGCAGGTGGACGGTTTGTCGCTCCTGCCGATGCGGCCGCGAAGCTGATGCAGTTGGGCCAGCCCGAAGCGTTCGGCGTGCTCGACCACCATGATGGTCGCTTCGGGAACGTCCACGCCCACCTCGATGACGGTGGTCGCCACCAGGACGCGGGCGCTTCCCTCGGCGAAGGCGGCCATCACCTTGTCCTTGTCGGCGCCCTTCATCCGGCCGTGGACCAGCATCACCCGGTCCCCGAACTGGCGGCGCAACTGCTCGGCGCGGTCCTCCGCCGCGGACAGGTCGATCTTCTCCGATTCCTCGACCAGCGGGCAGACCCAATAAATCCGGGCGTCCGTCTCGAGCGCCCGCCGGATGGCGGCGGTCACCTCGGACAACCGGGAAAGCGGGATGGTCCGGGTGTCGATGGGTCGGCGCCCGGCCGGCTTTTCCGAGAGCTTCGAGACCTCCATGTCGCCATAGGCGGTGAGCATCAGGGTCCGGGGAATAGGCGTCGCCGTCATCACCAGGATATCGACGGCGGCTCCCTTTTCGGCCAGCAGCAGCCGCTGGTGAACCCCGAAGCGATGCTGCTCGTCGATGACCGCCATGCTCAGATTGCCGAAATCCACCCCGGTCTGGATCAGGGCATGGGTGCCCACCGCGATCGAGGTCGTCCCATCGGCCAGCCGCGCCAGGATGCCGTCCCGGTTCTTGCCTTTTTCCCGTCCGGTCAGGATCTCCGCCCGGATGCCCGCGGCTTCGGCCAAAGGCTGGATGGTCGCGAGGTGCTGGCGGGCCAGTATTTCCGTCGGCGCGAGTATCACCGCCTGGCCGCCATCCTCGACCGCCGCCAGCATGGACAGCAGCGCGACCACCGTCTTGCCGGAGCCCACATCGCCCTGCAGCAGCCGGTGCATGCGGGCGTCCGACGCCATATCCGCCGTGATCTCGTCGAGCGCCCGGGATTGGGAGTCGGTCAGCCGCCAGGGGAGGGCGGCCAGGACCTTGTTCCGGAGCACGCCCGTGCCGGTCGTGGAACGTCCCCGCACGCGCCGCATATGCGCCCGCACCAGGGCCAGCGCCAGCTGGTTGGCGAGCAGTTCGTCGTAGGCGAGCCGGGCGCGCGCGGGCGTTTCCGGCGACAGGTCATCCTCGGTCTCGGGGCGGTGCAGGGTTTCCAGCGCCTCCCGCCAGGGCGGCCAGGAATGTTTTTCCTTAAATGCCGGATCGAGCCATTCGGGGAGGTCGGGCGCCAGCGGGAGGGCGCCGCCGATCGCCTTGGACAGCACTTTCAGGGACAGGCCCTGGGTCAGCGGATAGACCGGCTCGACCGCCTGAAGCTTGTCGCGCTCCGCCGGGGTGCCCACGTGATCCGGGTGGGCCATCTGGATTTCGTCGTTGAAGCGCTCGACCTTGCCGCTGACGACCCGCGTCTCGCCTTCGGGCAGAATCTGGTTCAGGTAATCGGCGCGCGCATGAAAGAAGACCAGCGACATGCGGCCCGTCTCGTCCTCGCAGGTGATCTTGTAGGGCAGGCGCCGGTTGGGCGGCGGGTGGTGGGACAGCACGTCCGCCGTGATCGTCGCAATAACGCCCGACGGCGCATCGGCGATCTTGGGCGCGAACCGGCGGTCGATCAGGCCGCTCGGCAGGTGCCAGAACAGGTCGGCGACGTGAGGGCCGGCAATCCCCTCGATCAGCTTGGCGATCCTCGGCCCGACCCCTTTCAGGGAGGTGACGGGGGCAAAGATGGGAAACAGGATTTCGGGTCTCATGAACCTGTGCCGGGGCTGACAGGAGCCCCCGGACGATTTATATCCTGGGCCCGAGCGCGAGTATAGGCTGGCGGCCCGCGAAATGGATGCAATTCGGAAACGGCTGATGTACCGGGCCACCCACCGTGGAACCAAGGAGGCCGACCGGTTGATGGGCGGCTTCGCCGGGGAACATCTGGCCGGACTGAACGGGGACGAGCTGACGGAGTTCGACCGTGTTCTCGACGAGTCCGACGTCGACCTGGTGAACTGGCTCACCGGGAAGGAAGACATCCCGGCGGACCGGCAAGGCGGCATCATGGACCGCCTCTTGAATTATACCCGGTCACTCTGATGCTGCTCGATCGGATCGACATACCGGACCGCCCCGGCCGCACCCTTTTGTCGGGGGCGCCGGAAGGATTCGATGCGTGCGTGCTGGCGTCGATGGCCCAGGAAGGGCCGGGAGTGCTGTTCATCGCCCGCGACGACCGGCGCATGGCGACGGTGATCGATTCGCTGCGGTTTTTCTCGCCCGCGACGGAGATCGTCTCGTTTCCCGCCTGGGACTGTCTTCCCTATGACCGGGTTTCGCCCCGCCCGGACATCCTCGCGGCGCGGGTCGATGCGCTGACCGAACTGTCCGGCGGCGAGGCGGCCGGCCCCCGGGTGGTGGTCACGACGATCGCGGCGGTCCTGCAGCGGGTGCCGGCCCCGGAATTGTTCATGGGCTCCTCCCTGACCGTGAGACCGGGCGCGGATGCCGGCCGGTCCGCCATCCTCGGCTTCCTTGCCGCCAACGGCTTCGGCCGGGCCGAAGTGGTCATGGAGCCCGGCGAGTACGCGGTCCGGGGCGGCATCGTCGATCTGTTTCCGCCCGGGGCGGCGGCTCCCCTTCGGCTCGATTTCTTCGACGAGGAGTTGGAGAGCATCCGGACGTTCGAGCCCTTCAGTCAGCGAACCGTCGAAAAGGTGGACTCGTTCGAGGTAAAGCCGGTCAGCGAGCTTCAGTTGACCGAGGAAAGCGTGGTGGCGTTCCGGACCGGCTATCGGGAGCTGTTCGGCGCGCCGGTCAAGAACGATCATCTCTACGAGTCGATTTCCGCCGGCCGCCGGCAGGCGGGAATGGAGCATTGGCTGCCCCTGTTTGCGGGCGAACTCACCAGCTTCATGGCCTACGCCGGGGATCTTCCGGTAATCCTCGATCACCAAAGCGGCGAAGCGGCGGAAGCCCGGTGGGAGCTGATTTCCGAATGCCACGCCGCGCGGGTGGAAAGTCGAGGCGGCGGCATCGCCGGCGAGGAGACCGTCTACAACCCGCTGCCGGCCGATCGGCTCTATGTCCCGCCGGCCGAATGGCAGGCGGCGCTCGAAGAACGGGTGACCCTGCAGCTGACGCCGTTCGCCGCACCCGAGGGGTCGGAAAGCACGCTCGATGCGGGAGGCAGGCCGGGGCGCGATTTCGCGGACGCCCGGGCCCGGACCGACGTCAACGTGTTCGATGTGGTGCGCGGCCACCTTGCCGAACTCCGGCGCGGCGGTCGGCGGATCCTGATCGGCTGCGTCTCCGAAGGCTCGCGGGAGCGCATCGCCGGCATCCTGGCGGAACATGGGATCGAGAGCCGGCCGGCGGGGGAGCATTGGTCACCGGACCGGAGTCCCGAGGCGTCCGCGGTCGCCACCGCCGTGCTCGACCTTGCCCGCGGATTTACCGCCCCCGGCATCGCCTTGGTCAGCGAGCAGGACATTCTCGGCGAACGGTTACGGGTGCGGGCGCGGCGGCGCATTCGTCCGGAGAACTTCATCGCCGAAACGTCCGCCCTGGCGGCGGGCGATCTGGTGGTTCACCTGGATCACGGACTCGGCCGGTACCGGGAACTGATCGCCCTCGATGTCGCCGGCGCGCCGCATGATTGTCTGTGCGTCGATTATGACGGCGGCGACAAGCTGTTCGTGCCGGTGGAGAACATCGACGTTCTGTCCCGGTACGGCGACGAAAGCGCGGGCGTCAAGCTGGACCGCCTCGGCGGGGCCGGCTGGCAGGCGCGCAAGGCCCAACTCAGGAAACGCATCCGGGAGATGGCCGACCAGCTGATCCAGGTGGCCGCCGCCCGCGAACTGCGCCCGGCCGATGTGATGGCGCCCCAGGACGGCGCCTATGACGAGTTTTGCGCCGGCTTCCCGTATGAAGAGACCGAGGACCAGCTCCAGGCGATCGCCGATGTGATGGACGATTTGGCGGCCGGCAAACCCATGGACCGGCTGATCTGCGGCGATGTCGGGTTCGGCAAGACCGAAGTGGCCTTGCGGGCGGCCTTCGTGGCGGCCCTGTCGGGCAGGCAGGTGGCCGTGGTGGTTCCGACGACCCTGCTGGCGCGCCAGCACTATCAGGTCTTTGCCCAGCGCTTCGCCCACTTCCCCATCCGGGTCGCCCAGCTTTCCCGGCTGGTCGGCGCCGGGGATGCCGAAGATGCGCGCACGGGTCTCGCGGACGGCACCCTCGACATCGTCATCGGTACCCACGCGCTGCTGGCCAAATCCATCCGCATCGAGCGCCTCGGCCTCCTGATCATCGACGAGGAGCAGCATTTCGGGGTCGCGCACAAGGAACGGCTGAAGGCGCTGCGCACCGATGTCCATGTGCTCACCCTGACCGCGACCCCGATCCCCAGGACCCTGCAGATGGCGCTCACCGGCGTGCGGGCGATGAGCCTGATCACCACGCCGCCGGTGGATCGGCTGGCGGTTCGGACCTTCGTGCTGCCGTTCGATCCGATGGTGATCCGCGAAGCCATCCAGCGCGAACGCTATCGCGGCGGGCAGGTGTTTTACGTCTGTCCGCGGATCGCCGATTTGGCGCGAGTGGCGGAAACCCTGGAGGAACTGGTCCCGGAGGCCCGCATCGCCGTCGCCCACGGCCGGATGGCGGCGGCCAGGCTCGAAGAGGTGATGACGGAATTCTACGACGGCGGCTGCGACGTGCTTCTGTCCACGAATATCGTCGAATCCGGCCTTGATTTGCCGGCGGCGAACACCATCGTCATCCACCGCGCCGACATGTTCGGATTGGCCCAGCTCTATCAACTGCGCGGCCGGGTCGGACGGTCCAAGGTCCGCGCCTACGCCTACCTGACCCTGCCGCCGAACCAGCTGCTGGCGGAGACGGCGCAGCGGCGCCTTGAGGTGATGCAGACCCTGGATTCGCTGGGCGCCGGCTTCATGCTCGCCAGTCATGACCTGGACATTCGCGGCGCCGGCAATCTGCTGGGCGAAGAGCAGTCGGGCCATATTCGCGAGGTCGGCATCGAGCTCTACCAGCAAATGCTCGAAGAGGCCGTGGCGGAGGCCAAGGCCGATGCCGGCGGCGCCGTCGAAAGCGCCGATCACTGGTCGCCGCAGATCGATGCCGGTATCCCGGTGCTGATCCCGGCGGATTATGTGCCGGACCTGGGCGTGCGTCTGTCGCTCTACCGGCGGCTGGGCAATGTCCGGGCGGCCGGCGAAATCGATGCGATCGCCGCCGAGATGATCGACCGGTTCGGGTCCCTGCCGGACGAAGTGGAGAACCTGTTGCAGGTGGTAGCGCTGAAATCCGTCTGTCGGCTGGCCGGGGTGGAGAAGATCGAGGCCGGTCCCAAGGGAGCCGTGGTGTCGTTCCGCAAGAACGAATTCGCCAATCCGGCCGGACTGGTCGAGTTCATCACCGCGCAGGCCGGCACCGCCAAGCTGCGCCCGGATCATAGCCTGGTCTTCATGCGGAGATGGGAAACGGCGCCCGAACGCTTCGACGGCGTCCGCTACCTGGCACAGGAACTCTCGGCAATCGCGGCGGCGGCCGGCTGAAGCCCGAATCGAAGAAGATCGTCATGGCCGGGCAAGGACCCGGCCATCCACGTGGATCACCGGGTCAAGCCCGGTGATGACG
>CAZUGT010000231.1:0-17151 GCA_964620095.1 uncultured Rhodospirillaceae bacterium | reverse complement strand
GGCTATGTCATTCGCTGGGTCGAGCAGGGCGTCGGCTGTTCAAAGGTGCCGGACATCAAGGATGTCGGCCTGATGGAAGACCGGGCGACCCTCAGAATTTCGTCACAGCATCTCGCCAACTGGCTGCATCACGGCGTGTGCAGCGAGGACCAGGTCCGGGCGTCGCTGGAGAAGATGGCCGCCGTCGTCGACCGTCAGAACGAGGGCGACCCGGCCTACCGGCCCATGTCCGGGAACTTCGGCGGCTCGGTCGGCTATCAGGCGGCGTGCGATCTGATCTTCAAGGGACGCGAGCAGCCCAACGGCTATACGGAGTACATCCTCCACGAACGCCGCCGGGAGGCGAAGTCGAAGGGGATGTAGGTCGGTCCGCATGCGGGAAAGGCATTAGGTGCGAGCAGTTTTCCTATTTTCCGTTCTGGCAAATGCCGTCAGGCTAGTGGTTTCGAATTGGTCCGCAATTGCGGTACTGAGCCTAATAGCGGCGGTCTCAACCATGCTTCTCTCATTTCTGAGCGAGGCGTTGGATCAAAGCTCAGTGCCCTTGGTCCTGGCAGGAACGCCTGTGCTGTTCGTCGTCGAATACGCGGTCGTTACCCTATTTGCCGTTGGTTGCCATCGGATACTTCTGGTCCCGGGAGAGTCGGTTGCAACTGTCATTCGATCAGGTTGGAAAAAGCGCCACTGGAAGTTTTTGTGGCTCTCGATCATATTCGCTGTTGCGATGGCACTAATTCTGCTCTCGTTTTTGTTTGTGGTGTTCATCATCGAGACGTTGTTTGTGGTACTCATCGGGACGTTGATTGGTGGGGCTGTGGCAGATGATTTCGGCCTGTTTGAACATTTCACCGACACGACATTATTCTTGATTCCCGTATTGACGTTCTGTGCGGCCTACGTGATGGCGACGTGGGCACTTCGATTTCCGGTGACGGCGCTTGATCACCCAATCGAGGACGATCAGTTAGACAGACTTGCTGTCGGACACAGACTGAACCACGCATTGGCGCTCTCGATTTCACAGTTTCTTCTGCCAGCGGTTCCGGTTACCGGGGATCTGCTTGGAAGCGTCATAGGCTCAGAGGCAATTTACGCCGTGCTTGCCGCTGAGGCGGCTCATTTCTGGCTCATCTGTTTGTCCGTCGGATTGGGAGTAAGCGTATTGTCGTCTTATTACGACTTGCTCGTCAGGCACGCTGACTTGCCCATAAACGGCAGTCCGGAGACCGCTTGACCGGCGGTCTGCCGGCGGCCCAGCCGCAGGACCGACGTAATTTCCTCGCCGAGGCCCCATTCCTTGAAGTCTGTTTTCATCGGAATCCATCCGGGCTAAGCTCCCGTCAGGAGGGGCGCACATGGGCCGAAAATGGGTTGGAATTGCGGTGTCGGCGGCGATTGTCCTCGTAGCCGGCGTCGGGTCCGCAACGGCCGATGGGCCCGGCGATAAGCGTTCGATCGAGAAGCTGCTGACCAACAATTCGATCATCTACACCGATCAGATCACCGGGCTCGAGACGACCATCTATTTCGGCCGTTTCGGCAATTTCGACCGGTACGTGCCGTGCACCTTCACCGACGGCAGCTTCAAGGTGAGCGACGCCGGCGAGGTGTGCCTGAAGGACCGGGAGGGCGCCCAGGCCGAGATGTGCTTCAAGCCCGCGATCTCGGGCAACCAGGTCTCCTGGAAGGCGCCGGACAGCCGCAGGACGAACGTCGCCCGGCTGTTGCTCGGCAACAAGATGCCCATCGGGTGAAAGATCTACTGATCCCGGCGCGTGCCGCCGGGCCGAAACCCTGAACGTCACCCACTAAACCTCGCGCCCCGGAATTTCAGGCGATGGCGTGCTTCTCCGGATCGTCGAGGAATTCCATCGGAAATTCCGGGCCCCACTGATTGGCCAGGCCCGCCTCGGGCGCGTGGAACCCCGCCGGGTGGTCGTTGTTGACCATGTCGCTGTCGGTCCAGTGTTCGTGAATGCGGCCCCACGGGTCCCGCCAGTAGTCGAAAATCTGGCTGCCGAGGGTGTGCCGGCCGATGCCCCAGGCGTGCTTGTACTTGCCCTTTTCCTTGAGGTGGTAGTGGCCGATCTGAACGTCATCGAAGTCGGCGACCTCGAAGGACAGGTGATTGAACCCGGCCTTTTCCGCCTGGACGTTGAGGAAGACGTGGTGATCCACATAACTGCCGGCGGGCGCATCGATGTGATTGAAGACGGCGAAGATGTTGTCTTCCGTTTCCATCCAGATCTCGTCGGTGGTCTTGAGGCCGAGATGCGCCTGGTACCAGTCGTTGGAGGCCTTCACCTGGGCGGTGGTGACCACCGCATGGGCGCTGCGTTTGACATGGGCCGGCCGGCTGGGGATGCGCTGCAGGTCGCCGGCCCGGTTCAGGCGCTCCTTGCCCGTATTGATCACCACGTCCCGCACCGGGAGCGGCTCCAGCATCTCCTGGCCCCAGATCACCTCTATTTGGCGGCCGTCCGGATCGGTGAGGCGGACCCGCTTGCCGCCGCCCGGCTCATCCAGGTCTTCCACCGGCGTCGCCCCCTCGGCTTCGGCGAGGGTGTGCAGGTCTTCTTCCGACGCGGCATGGAATGCGATTCCGATGAAACCGGGATCGCCCAATTCCGTGACATGGAGGTGGTGTTCCGGATCGGTGCCCCGCATGAACAACGCCGTCTTGGTTCGCTCCGCCCGGACCATGCCGAAGTCGGTGAGAAACGCTTCCATCAGATCGAGGTCGGGGGCGCTCAATCTCCCATAGGCGATGTCGGTTACGTTGATCATGAAAAACCTCCCTGCCGCCTGGCTGTTTCCTTGGCCGCCCGTTGAGCGGCTTGTTGAAACGAGCATAGGGCAGGGAGGTTCGGGAGGTCCAGTGCGGGGCGGAAATTGTCCGCCTACAGGTTCTTGAAATCCCGGTTCAGTTTGAACTCGGACGAGGTGACATAGGCTTCAGCGTCGCGGATGCGCTTCTCCACCGAGCGGAACTTCTGCTGAAACTCGGAGACCGTGCGATGGGGATCGACCCGGGTCCGCCGCCAGAACCGCTCTTCGTCCTCCGACCGGTAGAGGCCGTCCGGTTTCGGGTTGAGGACGAAGCCGAGGATGAGGTAGGCGAGCGCCACCGGCACCGAAAACAGGAAAAAGGCGATGATCACGCCGATCCGGACCGGGACCACCGAGATGCCGAAGTAGTCGGCGATGCCGGCGCACACGCCGCGGATAATGCCGTTCTTGGGATCGCGATAGAACCGGGTGGGGCTGAACTGCTGCCAGTCGACATTCGCGCCGGGTCCCCGGCGGCGGCCGTGCCCGGCGCCGTGATGGCGGCTCCGGCCGTTGTCGTGGTCTTCGCCGCTCATATCCGGCTCCTCCATTCGGGCGCTTCCTCGTCGAGGATGCGCTCCAGGTTTCTCACGCGGTCTTCCATCTTGCCGAGGCTCTCCCACAGTTCCGTCAACAGCTGTTCGTCGCCCGACGTCATGGTCTTGCTGGTCCGCCAGCGGGTCGCGTAATGGGCAATGATCCAGATGGGCAGGACGATGACCATGAAGACGACGGCGATGGGGACTAGGAAAAATCCGCCCATATCCAAGTACTCTCTCTCCTACGGGTCCGGGGTGGCAGGACGGCGTCAGCCGTCCTCCCGTTCCTTCGGCGTTTCGGTTTTGCGCCCGCTCATGCGGGCCTTCAGCGCCGCCAGCTCGTCTTCGATGCCGCTCTCGGCCTCGAGCTCTGCGATTTCCTCGGACAGGGTCTTGCCCTTGCCGAGATCGAACGCTTCCACCTCGCCCTCGAGGCCATCCATGCGCCGCTCCATCTTTTCATAGCGGGCGAAGGCATCGTCGATGCGCCGGTCGTTGACCGTCTTGCGCACCTTGATCTGCGACTGGGCGGTGTCGCCGCGCGCCTGGACGCTCTTCTGCTTGGCCTTGGCTTCACGCAGCTTGCTTTCCAGCTTGACGATATCGGCCTCATGTTTTTCGAGCGCGGCGTTCAACGCGCCGACATCCCCGGCGAGCAGGTTCGCGGTTTCCTCGAGCTTGGCCTTCTCCAGCAGCGCGCCCTTCGCCAGGTCTTCCCGGTCCTTGGTGACCGCCAGTTCGGCCTTGCGCTGCCATTCGGCGCATGCCTCTTCCAGGCGGCCGAGGGTCCGCTGGGCTTCCTTGCGGTCGGCGATGATGCGCGCCGCATCGGAGCGAACCTCGACAAGGGTGTCTTCCATTTCATGGATCATCAGCCGGATCATCTTCTCGGGATCCTCGGCCTTGTCCAGGATCGAGGTCAGGTTGGAGTTGATGATGTCCGACAGTCTCGAAAAAATGCCCACTTCGGGTTCCTCCTTTCGGGCTTCCCGGCACCGTCTTCGGTGTCCGGGGAGCGGGGTTCAACAGGGACTAGCGCCTTTCCAATCGCACACGCCATGCCAACTCGCGCAAAGACAGAGTAACCTTTTGATATTTAATATAAAAATATATTTTCCGGCGGGAATCCCTGGAACGGAGAATTAAATTAATATTCAATAAAATAGTGAAATATGCTAAAATATTGTACATAATAAGATCATGGCATTAGCTCCAAATCTGCCGGCGATGGTCGGGGATGCGCCGTCGTTTCTGGCCCTGCTGGAACAGGTATCGCTGGCCGCGCCCCAGGACCGGCCCGTGCTGGTGACCGGCGAGCGGGGCACCGGCAAGGAGCTGATCGCCAACCGCCTGCATCACCTGTCCAGGCGCTGGCAAGGAAGTTTCGTCGAGCTCAATTGCGCGGCGCTGCCCGAGACCCTGCTGGAGACCGAATTGTTCGGCCACGAGGCGGGCGCGTTCACCGGCGCCGGCCGGCGGCGCATCGGCCGTTTCGAGCTCGCCGACGGCGGCACGCTGTTCCTCGACGAAATCGGCAACGCGCCCTTGAGCGTCCAGGAAAAGATCCTCCGGGTCATCGAATACGGCACCTTCGAGCGGGTGGGGGGCAACGACACCCTCGGCGTCGACGTGCGGGTCATCGGGGCGACCAACAGGGATTTGCCCAGCGAGGCGGAGGCCGGCCGGTTTCGTCCCGACCTGCTCGACCGGCTGTCGTTCGATGTGCTGACCGTGCCGCAGCTCCGCAACCGGCCGGGCGACGTGCCTTTGCTGGCGGCTCATTTCGGCCGCACCATGGCGCACGAGATGGAGTGGTCAGGCTATCCCGGGTTCACGCGGGATGCGCTGAACGTGCTGGAAAGCCATGACTGGCCGGGGAATGTCCGGGAGCTCAAAAACGTGGTCGAACGCTCGGTCTACCGGCACGGCGACGAGGAGCGGCCGATCGCCGACGTGGTCATCGACCCCTTTGCCTCGCCCTTCCGCCCGCCGCCGGAGCCGGACGCGGCGATGCCGGGCGGGGCCGGGTCGCCATCCGAACCCCGTCACGGTGTGGATGCCGTCACTCCCATCGATATCCGCGAAGCGGTCGACGCGTTGGAGAAACGCCTGTTGGTCGAGGCTTTGGCCGCCAACCGGCACAGCCAAAAGGAGACGGCCGGGCACCTGGGGCTCGGCTATCACCAGCTCCGCAACCGGCTCAAGAAGCACGAACTGATTTGAGGATTACCCGTCGATGGCCGCCGTGAGGTCGATTTCCACGAGCGCGCCGGGAATGATCAGGCCCTGACAGCCGATCAGGGTGCTCGCCGGCTTGCCGCCCTCTCCGTAAAACTCGTTCATGGCCGCGACCACAATGTCCCGGTGCGCCGGCTCGAGATCGACGACGAAGATACGCTGGCGGACGACGTCTCCCGGACCCGCCCCGATTCCCGCAAGCACCTTGTTCAAATTCGCAAATGTCTGCTTCATCTGGGCTGCCAAGTCCCCCTCGCCAACGAGTTTTCCGAATTCGGTGGCCATGGCGCCGGAGAGATGAGCCAGCTTGCCGCCTTCGCTGACAACCACGTTCGAGAAATGAGGCGGGCTGGGGACCCCCTTGATGGATGGCCGATCCACGGTCACGAAGTTTCCTGCCATTTTGTCCTCCCGATATTTTCCGGTGTAGGGATTACCCCTCGTACGGGTCGTAGAGTACAGCCTTCCGCCGGACCTTGTCGCCCTGGCTCATGATGAATTCGAAATAGTTCTTGAAGTGATCGTAGGTCTTATGGGTGTCGAGGGCGGCCTCGTCCTTGTAGACCTCGTACAGAATGAACTCGGTACTGGTCCCTTGCTGTCGGACCACGTCGAACTGCAGGCAGCCTTCCTCTTCGCGCGCCGCCCGCGCATTGATCATCAGCAGACGCAGCGCTTCATCGAGGATGTCCTCATCGTAGGACATGGTGACGAGATTGATCAGATTGGCCATCGATATTCCCCTGGTATTCGTGATGCGGCTGGGTTGCCGTCTTCTTAGGCGGGTAGGCCCCGATGGTCAAAACCGATCATTCGGCGGCGTCGGCAAATTGTCCGGCGAATTGTTCGAGGGCACGCTCGCCCGCGGGGGTCAGCCCATATATCCCTCGGTCCACGCGCTCGAACCAGCCGTAATGGTCGCTGTAGAGGATGCGCCGGGCGCGCGCGACGCCGGTCGCCTGATGGATGACATAGGCCTTCGACGGGCCGTGATCCAGGAGGTAGCGGGCGCACCTCAGCGCATCCTGCCGGTAGGCGGTGACGATGGGCGTGCGGGTGCTGCCGCCCGAATTGGGATCGCCGGCGCGCCGCGCATGTTCCTTCAGCAGCCGGGATTGACGGGGCTTGAATTTCCTCGGGACATAGGGGGCGGGATCCAGGTGCACGTCGACCACGGCGCCGGACGTCTTGAACGCCACGGTCAACAACCCGAGCCCGAGGATTCGGCAGAGCTTCTTGATGTCCCGATAGCGCCCCCGCCAGACAGACTTGCCCCTGCCGGTGTGGGCGGGAACGGCGAGGTAGACGGTCTCCGAGACGGTCTGGCGGCGGATACCCTGGAGCACCAGCGGCAGGGTGAATCCGGTCTTGAGCTCGACCACCACCGGCTCTTCGCCGTCCCGCACCGCCAGCACGTCGCAATCGCCGACCTCGGCCTTGACCTCGTAGCCCTGGGCCTCGAGAAACGCCTTGATGGGCGGATAAAGCTCGGTTTCCTTCATATGCCGCCTATAGCACGATTCGCCCAGAACGCGATTCCCGGGCTAAGCTCGGGTGCAATCCAAGGAGGACCATATGAGGGATCAGGTATCCAAGGCCGAGGCGCTGCGGGCCCGCCACGGCGGCGATGCGCCGCTGGTGCTGCCCAACATCTGGGATGCGGGGACCTCGGTGCTTGCGGCCGAGGCCGGGTTCGAGGCCATCGCCACCACCAGCGCCGGGGTCGCCTGGGCCCACGGTCTGCCGGACGGGGAAGTGATTTCCCGCGACGACATGCTGAACGCCGTCGCGGCCTGCGCCTCGGCGGTCCATATCCCGGTTACCGCGGACATGGAAACCGGCTACGGCGAGGCGCCCGAGATCGTCGCCGACACCGTGAAGCTGACCGCCGAAGCCGGCGCCGTCGGGCTCAATCTGGAGGACGGCATCGAGCATTCGGGTGAAATTCTGGAGAAGAGCCTGGCGGTGGACCGGATCGCCGCCGCCCGGGCGGCCGCCGGCGAGACCGGAATCCCCATGGTGATCAACGCGCGGACCGATATCTATTTCGGCAATATCCGGGAGCCGGGCGAGAAATTCGACATCGCCGTCGAGCGCGCCAACGCCTATCTCGCCGCCGGGGCCGACTGCGCGTATGTGATTGGGGTGATGGATGCGGACGCAATCGGTGAACTCGCCAAGGCCATCGACGGGCCGCTCAACGTGCCGGCCGGCGCGGGCGGTCTCGATGTGGCCGGCTTGGCGGCGCTCGGCGTCGCCCGCATTTCGGTCGCGGGCGGCCTCACCCGCGGGGCTTTCGGCTACTTGCGCCGGGTGCTGACCGAACTCAGGGACGACGGGACCTTCGGCTTTCTCGACGACGCCATTCCGCACCCGGAACTCAATCAACTCTATGCAATGCACAAGGGGAACAAGACATGACGATGGACATTCGCCGGATCGTCACCGGCCACAATTCGGAAGGACGGGCAATCGCCGTCTCCGATGGCGCGCCGCCGGTCAATATCGCCGAACAGGGCGGAATCCGGCTTGCCGAACTTTGGGCCACGGACCGGACGCCGGCGGACAATTCCGGCGATCGGGAGACGGCGGGAGAGAAAATGCCGATCCCGCCAACCGCCGGCGGCTCGGTGTTTCGCATCGTCGAGTTCCCGCCGGAGAGCGGCCCCGACGCGGACACTGGCGCCGAGGCGGAGCTTCTGGCCAGCAAGGGCGCCACGACCCCGGCCGATGCGCGTCATCCCGCTATGCACAAGACCGACAGCATCGACTATGCGGTGATCATGTCGGGAAGGGTCGATCTGCTGTTGGACGACGAGGACATGACCGTGCAGGCCGGCGACGTGGTGGTTCAGCGGGGCACCAACCACGCGTGGGCCAACCGCTACGAAGAGCCGTGCCGGATCGCCTTCGTGCTGATCGACGCCGATCCGGCGCCATAAATCAGAGCAGAAAGCCGAGCCCGGCGCCGTAGACCGCCGCGCCGACCACCACCAGCCAGGGCGGCACCTTCCAGACGGCGATGAGCAAGAACAGCACCAGCGCCGCCGCGACATCGGCGTTATCCGTAACGGCACTGGTGATGACGGGATCGTAAAGCGCGGCGAGCAGCAGCCCGACCACCGCGGCGTTCACCCCGGCGAGGGCCCGGCGGACGCTTCCGACCCGGCGCAGGCCGTCCCAGAACGGCAGCGTCCCGATCACCAGCAGGAACGACGGAACGAATATGGCGATGGTGGCGATCAGCGCGCCCGTCCAGGCCGTCGGCGGTACCTGGCTCACCGCGCCCAGGAACGCGGCAAAGGTGAACAGCGGGCCCGGCATGGCCTGCGCCGCGCCGTAACCCGCGAGGAACGCATCCGGGCCGACCCAGCCGGGCGGCACCACTTCCTCCTGCAGCAGCGGCAGGACAACGTGGCCGCCGCCGAACACCAGCGAGCCCGAGCGGTAGAAGCTGTCGAACAGGATCAGCGCCTGGTCCGGGAACCGGATTGCCGCCACCGGCAGGCCGGCGAGCAGCACGAAGAACGCGATCAGGCAGAAGACGGCAATCCCGCGTCCCACCGGGATCTCGAAGGCATCCTCTTCCTCGGTGTCCTGGGCCTTGATCAGGACGAGCCCCAGCACCGCGCCGCCCGCGATGACGGCCAATTGGATGGACGTGGAGGGGACGATGAGCAGCACCACGGTGGCGGCGACGGCGATGGCCGCCCGGGTGCCGTCGGTGCACAGCATGCGGGCCATGCCCCACACCGCGTTGGCGACCACGGCGACGGCCACCAGCATCAGCATCTCCAGGATATCCTGGGTGAGATTGTCCTGGAACGCCACCGCGCCCAACCCGATTGCCGCCATGGCGAGCGCCGACGGGGTGGTGAAGCCGAGCCAGGCGGCAAGGCTGCCCGGGAGTCCGGCCCGCGACAGGCCGATGCCGATCCCCACCTGGCTGGAGGCGGGGCCGGGGAGGAACTGGCACAGCGCCACCAGATCGGCGTAGGCCGCGTCGCTGAGCCACTTCTGCCTCTCGACGAACTCGGTTCGGAAATAGCCGAGATGAGCCACCGGCCCGCCGAATGACGTCAGGCCGAGACGCAAAAAGATCAGAAAGACTTCGAGCGGGTTGCCCGCCTTGGAGGTCCTCTGGGGGGTTCTCTGGGGGCTCCCCCGGTTGTCCGCGCCCGCCGCCATGATCGTTCCCTCAAAGTATATATTTTACAATAGGTTACACCCTATCTCGCCGGCCATGCGATTGGCAAATCCTGTCATTGGGGCGTCACGATTTGGCAAGATGGCGGAAACCTGTGCTAGCATCGAACCGTTATGCCCGCACTCAAAGCAGCAGACCTGAAAAAGGTCAAAAAGCAGCTTCTGGATGCCCGGGCCGAAATCGAGCATCTGGAAGAGATCACTGAGGACGACCGCAAGCCCGTCGAGCTGGATCAGCAGACTCAGGGCCGGCTGTCCCGGATGGATGCGCTGCAGGTGCACGAGATGGCCCTTGAACAGGAGCGCCGGCGGGAGATCGAGATCCAGCGCATCGACGCCGCCCTCAAGCGCATCGACGAGGGCGAATACGGCTACTGCGTTGCCTGCGGCGAGGACATCGAAGAGAAACGCCTGGCCGGCGATCCCGCCGTGCCGCTGTGCGTCGACTGCGCGTCGGGCTGATCAATCCGCCGTAAATCAGCGTTGATCCCGTTTGGCGAGCCGGTGAAACCGCCAGGCGAGGATGCAGAGCGAAAACGCCGATGCGATGAGGATCGCTTCGAGGATTCCCATGACGCCACGGCCCATGGGCAGCGCCAGGACGATGGCGAGCGGCAGCAGGATCACACCGTAGGAGACCGTGTGGGCGGCCACCGGAAACCAGATTTCGCCCCGGCCCCGCAGAACGTGACCAAGAACCGCCTGGCCGCCGTCGAAGATCAACAGCAACGAGATAAAGGCGATCAGCGGCGTGGCGAGTTCAATCAACGCCGGGTCCTTGGCGAACGCCTGCGCCAAATAGGGCGAGAACGCGACCACCAGCACCCCGAAGAAGCCCATGGCGATGGTGTTGAGCCCGAGACCCGTCCAGCCGGCCCGGGACATCTCGGCGGTGTCGCCTCGTCCCCAGGCGTGCCCGACCATCACCGCGCTCGCCGAACCGATGCCGATGGCGGTCATGAAGATCAGCGCCAGCACCTGGAAGGCGATGGAGTAGGCGGCGAGCGCCAACGCCCCCAATAGCCCGGCGATGAAGGACATGGCGGCAAAGGCGATGGATTCGACGAGCTGGCTGCCGCCCGCCGAATAGCCGATGCGGCGCTGGCCGGCCCAGTCCCGCCAGCCGCCCCCCGCCTTTTTGCGGATGCCGAGCGCCTCCCGGTCATGCAGGTTCCATACATAGGCGACGGTGACGGCGGCCAGCAGGATGCGGATGCTGGTCGTCGCCCAGGCCGACCCGACGGCGCCCATGGCATCGAACCCGAGATTTCCATAGACCCACATCCAGTTGAACAGCAGGTTGAACAGGTTGGCGACGATCATGAACACCATTGGCGCGACCGGCCGCTTCAGCCCTTCGAGAAAGAAGGCGCTCGCGAGGTAGATCATCATGAACGGCAGGCCCAGGGCCAGCACGCGGACCACTTCGCCGCCGCCCCGCACCAGGTCCTCCGATTGGCCGGTGGCCACCAACACCCACTCGCCGGTGAACGCGACGACCATGCAGATGGCGCCGAGCGCCACCGCATAGACCGTCGCCCGGCGCCACACCGCGCCAAGCCGGTCGATCCGGCCGCTGCCGAGGGTCCTGGCGGTTATCACCAGGGTGCCGAGGAGAAGTCCGAGGCTCGTCACGAACAGGGGAATGGTCACCGCGTTGCCGAGGGCCTGGTAGGCCAGCTCGTCGGCGGCGAACCGGCCGACCATGGCCGTATCGACCACCGCCATGACCAGCATGCCGGATCGCGATGCGATCTGCGGCAGGGCAAGGCGCACCAGTTCGCGAACCCGCTCCCGCATGCTGCGGGGCAGGGCGTCCAGCTGTTCCGGCGGCGGCGCCGTCTGCTCCATGACCGATGCCCTCAGGATGGGGCGCGGGTGATATCACACCAGCGCCGTATTACCAGCGGCGATTTGATGGCGGCGGGGCGGGGGATGGCGCGGCGAGGCCATGGGAACGGAACTAAATCCAGCGGCGGACCCGGGCCTTGTATCCGGTGTAGACCTCGCCGAACTTGGCTTCCAGGTAGCGCTCCTCGCGGGCGACAACGCCGTAATGCATCACCGGAAACCAGGCGGCGAGCAGGATCACCAGCCACAAATTGTCGAACCGGGCGGCGATCGCCAGGATGGCGATGGTCAGCGCTGCATACATGGGATTCCGGGTAAACCGGTAGGGGCCGGTTTCCACGATCGTGGTGGAGGGCTTAGAGGGTAGGACAGCGGTGCCGTGCCGGCGGAAGGAGACTCTTCCCCACGAACCGAGTGCAGCGGCGATCGCGATCAACGTCCAGAAGAGGGGATTGAGCCATGCCGCCGGCAGGAAGGGCAGGGGCCAGGCGAGGTTCAGTCCCACGCCCGCCGCAACGAACAGCGCCCAAATCAGCGCCGGCGGCAGGATGACCCCGGGATTGTCTTTCTCGGCCATGCAACCGGTATAGCGCCAAAGCCGGGCCGGGCAAACGGCTACCCGTGACGAAGGGGCGCGTCCACCCTATGATGTCGGCGCAATTGACGAGACTGGACCGCGACATGGCCGAAACCAACGATCCCCAGCTTCAGGAATACCGGGACAGCATCGACAACATCGATGCGGCGCTGATTTATCTGCTGTCCGAGCGGTTCAAGGTCACCAAGAAGGTGGGCGAGTTGAAGGCGGAGCGGGATTTCCCCGCCGCCGACAAGGAGCGCGAGGCGGAGCAGATCGCGCGGCTCCGCGATCTCGCCAAGGCGGCCAACCTGGACCCGGATTTCTCCGAAAAATTTCTCGAATTCATCATCGCCGAAGTGATCCGCGACCACGAAAAGATCAAGAGTGGCGGCTGAGGATTTCGAGCCCTGTCCAATTTGCGGGCGCCCGCCGATCCCCGGCCCCGGCGTCGACGATCATCCCGGCCCCTGGATACCGTGGACTTGCTCCGGGGTATGACGGAATAGAGGGCTCCAACAACGCGCGTCATGCCCCGCCGATAACATGGGGCATACTCCAGTCGTCATCACCGCGCTTGACCCGGTGATCCACGCCTTGGGGGGGCAGCGGCACACGTGGATGGCCGGGCCACTTTGCCGGTTGCCCGGCAAAGCCGGTCCAGCGGGCCCGGCCATGACGATTTGGTGGTGCTCCTCACTGTCTCTGTGGTTCAGGAATTGAGTATCCGGATACTTCGGACGCGGCTCTTGTCCTCCGGCCGTCATCACCGGGCCCACTGGGCCGGGGCATGACGGTCCGAGAGTTACCCGGTCTCGACGATTTCGATGGTGTGGGTGATTTCGGCGGTGGCACCCATCATGATGGTCGCCGAGCAATATTTGTCGGCCGACAGATGGACCGCCCGCTCGACCTTGTCCGGGTTCAACCCCTTGCCGGTGATGATGTATTTGACGTCGATCCTGGTGAACACCTTGGGGATTTCCTCGGATCGTTCTCCGGAAAGTTCGATCACCACGTCTTCCACCGGCTCCCGGCCCTTCCGGAGAATATCGACGACGTCGAATGCCGTACAGCCGCCCATGCCGAGCAGCAGCATCTCCATGGGCCGGACGCCGAGGTCGCGCCCGCCGGCGTCCGGCGCGCCGTCCATCACCACCGAGTGGCCGGAGCCGCTCTCGCCCAGGAACGTCCGCTGCTCCACCCATTTGACCCGCGCCTCCATCACGCCACCTCGGCCTTCTTCGAGTGCCGCTTGCGTTCGTGGGGGTCGAGATGGCGTTTGCGGAGCCGGACGCTTTCGGGCGTCACTTCGACCAGCTCATCGTCACCGATATAGGCGATGGCCTTGTCGAGGGTCATCTCGATGGGCTTGGTGAGATCGACGGCGTCGTCCTTGCCGGCGGCGCGGATGTTGGTGAGCTGCTTGGCCTTCAGCGGGTTCACCTCGAGATCACCGCCCCGATTGTGTTCGCCGATGATCATGCCGCCATAGACCTTCTCGCCGGCGCCGATGAACATGGGCCCCCGCTCCTCCAGGTTCCAAAGGGCGTAGGCCACCGCCTTTCCGTTTTCCAGGGAGATCAGCACGCCGTTGCGCCTGGCGTCGATGGCGCCCTTGTAGCGGGCGTAGCCGGAAAACACCCGGTTGAGGACGCCGGTGCCCCGCGTATCGGTCATGAACTCGCCGTGGTAGCCGATCAGCGCGCGGGAGGGCGCGAGGAACACGAGGCGCTGCTTGCCCCGCTCGCCTGTCCTCATCTCCATGAGTTCGGCCCTGCGCTTGCCCAGCTTCTCGACCACCGGGCCGGAGTACTCCTCATCCAGGTCGATGGTCACCTCTTCGACCGGTTCCATGGGGTTGCCGTTTTCGTCTTCCCGGTAGACCACCCGGGGCCGCGAGATGGATAGCTCGAACCCTTCCCGGCGCATGGTCTCGATCAGGACCGCCAGCTGCAATTCGCCCCGGCCCGCGACGTCGAACGCATTTGCGTCCCCGGTCTCGGTCACCCGGATTGCGACGTTGCCCTCGGCCTCGGCCCGCAGCCGCTCCCGGATGACCCGCGAGGTGACCTTGTCGCCCTCGGTGCCGGCAAGGGGTGAATCGTTGATGGCGAAGGTCATGGCCAATGTCGGCGGATCGATGGGCTGCGCTTCGAGGGCGTCCTCGGCCTCGACCGCGCAGAGCGTGTCGGCGACGGTCGCCTTTTGAAATCCGGCGAGCGCCACGATGTCCCCGGCCTCGGCGCTGTCCACCGGCACCCGCTCGAGGCCCCGGAACGCCAGCAGTTTGGTCAGCCGGGTTTCCTCCAATAGGCCGCCGGTGCGGCTCAACGCCTTGACGGTCATGTTGGTGGCGACCCGGCCCGAAGCGATCTTGCCGGTCAGCACCCGGCCCAGATAGGGGTCCGCTTCGAGGGTGGTGGCGAGCATGGCGAAATGCCCGTCCGGCTCGGCGTCCGGCGGCGGCACATGGCCGCGGATCAGCTCGAACAACGGCGTCAGGCCGTCCCGCGGGCCGTCCGGTTCGTGGGCCGCCCAGCCTTCCTTGGCCGAGGCGTACATCACCGGAAAATCCAGCTGGTCCTGGTCCGCGTCCAGCCCGGCGAACAGGTCGAAGACCTCGTCCAGAACCTTGTCCGCCCGCTGGTCCGGGCGGTCCACCTTGTTGATCACGACGATGGGGCGAAGGCCCAGATTGAGCGCCTTGCCGGTGACGAACTTGGTCTGGGGCATGGGGCCCTCGGCCGCGTCGACGAGCAGCAGAACGCCGTCGACCATGGAGAGAATGCGCTCCACCTCGCCGCCGAAATCGGCATGGCCCGGCGTATCGACGATGTTGAACCGGGTGCCGCAATATTCCACCGACGTGCACTTGGCGAGAATGGTGATGCCCCGCTCGCGCTCGAGATCGCCCGAGTCCATGGCGCGCTCCGCCACCTGCTGGTTGTCGCGGACGGCGCCGGTCTGGCGCAGCAGGCCGTCCACCAGCGTGGTCTTGCCGTGGTCGACGTGGGCGATGATGGCGAAGTTCCGTAAATCCATGGCGCGGGGGATAGCCCATGGAAGGGGCGGTAGCAAGCGCCGGATCTGGGGCGAGCCATGCGTTTTATGCATAACGGTAAGATATTGAAATTTCATAATTTATAACTGAATTCCAACTCGGCCGTTTTCGCGACAATGGACATTCATGGACATTAATAGACATTTATTGTCACCCGTTTGGGAGGTAACGCACCAAAAAGGTCGTACAAAAACGCATAGCTCGCCTCCTTAACGCAGAACTGCCGCCCGGATGGGGCGGCAGTGACCTATTCATTTAGCCCGCGCGCGGTAAACCGCAACCCGTCATGCCCGTGCTTGACACGGGCATCCACGAAATAAGGATCTCACCACAGAGACACAGAGTTCACTGAGGAGGAACGGTTAACCCCTCATATCTCATTGTCTCACCGTCTCTGTGGTTAAGGAATCGGAAATCCGGCCCCCCGGACTTGCGCCGGGGTATGACGCACTCCTTTTGGGGCACACTCCAGCCGTCATGCCCCGGCCCACTGGACCGGCTTTGCCGGCCAGCCGGCAAAGTGGCTGGGCATCCACGCTTGGCGGTCGGCGCACCACGTGGATGGCCGGGTCTGGCGCCCGGCCATGACGAGTGGATATGCGGCACGAACCAGTCGTCATGCCCGTGCTTGACACGGGCATCCACGAAATAAGGATCTCACCACGGAGACACAGAGGTTGAGAGGAGGGGTTTCGATGCCGGGAGACTGACCCTGCCGGGTTCGAGAAACGCCGTTGATTGAGATTGACCGATTGGCGGGGTGCGTCCGGCCACCTGGTTACAGGACCGCTTGGAGAATTTCCAGCTGGTGTTGTTGAGTTCGAACCCGCAGGTGGCGATCCGCATGCCTTGCGGCGTGTTCAAACAGACCTGCCCGCCGACCGGCACGTCCCGGCCCTTGTACCGGCACGAGCACTCCGGTCCCGCGGCCGCCCCGGTCGGGCCGCCCAGGAAAATCGCCAACGCGATCGCGATGATCCAACGCCGCATAGAATTGAGTTTAGCGTGAAACGGCGATGGGTCTCAAATTCACGCCGCTTCGAGGGCGGAGCGCAGTTTTTCCAGCGCCTCCCCGAACCCCGGATCGCCGTAGGGGACGGGATTGTGCGGATCCCGCTCGCCCGGACCCCAAACCGGGTCCGGCCACAGGGGATCGGACCTGTTGCGGCCCAGCACATGGACGTGAAGCTGGGGCACATGATGGCCGAGAGCCGCCACGTTGATCTTTTCCGGACGGAATGCCGCCTTCAGCCCACGGGAAGCCCGCGCGATTTCGCCCATCAATGCCGCCTGATCCCCGGCGGAGAGTTCGTAAATTTCGGTGACGCCCGCGACCCGGGGCGCGAGGATCACCCAGGGGAACCGGGCGTCGTCGACGAACAGCACCGTCGACAGCGGCCAATGGGCCGCGGCAGTCCGCCGGGCGAGACGTTCGTCGAGAACGAATTCGGTCATGCCGGGCACACCCCTATTTGCCGAAGAGGCCCTTGACGGCGCCCCCGACGCCCTCGGTGACGTTCTTGACCGCGTCCGCGGCCCCGCCGGCGGCCGAGCCGGTGCCTTCCACAACGCCCTTCACCGCGCCGGTGGCCAGCTTGCCGGCGTCCTTCAGCATGTTGGTCACATTGCCCATGAGGGCGGGCAGCATGCCGTCGATGACCTTGTCCTGAATTTCCGGAATCAGCCTGGCGGCGATTTTTTCGGGCTCCAGGCCGCCCTCGCTCCTGCCGATGCCGTCGAGGGCGATGGAGAACGGGTTGACAGCGCGATCCAGCTTCATCCCTTCGCGGGGGACGGCGGCAAGGACGGCCCGATACTGATCATCATGAAGTATGGGACGAACAACG
>CAZUGT010000230.1:0-11417 GCA_964620095.1 uncultured Rhodospirillaceae bacterium | reverse complement strand
GCCGACTGGGGTCTGAAACGGCTGCGCGCAAGCGATGCCGGCGCGGCCTACGAGACCCTGGACGGCAGCCAGGTGATCATCAAACCGCGCGGCGACAGATCTTTGCCCAAGGCCATTTGCCGGGGCGCCACGGCCCGTGAGGTCATCTGGGGCGTCTCCTCCAGGGCCGAACTCAACCGCCTGCGGCGGTCATTGGCGGCCAACGGCGTCGAGTTCGCCGAGAAGGCCGGGACCCTGCGGTGCACGGACCCGGCGGGCCTGGGGATCGGCTTTCGCCTGAGCAGGAAGCACAAGGTCAAGGTGCGCGGCACGCCGATGAACATGGTCGGCGACCGGGCGCGAATCGACAAGGCGAGCACGATCTATGACCGGGCCCGGCCGGTTTCGCTGGGCCATGTGGTCTTCAACGTCCCCGCCCTCGAACCGGCGGAGCGCTTCTACCGGGATGTGCTGGGGTTTCACCTGTCCGACCGGTATCCGGGAGATGCGGTCTTTCTCCGCTGCAAGCCGGAAGGCGAGCACCACAATCTCTTCCTGCTCGAGACGAAGGACGGCAGCGCCAGCCTCAATCATGCGGCATTCGAGGTGCGCGACCTTCACGAGATATTCGGCGGCGGTCTCCATATCGCGCGGAAAGGCTGGAAGACCGCCATCGGACCCGGACGGCACCCCATTTCGTCGGCCTACTTCTGGTACGTGGAAAATCCGTGCGGCGGGCTGATCGAATACTACTCCGACGTCGATTACGTCACCGCGAAGTGGAAGCCCCGCGACTGCGCCCGGACGCCGGAGAACTTCGCCGAATGGGCGGTCGCCGGCGGCCTGGACGCGGCCACGCGCCGGCAAAAGATGTAAGCGAGCCGCGCCGTGACCATCCTCGTGGACATGCCGCCGCCCAGGACGATTGATGCCGGCGGGCTCGAAATCTCCTACTACGACATGGGCCGCGGCGGCGCCGTCGTGCTGCTGCACGGCATAGGGTCCAACGGGTCCGGCTGGTCCGGCCAATTCGCCGCATTATCGGCGCATCATCGGGTGATTGCCTGGGACGCGCCGGGTTACGGCGGTTCTTCGCCGCTCGCCGACCCGGCACCGGCGGCGGACGGCTATGCCGGCGCCCTCGACGGCTTCCTGGAGGCTCTGGGCATCGTGTCCTGCACTCTCGTCGGTCATTCCCTCGGCGCTTTGATGGCGGCGTCCTTCGCCGCGCGCCATCCCGGCAAACTCGACGGCCTGGTTCTGGCCAGTTGCGCGCTCGGTTATGGAAGCGCAACCGAGGCCGACTACCCGGACACCATCCGCAGCCGGCTGGCGGACATCCGGGACCTGGGCCCCAAGGGCCTTGCGGAGAAACGCTCGTCGCGGCTTCTGACCGGACGGGCCGGCCCCGAACTCAGGGTCCGCATCGAGGAAGCTATGGCCGAGGTCACGCCGGAGGGGTACGAGGCGGCGACGCATATGCTGGCGCGATCCGATATCTTCGCCGACACGCCGGGCATCCGGTGTCCCACACTCGTGCTCTGCGGGGACGAGGACGTGATTACGCCCGACGAGGGGAGCAAGCGGGTGGCCGCCGGGATCGAGGGCGCGCAATATGCCGGGCTCGCCGGGCTGGGTCATGCCTGCTATGTGGAGGGGCCGGACGTTTTCAACGATGCCGTTCAAGCTTTCCTGAAAGGGCTCGACTAGACATGGATTTGGGATTTACCGGCCGGGTCGCGGTGGTGACCGGGGGCTCTTCGGGGATCGGCCTCGCCACCGTCCGGGCGCTGCTCGACGAAGGCGCGAAGGTGGCTTTTTTCGCCCGCGACGAAGCCCGGCTGAATGAGGCGCTGGACGCGCTCAAGGCGGTCCACGGAGACCGGGTCCACGCCGAGCCTTGCGACGTGCTGGACAAGGACGCGGTCGCCGGGTTCCGCGACTCCGTCGCCCGGATTTTCGGCAAGGCGGATGTCCTGATCAACAATGCCGGTCAGGCCCGCTGGGCGACCTTCGCCGAAACCACGGACGACGATTGGCGGGCGGAATTGGAGCTCAAATACTTCAGCGTCATCAATCCGATCCGGGCGTTTCTGCCCGACCTAGAAGCCTCCGGCGCGGGCGCCGTCGTCATGGTGAATTCCCTCCTCGCCCGCCAGCCGGAGCCGCACCTTGTGGCCACCGCCTCGGCCCGGGCCGGTATTCTGAACCTGGTGAAATCCCTCAGCACCGAATTCGCGCCAAAGGGAATCCGAGTGAATTCCATCCTGGTCGGGACCATCGCCACCGGCCAGTGGGAAGACCGCTTCAAGGCCCGCGCGCCCGAGGGGGTTTCCATGGACGAATGGCTGGAGGGGCTGGCAAGGGACCGGGGCATCCCGCTTGGCCGTTTCGGCAGGCCCGAGGAAGCCGCCGCCGCCATCCTGTTCCTGGCGTCCAGCCAGGCCTCGTTCATTACCGGCGTGCAGATGGAAGTCGCCGGAGGAGTGTCCCGCTTTGCCTGATCGACAACCCACCGTCGGCGACCTCGTCGCGGCATTTCTCCACGCGGGCGGCGTCGGCGCCGCCTTCGGCGTCATCAGCATCCACAACATGCCGATCCTGGATGCGATCGGCCGGGCCGGAAAAATCCGCTTCGTCCCGAGCCGGGGCGAGGCGGGCGCGGTCAACATGGCGGACGCCTATGCGCGGGCCGGCAATCGCCTGGGCGTCTGTTTCACCAGCACCGGCACGGGGGCCGGCAACGGCGCCGGCGCGCTGGTCGAGGCGGAGACCGCCGGAACGCCGCTGCTGCACATTACCGGTCAGATCGACACGCCCTACCTGGACAAGGGCATGGCCTACATCCACGAGGCCAAGGCGCAGTTGAAAATGCTGGAGGCCGTCTCGAAGGCCGCGTTCCGCATTTCGAGGCCGGAAGAGGCGCTGGACGTGCTCCGCATCGCGGCGCAAATGGCGCTGACGGCCCCCAACGGGCCGGTGAGCGTGGAGATTCCGGCGGATGTCCAGGCGGCCGCCGTGGAAATTCCAGATGACGTTTCCCCTCTGGACGTGCCGCTGATCCGGCCGGACCCGGCGGACCTGGACGAGCTGGCCGCAACCTTGCGGGCGGCCAGGCGGCCGCTGCTGTGGCTCGGCGGCGGCGCCCGCCACGCCGGCGGCGCGGTCGCCAGGCTGATGGACAAGGGCGTCGGCGTGGTGACCTCGGTGAACGGCCGGGGGGTGGTCAGCGAGGATCACCCGCTGAGCCTCGGCGCATTCAACATGACGCCCGAATCCGAAGCCTTCTACGAGACCCTGGATGCCGTCGTCGTGGCGGGCTCGCGCCTGCGCGGCAACGAGACCCGCAACTACACGCTCCCGTTCCCCAAGACATTGGTGCGGATAGATGCCGACCCGGCGTCCAGGAACCGGTGTTTCAGGAACTCGCAGTTTATCTGCGCCGACACGGCCCTTGTGCTGGACGGTCTCGCGGAGCGGCTTGCCGACGGGCCGAAGATCGACAATTCCTATGCACGGGACCTCGCCGAGGCCAAGGCGGCGGCGGAAGAGCGGACACGGGACGAATTGGGACCATATGCGGACATTTGCGCCGCATTGCAGAGCGTAACGCCGGCAAATGCGCCCTGGGTGCGGGACATCACGCTGTCCAACAGCACCTGGGGAAACAGGCTGTTCCGGATTCACGGTCCCCACGACGGCGTTCATGCGCTGGGCGGCGGAATCGGACAAGGGGTTCCCATGGCGGTCGGCGCGGCGGTGGCGGCGCCCGGCCGGAAATCGGTTCTGCTCACCGGCGACGGCGGCCTCATGCTGTGCGTCAGCGAGTTGGCGACCGCGGTTCAGGAGAACGCGGATATGGCCATTATTCTGATGAACGACGGCGGTTACGGGGTGATCAAGAACATCCAGGACGCCAAGTTCGGCGGCCGGCATTATTTCGCGGACATGCGGAACCCGGATTTCGCGGCGCTGTGCGCCGCCATCGGTCTGCCCCACCGGCTCGTCAAGGATACCGGCTCCTTTGCCGAAGCGGCCGCCGAAGCCATCGCGGTGGACGGCCCGGCCGTGGTCGAAGTGGATATGCTGTCGGTGGGGCCGTTCAAGAAACCCTTCGGCGGCCCGCCGCCGCCCAAGAGCTCTTAGGTTTTTTTCTCCAGCGCCGCCTTTACCCGCGGCGGGGAGAGCGGCAGGGCGGCCACCCGCACCCCTGTCGCGTCGAACAGCGCATTGGCGATGGCCGGCGCCACCGGCAGCATGCCGCCTTCGCCCATTCCCTTGGCGCCGAAGGGGCCGGGCCCGTGCCCCTGCTCCTGGGTGATGGAGACGAATTCGGCAGGGATATCCTGGGCCATGGGCACGCGGTAGGCGAGCGCGTCGCCGTTCACGAGCCGCGTTCCGTCATAGACCATTTCCTCGAACAGGGCCTGGCCCAGGCCCATGACCGCGGCGCCTTCGTCCTGTCCCCGGCAGACCAGGGGGTTGATGGCCTGGCCGGCGTCTCCCGAAACCACCAGCTTGTGGACGGTGACGAGGCCGGTGTCGGGGTCGACCTCGATATCCGCGGCCCCCCAGCCCAGTTCCCAGAAGACGCATTGGGTCTCCAGGGGCGCGGCATGGTCGGTCTCCGCCTTGTGGAAGCCGTCGGCGGTGAATTCCCAGCCCGTGCCGCCGAAATGTCCCATGATCATCGGCGCCAGGGGCAGGGCTTCGTTGCCCTTGCGAATGTGCCAATCCTCGAGGTCGAGGTCCTCGGGCTCGGCGCCCAGGCGGCCGGCGGCGAAATCCAGCACTAGCGCCCTGAGCGACCGGGCGGCCCGTTCCACGGCCTGGCCCATGACCGAAATGGCCGAGCTGGCGTTCGTGCCCTGGTCGAACGGCGTGTGGCCGGTATCGATCGGCATGTATCGGACCCGTCCCGCCGGCGCGCCCAGTATTTCGGCGACGACCGCCGAGAGCGCCGAATGAGCGCCCTGGCCGATCTCCACCGTGCCGCAAAGAAGGAATATGTCGCCGAACGTGGACACCTTGACCCGGGCCTGCGCCGGCTTGTTCACCCCGCCGCCGTCCTTGAAGCCGAGCGCCAGGCCGACCCCCCGGTTGGGGAGGGGGTTCTTCTTGCGCTCGCGGTAGCCGATTTCGCGAGCGACCAATTCCAGTCCCTCGCGGAGGTCGCTGTCCATGCCGCTCTCGCCGGGCACGAACGGCTCGCCGAGATCGATCAGGTTCTTCAGGCGGAATTCAAGCGGGTCCATTCCCAGGCGGCCGGCGATCATGTCCATCTGGGATTCGCACGCCCAGCTGGTCTGGGTGCCGCCGAAACCCCGGAACGGTCCGGCGGGCGCCGTATTGGTCATGACGCAATGGCACGACGTCCGGATGTGCCGGTAGCGGTAGGGCCCGGGAATCCGGTAACCGGCCTTCTCGGCGACCAGCGGGCTCGCATCGGAGTAGGCGCCGGAATCCAGGAAAATCTCGCTGTCGCGGGCAACCAGCGTGCCGTCGTTCATCACCCCGGTCTTCAGTTTCAGGATCGCCGCGTGCTGGGTGTTGGTGAGAAAATTCTCGTCGTGGGTGAGGGCGAACCGGACCGGCCGGCCGGTCATCCGCGCGAGCAGTATGGCGATGGGTTCCGCCTTGCAGTTGTTCTTCGAGCCGAAGCCGCCGCCCACGAACGGGACGCGGACGCTGATATTGTTCTCGGGCACCTTGAAAACCCGGCCCAGTTCCTTGCGGAGCGCGAAGGGGTTCTGGCAGCTCGTGGACACTTCGATCCTGTCGCCGTCCAGCCATTGGGCGACCGCGGCGAAGGGTTCCAGGTGGAAATGCTGCATGCGGGAGAAGTGAAAGACGTCTTCGAAAACATGGTCGCAGGTCTCGAAGACATCGGGCGAACCGGTCTCGTAGTCGAACCGGTAGCAGACGTTGGGCCGGGGGCGAAGCTCGGCCGAGGCGCCGGCGCCATAGGCGGGGACGATCCCCATGGGCGCCTCTTCGAACAGTTCGGCCGCGCCGTCGGAGAGCGCGTCTTCGATGGAGGCGACAGGCGGAAGCTCCTCGTACTCGACCTCGATCAGGCGCAGCGCCGCATCGGCGATGGCCTCGGTTTCGGCGGCGACCGCCGCCACCGTGTCGCCCTCGTAGCGCACCTTGTCCAACGCGACGATGGGCTGATCCTTGATGAAATAGCCGTAGGTCGGTGCGATATCGCCGCCGATCTCGTCGCGGGTCAGAACGGCATGAACGCCGGGCAGCGCGCGGGCGGCCGAGGCATCCATGCCGGCAATACGGGCATGGGCGAACGCGCTCCGCAGCACCTTGGCGTGCAGCATGCCGGGCAGCGATATGTCGGTCGTGTAGCCGGCCTTGCCGCGCACCTTCTCCCCGGCGTCCTTGCGCCGCACCGGCCGGCCGATAACGTCGAGGCGCGTGCTTTCGTTCATCCCTTTGCTCCCGCGTTCGCGGCCTCGGCGGCCTTGGCGACCGCTTCGGCGATCAGCTCATAGCCGGTGCAGCGGCAGATGTTGGAGCTCAACCACTTTCGGATGGTCTCGCCGGAGGGGTTGGGGTCCCGGTCGAGCAGCGCCCGGGTCAGCATGATCATTCCCGGCGTGCAGTAGCCGCACTGGAACGCGCTGAGATCGGCGAAGGCCGCCTGCACGGGATCGAGTCCGCCATCGGCATCCTCCAGGCCCTCGACCGTCCGGATTTCCGATCCGTCGGCCTCGAAGGCGTAGGCCGAACACGACGATACCGGGACGCCGTCGAGGTGGACCGTGCAGGCGCCGCAGACCGCGTGGCCGCAGGCGATCTTGGCGCCGGTCAGCCCGCAGGCCTCGCGGATGAAGTCGGCGAGCGTGGCCGAGGTCGGCACCTCGGCTGCAACGGGCTCGCCGTTGACGGTGCAGGTGATGGAGACGGTATGGCTCACGGCCTATCCCTTCGCCAGCCGGGCCCGCTGCCGTTCCAGCAGCGCCGCGCCCGTTCCCGTCACATAGCCGCGGGTCAGCAGCACGTCGCTGAATTCGGCTGGAAGGCCGGAAAACCGGGTCTCGGCCGGGTCGCCCGGATCGCCGGAGAGCAGCGCCGGCCGGAGGAACCGGGTGCCCACCGCGACCCGTTCGATCCCGCCCGTCGCGGCGGCCTGGGTCATCCACGGCCGGAGCGTCCGGTCGTAATCGAGCGCCAGACCCTCGGTCAGTGGGATTTCGATTTCGGTCAGCAGCGAGCGGTCCAGATCCCCGGCCGTCCAGATATCCGCCGCCCCCAGCTCCCGCCGGCCGGCCGAGGACTCGAATATGAGCCGGGCATCCAGGGCGGCCAGCAGGATCGGCGCTTCATAGGCCGTCCGCCGGGCCATGACGTTGCCGCCGATGGTCGCCCGGAACCGGATGCGGACATTGGCGATGGCGCCCAGCGCCTCGGCCAGTCCGGGGACCGCCGTCACCCGGTCATGGGTGCTCAACTCGTCCAGGGTCGCAAGGGCGCCGATTGCCAGCGTCCCGTCCCGCACCTCGGCGCCGCGCAAGCCGTCGAGCGTATTGAGCGTCAGGAGCGACGGCACGGAACGGCCCTCGTGAACCGACAGGCACAGATCGGTGCCGCCCGCGTAGCAGACGGGCGGCGTTTCCTCGGACCCCAGAATCCCGACGGCTTCGGCGGGCGTGGTCGGCCGGAACAGCCGAAACGGCAAAAGCTGCCGCACCGGCGGGAGCATGTTGGGGGATTGGTCGAGCGGGCTCATCGGCACCGAGTGTGGCCCGGAAAGGCCGCCCGCTCAATATGTTAGGTGGCGCCGGGCGGCCTGACCCGGAGCAGCTTGCCGTTCCTCTCGTCGGTCAGCAGGTAGAGGAAGCCGTCCGGCCCCTGCCGGACATCCCGGATCCGCCCGAACTCGCGGCCGAACAAACGCTCCTCCTTGACCACCTTGCCGTCCCTGACCTCCAGGCGGGCCAGCAGCTGGAACTTGAGGGCGCCGACGAAGATGTTGCCCTTCCAGCGGGGGAACGCCTCGCCGGTGTAGAACGCCATGCCCGACGGCGCGATGGACGGATCCCAGTAGTAGACCGGCTGCTCCATGCCCGGCTTGGCGGTGCCTTCGCCGATGGAGCCCCCCCAGTAGTGCTTGCCGTAGGAAATGACCGGCCAGCCGTAGTTCTTTCCGGCTTCGGGTCGGTTGATTTCGTCGCCGCCCCGGGCGCCGTGGGCGACGGTCCACAGAGACCGGGTCCGCGGATTCCAGATGGCGCCTTGCGCGTTGCGGTGGCCGATGGACCATATTTCCGGCAGGCCCTTGACGCCGTCGGCGAAGGGATTGTCGGCCGGGACCGAGCCGTCCCGGTTGATGCGCAGCACCTTGCCGGCGTGATCCATGGGGTCCTGGGCGCGTTCCCTCTGGCCGCGGTCGCCCGTGGTGATGAACAGCTTCCCGTCCGGCGAAATCACCATACGCGAGCCGAAGTGCCGTCCGCCGCCGCTTTTCCGCTTCATGGAGAAAATGACCCGGACGTTTTGGAGCCGCGGGGTCTGGCTGAGGACGATTCGCGCGCGCGCGACCGCCGTGCCTGCATCGCCGCCGTCGGCGGAGGGCTCGGAATAGCTCAAAAAAATGGTCCGGTTCCTGGCGAAGCCGGGATCGGCCACCACATCCAGCAGCCCGCCCTGTCCGCCGGCCCATACCTTCGGAACGCCGGCGACCTTGACGGTTTTTCCGTCCACGCCGACCAGTTTGAGGCCGCCGTCCCGTTCCGTGACCAGCATGGAGCGGTCCGGCAGGAAGGCCAGGCCCCAGGGGTGGGCGAAGCCCTGGGCGACGGTCTCCACGGCGACGTCGTGCAGCTCGGTCTTGAAGACCTGCGCGGCGGCGGGGGAAACCGCGAGGGCGAGAACGGCGGCGGCGAGAAGGCTGCGTTTCATGACATCTGCTCCCTACGGGCTCCGGGACTTCATAGGCAAAACGCCGGGGCCGGCCGGTCCCGTCGCTTGCGTCTCACCTAGGCAGGGACGCGGCGGCCCGCCAGCCGGATTACACGGACTCTTGAACGATTTCCGGCGGGGTGAAGGCCCGGATGGGCGGAACCTCCCCCTCGAATTTCTCCACCTCGACCAGCGCCGACATGGCCGACGGTCCCTGGGCCAGCTTGGACGTCCCCTTGTCCGGGGTCAGGACGTTGGGATTGCCGTGGACCTCCAGGCTTCCGGGCACGCCGGGTTCCGCGGGATCGAACCACGCGCCGGTGGGCAGGCGCACGACGCCGGCGCGGATTTCGCTGGTGACGACGGCGCCCGCGAGGCAGCTTCCCCGGTCGTTGTAGAGCCGGACGACGTCGCCGGTTTCGATGCCCCGCGCCCCGGCGTCCTCCGGGCTGATATGCATGGGCTCGCGTCCCTCCACCTTGTTGCCCTGGGAGTAGCCGCCGTTGTCGAACTGGCTGTGCAGCCGGGTGTGCGGCTGGTTGCTGATCAGGTGGAGCGGATAGGTGCCGGTGAGCGCGCCGCCCAGCCATTCGATGGGTTCCTGCCATACCGCATGGCCCGGACAGTCGTCGTAGCCGAAGCCGTCGACGGTCTCGGAGAATATCTCGATCCTGCCGGTCGGCGTGTGCAGCGGCGATCCTTCCGGGTCCGCCCGGAAGGCGCCCATGTACGGCTGCGGGTCCGGCTCGGGAAGCTGGAAGTGCCCGGCCTCCCAGAATTCCGCGAAGGAAGGCGTCTCGATGCCGCTTTCGCCCGCGGCCTGGCGGAACCGGCCGTAGATGTGCTCGATCCATTCCTGCTCGCTCCGGCCCTCGGTAAATTCCTCGCCGCAGCCCAGGCGCTCGGCAAGACCCGAAAACGTCCGGTAGTCGGGCCGCGACTCGCCGAAGGGCTCGACCGCCTTCTGCATGGCGAACATGTAGGTGTCGGTCCGCGAGACGCCGATGTCGTTGCGCTCCAGCATGATGGCGGCCGGGAAGACGATGTCCGCGTGCCGCGCGTTGGCGTTCCACCACGGTTCATGGACGATGACGGTTTCCGGCTTCTGCCAGGCCCGGATCATCCGGTTGATGTCCTGGTGATGATGGAACGGGTTGCCGCCGCACCAATAGACCATCCGGATGTCCGGATAGACCCGGTCCATGCCGTTGTACTGATAGGCGCCGCCCGGATTGAGCAGCATGTCGGAGACCCGGGCGACGGGGATGAAGTCCCGCACCTCGTTGGGCAGCAGCGGGAAGGTCGGCTTGGCGACCGTGGTCCGCTGGCGCCCGATCAGATTGACCGCGCCGTATCCGAACCCGACACCGCCGCCGGGGGTGCCGATCTGGCCCAGCATGGCGGCGAGGGTCACCGCCATCCAGAAGGCCTGTTCGCCGTGATCGCTGCGCTGGCAGGACCAGCTCAGGTTCAACTGGGTCGCCTTGGCGGCCATTTCCCGCGCCAGCGAGGCGATGGCGTCCGCCTCCATGCCGCTGATTTCGGCGGCCCATTCGGGGGTCTTGGGTATTCCGTCGCTCTCGCCGGTGAGGTAGGGGACGAATTTGTCGAACCCGGCGCAGTATCCGTCGAGGAACGCCCGGTCGTGCAGCCCCTCGGTGTAGAGCACATGGGCCATGCCCAGCATGATCGCCACGTCCGTATTCGGCCGGGGATGGTGCCATTCGGCATCGGCGATGTCGTCGAGATCGCTGCGGATCGGCGAGATGTTGACGAATTTGACGCCCCGCTCGGCGCACAGCTTGAGCGCGTCCGGCATGTGATGCCGGCCCATGCCGCCGCCTTCGACCTGGGTGTTCTTGAGCGGGATGCCGCCGAAGCAGACGAACAGCTCGGTATGTTCGGCCAGCATCTTCATCGGCGTGTTGGTGTCCATTTGCTCGAAGGCGCCCATCCCGACGATGTGCGGCAGGATGACCTCGGCCGCGGCCAGGCTGTAGGTTTCCCTGCTCGACACGTAGCCGCCCGCCGCCGACATGAAGCGGTGGAGTTGGCTGACCGCGTGATGGAACCGGCCGGCGCTCGACCAGCCGTAGGACCCCGCATAGATGGCGCCGTTGCCGTGCTCCTTGCGGATGCGGCCGATCTCTCCCGCGGCCAGGTCGAGCGCCCGGTCCCAGGAGACCGCGACGAAAGGCCCGCCGCCCCGGCCGCCGCCGTGGCCGAGGGGGCCGTTGTCGAGCCACGCCTTTCTCACCATCGGCTGCGGGATGCGGACCGCGTCCTCGACGGCCTGCGGCATGCCGGCGCCGATGGGCGAGGGGGCGGGGTCCTGATCGAATGGCCGGAGCGCCCGGACCTTGCCGTCCTCCACATCGACTTCGTAGGCGCCCCAGTGGGTCGCCGTCCTATGGGTTTGCTTCAATCCGCTCATGTCAGGGCCTCGTAAACTCTCTCGTCATATAGTGCCCCGGAGAGGGGTGCGATTGCACGCCGAAAGGCGACGGTGGCGTCCCGTCCGG
>CAZUGT010000229.1:0-15443 GCA_964620095.1 uncultured Rhodospirillaceae bacterium | reverse complement strand
TCGCCAAGACGGCGATCGGCGCCTGGATCGGGTTCGGCGCCATCCTCCTGGTGATCTGGGGCATCTATTCCGGAAAATTCTCGCCGACCGAGGCGGCGGGCGTCACCGCGGGCTTCTGCACGATCGTCGGCCTGATCTTCTTTCCCATCTACCGTTATGTGCACCGCAACAAGGTGGCCACCCGGGAACAGATCGAGCAGGAAGAGGCGGCGGCCCTGTCCGGCGCCGACCGGGCCGGCATGGGCAATCTGGCGGCCGAGCAGTATTCCGACAGCACGGGGTATCTTGAACGGGTCGTGATCCCCGGCTTTTCGCTCCGCGAACTGCCGGACCTCATCATGCGGTCCGGCCAGATCACCGGCGTCCTGGCCCCGCTAATCGCGATTTCGGTCGTGATGCAGCAAATTCTGACCCTGCTGGGCGCCAAGGAATTCTTCACCGTCTTCGTCGGCGGGATGGGCGGATACTATGCGGTGCTGTTCGTCTGCATGGGGATCGTGCTGCTGGCCGGCACGATTCTGGAAAGCCTGCCCAATACCATCATCTTCGCACCGATCCTGGCGCCGATCGCGGCGCAGTTCGGCATCGATCCAATCCATTTCGCCGTGGTATTCCTCATCGGCGACGCGATCGGCTTCATTACGCCGCCTTACGGCCTGAACCTCTACGTCGCCAGCGGCATCACGGGCATCCCCTACTTCCGCCTGCTGTACTACACCATGCCCTATTTCCTCGCTCTGTCGATCGTGTGGCTGGTGGTGGCGCTGGTGCCGGATATCTCCACCGTTCTGCTCGTTCACGAAGGCGCGGGAACATTCCAAAAATAACGCCGCCAGTGGCCGGAAACCCGTCGGACGAAGCGCAACCACCGGATCGGGGCGCTCCTCCCGCGGGTTCGCGGGACCTGCTGGTCATTCAGGCGCTGCTGGATGCCGGAGAACCGCTTACGCCGACGGCGATCAACGACCGGCTCAATCTTCCGAAAGCGACCATCCACCGGATCTGCCAACGCCTGATCGACGCGGAATGGCTTGCCAGGGACATGGACGGGAAACGCCTGCTCCCCGGCCGGAATCTCGTGGCCTTTACGGGCCGTTTGGCGGTTTTCTCACGGTATATGCATGCCCGGGTCGCGATCCTACGCCGCCTTTCGGAAGCGATCGGAGAGACCTGCAACATCACAATCCCGGTCCGCGAAGGCATGGTCTATCTCGACCGGGTCGAAACGCGCTGGCCGTTGCGCATCCATCTGCCGGTCGGCGAGACGGTGCCGTTCTACTGCACGGCAAGCGGAAAGCTCTACCTGAGCTCCCTGCCGAGATCGAAGCAGCGCCGGATCGCGCACTCGCTGCGACTCGATAGCCTGACGAAGAACACGATAACCGATCCGGAAGTCCTCCTGGACGCTCTCAAGGAAATTGCGAAAGACCGTGTCGGCGTGGACGACGAAGAATTCGTGCAGGGAATGGTCGCCGTCGCCGTACCCATCGACGACGAAAGGCATCAGCTGATGGCGACCGTGGCGGTGCACGGTCCGGTCGATCGCATGTCGTTCGAAGAGGTCCGGCGTCATGTCCCCGCGCTGCGCGAGGCGGCCGGGGAACTTCGCGCCATCTTTCTTGAAGACCGGCTCTGATTTCCGGAGTGCCTGTCTCGTAAGGGAAGCGGGCGGGCGTCTCGCCGGGACCGGCGGTGTGTCCTGCGTGCGATTCGACCGGCAATTCCCGGCCGGCGGCGGCTTCACGGAATTCGCCGACGTGCGCGTCGCGCACCTTGTTGGGCAGAAGCGGCTTGAGGCGCGCAGACTGAGCGTCGGAAAGCCGGGAATGGTGGTCGGACATGAAGACCTCCTTATATGTCGGGGGCTCCAACCACCGCGTAATTCCGTTGAGTTCGCGTTCCAATCGTGCAACAAGTTGCAATTGCAACGAAATCCGATCGGGAGTTGGGGAGGACTGCGCCATGTCGGGATTCGCGGATTTTCCGGGCAGCGATGTCAGAAAGAAACTGGACCATCCGGTCATCGATACCGATGCCCATGTCGTCGAGAGCCAGTTCGCCATCGATGACTATCTGATCGAATTGGCCGGCAAGGACACCGCCGCCAAGATGGTCAAGCGGCGCGCCCGTCTGATGGAGCGCAAGCAATACAACATGCCGTCCAAGTTCCTGTGGTGGGGCGTGCCGTCGGGCGATCACACCGCCGACCACGCCATGTCCCGGCTGCCCAAATATTTCCGCGCCCGCATGGACGAGATGGGCATCGATTTCGCCCACTTCTACACCACCGCCGGCATCCCCGGACTGTACTACCAGGACGACGAGCTTCGGCAGGTCTACTGCCGGGCGCTCAACATGATGTATGCCGACATGTTCGCCGAGGCGAGTGACCGCTGCCGGCCGGTGGCGGTGATCCCGACGTTTACACCCGAGGAAGGTATCGCCGAATTGGAATTCGCCGTCGGCGAGCTCGGCCACAAGGCGATCATGATCGGCACCGAGGTGATCCGCCCCGATGACGGTCCGGACCGGGAAACCCCGTTCCGCACCCAATCCATCGCCATCGATCCGCCCCACGACTACGACCCGTTCTGGGCCAAGTGCCAGGAGCTCAAGGTTGCGCCGACCGGGCACACGGCGGGGATCGGCAACATGTACCGGAACTCGAAGACCAACTACGTCTTCAATCACCTGGGCGGCTTCGCCACAGGGGCCGAGTATTTCGCCCGCGCCCTGTTCCTCGGCGGCGTCACCAACCGCTTCCCGGGGTTGAGCTTCGGTTTCCTCGAAGGCGGCGCCGGCTGGGCCATGGCGCTGTTGAACGACATCGTCGAGCACTTCGAGAAACGCAATGTCGACCATCTCAGAGCCAACCTCGACCCGGCCAAGCTCGACGTCGATCTGCTGGTCCGGCTGTTCGACGAATACGGCGACGAGATCCATACCGGCGAGCGGGTCCGCGCCCAGCCGCGGGGCCCCCTTCAGCGCAAGGCGCCCGACAATTTCAACGAGTTCGAGGCGTGCGGCATGACCGAGGTCCGCGATCTCCGCCGGCTTTTCGTCGAGCCGTTCTATTTCGGCTGCGAAGCCGACGACCGGATGACCTCGGTGGCCTTCAACCGGCGGCTGTCGCCGGTGGGCGCGCCGCTGAAGGCCATGTTCGGCTCCGACATCGGCCACTGGGACGTGATGGACGCGGTCTCCATCCTGTCCGAAGCCTGGTCCCTGGTGGAGGCGAAGCTGCTCGACGAGGACAACTTCCGCGATCTCACCTTCACCAACCCGGCGATGCTGCACCTCACCGTCAATCCCGGCTACTTCGAGGGGACGGTGCTGGAAGACGACGCGGCCAGGCTGCTGGCCGGAAAGGACGCGGTGCCGGCGGCGGCCGAGTGAGCGGACTTGGCTTTCATCCGGCGGGCCCGGCCGATCGGTTCGCCGAGGGCTCGATCACCCATCTGGAGATCGAAGGCCGGGAGATCGGCCTCTATCTCGTGGACGGAACGTTCTATGCCATCGGCGACATCTGCACCCACATGAGGGCCCGGCTGTCCGACGGCTTTCTCACCGGGACGGTGATCGAATGCCCGCTGCATTTCGGGCGCTTCGACATCACCACCGGCAAGGCCGTCTCGGCGCCCTGCAAGGTGGATGTCGCGGCCTATCCGGTGCGGGTCGCGGACGGCATGGTCGAAGTGGGTCTTGATTCCCCCGAAACGGCGTGACATCGAAAGGCAGCGGATAATCGCCTGTCACGGAGCCCCCCCATGCTGTTCACCTGCGCCCATCACGCGCCCGCCGATACGGGCGGGCACGCCTACACCGCCCGGCAGGGCAAGAAGCACTTCACCGTCGACATCCACTGCCACATCCATGTGCCGGCGGCGGACGCGCGCCTGGCCGAATTGGTCTCCCCCGACGCCACCAGGAGCAATGTCGATTCCAACCCGCTGACGGTGGAAATAAACAAGACCCAGCAGCAAACCATCCTGCCCAAGCTCACCGACCCAGAGGAGCGCATCAAGGACATGGACGCCAGCGGCATCGACGTCCAGGCCATCTCGTCCTCGCCGTTTCACTACAATTACGGCCAGCCCGTCGAGATCGCGCGGGAGATCTGCGGCATGGTCAACGACCGGGTCGCCGAGACCGTGGCAAGCCATCCGGACCGCTTCGTCGGCCTCGGCATTTTGCCCTTGCAGGACGAGGACGCGTCCCTGGCCGAGTTGGACAAGTGCGTCAGCGGCCGTGGCTTCCGCGGCATCGAGATCTCGACCAACGTCAACGGCCGGGACCTGACCCGCGCCGGTATCGAGAAGGTGTTCGCCAAATGCGAGGAACTCGGCGTCCTGATCTTCGTCCACCCCATCGGCACCAGCTTCAAGGACCGGATGGACGATCACTATTTCCGCAACACCATCGGCCACCCGCTGGAGAGCGCGCTATGCGTCGGCCATCTGGTGTTCGACGGCTACCTCGACAAATATCCGGGCCTCAAGATCTGCATCGCCCACGGCGGCGGTTACATCCCGGCCTATTGGGGGCGCTTCGACCATCCCTGGGCGCTCCGCGGCGACTGCCGGGTGAACATTCCCGGCAAGGCGCCGTCCGAATACGTGAAGCAGCTATATTTCGACACCGTGGTATTCACCGAGGAGCAGCTCCGCCACATGATCGAGGTCTGGGGCGCCGATCACGTGGTCATGGGCACCGACTACCCCTACGACATGGCCGAAACCGATCCAGTCGGCCACGTGGATTCGGTCAAGAACCTCTCCGAAGACGACAAGGCCAAGATCATGGGCGGCAATGCGGCGGCGCTGCTGGGCCTCGATGTGATCGCGGGTTAGCGGGGAACATATGGCGACCGGGTGAATTCCGGCTCCGGACCTCGATCCGGCGCGGCCACCCCAGGAGCGCACTTGGATGTATGAATTCTAGGATTCCAGAAGGATCAGATCGGATGCCTTTTCGGCCAGCATCATGGCGGGTGCGTTGGTATTGCAGCCCGGCACATGCGGCATAACCGAACAATCTGCAATTCGAAGCTTCTCGACGCCACGCACCCTCAGCCGTCCGTCAACGACGGATTTGTCGTCGATCCCCATGCGGCAGGTTCCAACAGGGTGCTGAGACGAGGTGCAGTTGCGCCGTATCCAAAGATCCAACTCGGAATCGGTTTTTATTTCCTTGGTTGGAGCGCTTTCGCGGGCCACCAACCCGCCCAACGGCGATTGACGAAAAATGGCCTGAACGGCACGGAGCCCGTGGCGCAACGTCGTCAGGTCCGAGCCATCGCCGAAAAAATTAAAATAAACTCGCGGTGCATCCGCCGGGTCGCCGGAACGGAGCGCTACCTTCCCCCGGCTTCCGGGATGAAGCATCGCCGTCCGGCACGAAAATTTATGGCCCAAGGGGCGCGAAACGCCGGGAAACCAAGGCGCGGCTTCTCCGGTGGTCGGACTGACGCTCAACTGAACGTCCGGCCTGTCGGAATCCGGCAGGACACGCAGAAATCCTACCGCGCTGACGGGGACGGTCGCGCCGATACCCCTGTTGAACAAGGCCCATTGAATTGCGGAGACCGCCAAACGGTCCCACCTTAGTCGCGGCACCATCGAGATGGGTTCTTTTAGATCGACAACACTGACGATGTCCGGATGATCCTGCAGGTTTTGTCCCACCTCGGGCGCATCGTGCAGCACGTCTATTCCGTGCTCGCGAAGATGCCCGGCCGGCCCTACGCCCGACAACATCAGCAGCTGAGGCGAGTTGTAGACGCCGCCCGCCAAAATGACCTCGCGATTTGCCCGGGCGGCCTTGGATTTCCCTTGGACCAAATATTCGACACCCCGGGCTTCCTGCTTTCTGAATAAAATGCGGGTTGCCCGCGCATTCGTCCGAACGGTCAGGTTGCTGCGTTTCAGGACGGGACCGATAAAGGCGATTGCGGACGACTGCCGCCGGCCTTTTCCGATAGTGAACTCGGGCCGGGCGATTCCCTCGTGTTCCATTCCGTTGTAGTCATCGATGGACCTAAAGCCCGCAGCGACGGAAGCCTGGGAAAACAGGTCGAACAGCGGGCTGGGCGTGCCGGCACGGGACACCTCTACTTCGCCCGTAGAGCCGTGAAAGCGCGTTTCTCCCCGCCAGCTGTTCTCCGACTTCTTGAAATACGGAAGAAGATCGTCGTAACCCCATCCCTCGAGACCCTCGTCGCGCCACTGGTTGTAGTCCCGGGGATGGCCACGGGCATAGACCATGGCGTTGATGGACGAGGTGCCGCCCATCAGGCGGCCCCGGGGAATTGGGATATTCCGCCCATCGCAATGGGGTTCCGGTTCGGACATGAAACACCAGGAAAACCGCGGATCCATGTGGAGTCTTTTCATCGCCAGGGGCATTTGAACCATGGGATGGGACCCCGCGCCGCCGGCTTCCAGGAGCAGCACACTGGTGCCGGGATCACGGCTCAGCCGGTTCGCCAGGACGCACCCCGCCGAGCCGGCGCCTACAATCACAAAGTCAAACTCCTCGGCCTGCATGGAATGACCGTCAGTCAGTCGCCGGAGGGCTCGGGGAACGTCTCGGGCCAGGTGTCCAGGATCAATTGCAAATAGCGCCGCACGTTCTCCGGATCGGTCCGCACCGAGCCCTTGATCTTCTCCACATCGTGCTCGGTGATGTCCATGTGGAGCGAGTCCATGATCCGGTTGGTCATGTTGAACGAGCCGCAAATCAGGGTGAGCTCCAAAATCTCCGGCTCGCTGAACAGGCTTTTGACGTGTTCGAAAACGTCGTCGCGGAACTTGGCGGTGTTCCTGGTCACGTGCTCGGCCCAAAGGACCGCCGCCTTCTGCCGCTCGGTCAGGAGATCGCTCTCCATGTAGCCGTCCGAGCGGATAACCTCGACCTGTTGGTCGGTAATGCCTGCCGCTTGACCAAGCGACGTGTTGTGGGAAATTCAGTGGTTGCAGTCGTTGATGAAACTGGTCTTGAGGACCACCATCTCCTTGATCCGCGTCGACAGGACGCCCCCCGCCCCTTCCCGCTGCAGCACCATGGGCATGAAGGCCATGAACTTGGTCACCTCGGGCAGGTGAGCCGATACCCGGGTATAGGTGTTGATCCGCCCGAGCGACTTCTTCACGTACTCGTATCGCTTCGCCAGATTGCCGGTGAAATTGTCGACGTCCACCAAACTCAGTCGTGCCATGTCGTCCCCCTGTTCCTCGGGTTCTACTCCTTGGGCGCTTCAGGAAATTCGTCGGGCCAGTTGTCGACCAATACCTGCAGGTAGCGCTTCAATCCCTGCGGATCGACCCTGGAGCCGGCGCCGACCGCCGCCGCGCCCGACGGCGGATCGAGATCGATCTGCAGGGAATCGTGCATTCGGTTGCGCATGTTGCGGAACGCGCTGAGCGTCGTAAGCTCGACGATCTCGGCCTCGGAGAACACCGCCGCCACCTGCTCGAAGACATCGTCGCGGAATTTGGCGGTATTGAGGGTCACATGCTCGGCCCACAGGATCGCCGCCTTTTCCCGGTCGGTGAACAGGCCGGACTCCATGTAGCCGTCGGACCGCAGCGCCGCCAGTTCCTCCTCCGTCACCCCCGCCACTTGACCAAGCGACTCGTTGTGATGAATTCAGTAGGCACAGTCGTTGACCGTCGAGGTCTTGATGTCCACCAAGGTCTTGATCTTGGCCGGCAGGATGCTGCCGGCGCCGTTCCGCTGCATGGACGCGATCAGCGGAAACAGCCACCGCGATATCAGCGGAATGTGCGCCGTCAGCCTGCCCGAGTTGATGTTCGGGCCTGGCTTGCCGAACATAGCCTCCTGGGCCCGATCATTGATGCCGAGGTGTTCCTTGAGGTGGTCGGGCGCGTTGTCTTCTTCAATGAAGCTGACCCGTGCCATCGCGTTCTCCTTTGCCAGATATTACGAGGTGCCGGCCTCTTCCTTCATCGCCTCCGCGAGGGCGGTGATGGCGTGGGCCCCGCAGGACCAGCCCGCATAGTGCATCACCTGGATGATCACCTCGCGGATCTCATCCTGGGTGATGCCGAGCGCCCGGGCGTTCCTGAGATGGGGCCGCATTCCCTGGGTGCGGTCGAGCGCGATGAGGGTCGCGAGGGTCACCATCTCCCGGTCCCGTTTCGACAGACCGGGCCGATCCCAGATATTGCCGAACAGGTGCCCGACCGTCAGTTCCCAGAACTGCTCGTCGGCCGCCTTGATCGGCGCCATCGGGGTATCGCCCCATCCGATTTCCTTCAGGACCTCGAGGCCCCGTTCGTGGTCGAGCCGCGCGTCGGTCATACTTTCCTCCCTGATTGACTCTATTCGACCTTGGGCCACACCCGCCGCCCGGCATTGGGGCTGTTGGGCGCGTGGATCACGTATTCCAGCACGTGCCGCCCGGTCCAGTTCTCGTCGCGGTCGGCCTCGACGAAGCGGGGTTCGAAAGAGAAATCGTCATCGGCGAGCTCGGTCCCTTCCCACAGCACGCCGTGTTTGGACCAGCCGGCGATGGACTGGAGTTTTCGGCCGCGGATCATGCCCCTGGAGACCGAGACCCGGGGAAAGCGCTCCGCCCGGTACCAGCGGGCAAGCTCGAAACCGTCCTCCCAGGTGCGGGTATTGAAATTGCCGAGCTGCATCGCGGGCGGCGGACCCATGCCGTACGGAGAGGCCCGCTGCTCCGGCGAATTGATCACCTGCTCCTCGATGAACACCGCCCAACGATGGTTGAGACACTCCGACAATTTGTCCGCGTGCGCCTCCGCGAGAGCATCGACCGCGTTGCCCTTGCCGAAAAACGCTTCCGGGGACGTGGCGGCGGTCAGGATGACGTTCTGCCAGCCGGGCGCGACTTCGGAAGGATCGGCCTCGACCTTTTGCGGCGCGCCCTCGATGTAGGGCCGGTCGGGCTGCTCGATGATGTCGTAATGCCCGACCCAGGCGACGCCCGACGCGGATTGCAGTGCCGGCAGGAAGGTCCGGTGCAGCCACGACCAGAACGAGTCCTTGTCTTCGTCGGCCAGATCGAACCAGTCGGCTCTCAGAACCTCCGCCATGTGCGTCTCCTATCCGGTTCCCAGTCTGGCCCGGAAGTCCCGCCACCCATCGGCGCCGGTGTCATGGCCCGCTTCGAAAAAGTCGGGAATCGAGTCGAGAAAATCGTCGACCTCGTCTTCGTCCGCCAGGGTGAACGATGCGGTTACGACCTTGGAGTGGTTGTAGGTCTCGCGGACTTCCGCCAAGGCCCATTCGATGCCCAGCATCTCCTCGTCGTCCTCGATGACGGCGATGTCGGTGACCACATTGTTTTCCATGGTGACTTCGTAACGCGCCACGGTCTTCCTCCCTCGCTAAGCCGTCTACTCGGTGACCGAATAGTCTTCTTCTTCGCCTTCGGGCGTCGACCATTCGGTGGACATCGCCTTCTTCATTGCCGGCGTATAGCCCCCGGGTAATTTGACCACGGCATCATGGGATACGGCAATCCCGCCGTTTTGCTTGCGGAGAACCACGTTCTTCAGCCAATTCTCGTCGTCCTGATCGGGATATTCGAGCCGGTAGGCGCCGCCGAAGTAGCCGCCGCGGCTTTCGGTGCGCTCCAGCGAGGCGGCGCCCAAGAGGCGGCACAAGGTGATCTGGCCCTCGGCTTCGATGGCTTGGCGGATTTTGCCCGCCGTATCCTTGTCGTCGGCGCCGGCGGCGGACATGTCTGGAATCGCGTTCGCCTCGATATCGTCCAATTCGGAGTAGGCCCGGCGGATGCTGTCCTCCGAACGCACCACGTTGAGGCAGGTATTGGCGATGTGGCTGTTGCGGTCCAGGATCTCGCCGGGGTCGACGCCTTCCTCGCGCTCCGTCCAGCCGGCGAGCTTGTCGCCGACCGCCGCGATATCGGCCTTGGCGATGGAAGGATGGGTGTTGAGTTTTGCCGCTTCGCCCGCCGCCTTGACGGCGCCCCGGGCCCCGAAGACCAGGCAATCGGACAGTGCCGAGCCGCCGAACCGGCTGGCGCCGTGGGAGCCGCCCGTCGCCTCGCCCGCGGCATAAAGGCCGGGTACGTTGGTTTCGCCGTCGATGGTGATCTTGATGCCGCCCACCAGGTCATGGGGATAACAGACCAGCTCGATCGGGTCTGCGCGGAGGTCGTAGCCGGCCCGGCCGGCCAGTTGCCACACCCGCGAATAGCGGGGATTCGATTTGAACTCTTCGGGCACATCGGAGACATCGAAGAAGACGCCGCCGTGCGGGCCGCCGCCTCCCTTCAGGTTCTCCTCGCCGATGTAGCGGGTCAATTCCTCCATTTTGAGCTTTGTCGCGCCGGTCTCGGGGAACTTGTCGTAGAAGAATTCCCGCCCTTCGTTGTTGCGCAGCTTGGCGCCGGCTTCGTTGACCAGGCCGTTGGCGTAACCGGCGAATACGGATTTGATCTTCATCTTCTCGGGGTAGATCGGCGTCGGCAGATAGTGGCCGAATTCCATGCCCAGCATTTCGGCGCCGGCATCGAAGGCGATGGCGTAGCCTTCGCCCGTCGCCGCGCCCACATTGTCGCCGACCGGGTAAAGGGAGCCGTAGCCGCCGGTGGTCATGATCACCGCCTTGGCCCGGATGATGTACGCCTCGCCGGTACGGTAGTTGACGCCCCAGGCCCCGGAGACGCGCTCGCCGTCCTTGAACAGCCCGCCGATCATCGTATGGCTCAACGCCTTGAGATTCATCTCCTCGGCCTTGGCGCCGAGACACTTCATCAGGTACTTGCCGGTCGTCCAGTGATGGTGAACCATCCGCGGATAGGTATGCCCTTCCCACGGCCGCTGAAGATATTTGTCGCCGTCGAAGATAAGGTCGATACCCCACTCCCGCATCTCGTCGGTGAGGGCGCATATGCTGTCGACCCAGGTCTTGACCATCACCTCATTGCACAATCCGATGCCGTTGCGCACGACATCGCCGAAATGCACCTCCGTATTGTCGCGCGCATCGGCATGGCCGAAGGCCGCGGCGTAACCGGCCGCCGCCTTGGTCGTATTGCCCGACGGATATGGCCCCTTGGTCACGACCAGGACGTCGGCGCCGGCCATCTGGGCCTTGACCGCCGCCATGGCGCCGGCGGAGCCGGAGCCGACGATGAGAACATCGGTGGAAACGGACGTGGTGGTGATCGTCATACCCAAGCCGCGCGCCCGAGGCGCGCCCTCCCCAGTGAACTTTCAACGGTTCCGGATACCGATTGGCAAAACTATAATTGGTCGTTCGACCAAATTTCAATCTGAAAATCAGTGAACGTGGCATTTTTTTACCGTATCCGGTTGACATAAATTGGCCGATCAACCAAACTTTCGGCAACTGAAGGCTGTTCGCAATCGCGGATAACGGGGACCAACCCAGCGATGGACGATACGCAGAACCTGCGATCCGATTCCCAGCGGTCCGTCGAGCGGATCCTGGACGCGGCCGAAAAAACCTTCGCCGAACGGGGCTTCGAGGGCGCCTCCCTTCGCGACATCATTGCCGAGGCGGGCGTGGCCAACGGCGCCATCCATTATCACTTCAAGACCAAGGAAGACCTGTTTCGCCGGGTGATCCGGCGCCGGGCGCGGCAGATTACCGGACTGCGGACCGAACGGTTGGAGCGGTGCCGGGTCGCGGAAGACCGGCCGCCGCTGCTGGAACAGATCATCTATGCCTACATGTCGCCGCTGGTCAGCGCCGAACTCGGCAACAAGGAAGCGCGGTACCGGTTTGCCCGTCTTCGCGCCTGGGTGGTCAACGAGTACACCTGGCCGAACCCGTCGGCGCTCGGCGAACTGGCGACCGCCACCGATCAGCGGTTCCTGGACATGATCGCGGGCGATCAGTCCCATCTGCCCCGGGAAGAGGCGCGTCGGCGGTTCACCATCATGTGGTGCGCGGTCCACGACATCTCCTCGGCCGCGGCGCGCGCCGCCCTGGACGAGGCGGAGCGCAAAAGGAACATTCACCCGATGATCGATTTCGAGGAACAGATTCCGTGGCTGGTGACCATTTTCGCCACCATGTTCCGGGCGCCCGCCGGCGCCAGCGACGGCTTTTCGGCATTCTTGGAGAGGATAAGAGACGAAGGATTGGACCAACCCGCGCCGCCGGCCTAGGCGCGGGGCTTTCGGGCGCGAAAGGGCCGTTACGAGCCCGTGCCCCTAAAACATCAAGACCCATGAAGACACATCGAGATTCAACATACTGCTTACCGGGGAGGTAACCATGAAAACCAAGACCTTTACTGCCATTGCTCTCGGCGCGGCGGCGATCGCACTGAGCGCGCCGCCGGCCCAGGCCCAATACTTCAAGGGCGAGACCGTGAAACTGATCGTCGGGTTCGGACCCGGCGGCACCGACACCATCGCGCGGTTCCTGTCGCAGCATCTGGAGAAACATATTCCGGGCAATCCCAAGGTGATCGTCCAGAACATGCCGGGCGCGGCGACCATGAAGGCGATGAACTTCATCGCCAACAAGGCGCGTCCCGACGGCAAGACCATCGGCTTCAACCCGTTCCAGGTGGCGGCCCAGTTGGCCGGACAGCCGGGCATGCGGTTCAAGTACCAGGACCTGGTCTATATCGCCGGCCTGCAGGGCGGTCCCGGCATGGTGCTGGCCCGTCACGATCTGGCGCCGGGCGGCGTCAAGAGCGCGTCCGACTTGTTCAAGGCGAAGGGCCTCAAGTATGCCGGGCGCAACCCGATCCACGGCTCCGACGTCAACGCCATGATCACCCTTGATCTGCTGGGCGTGAAGTACGACTACGTATCGGGCTTCCGCAACGTGCCGTCGATCAAGACGTCGATCCAGGCGGCGGAAACCCACTTCACCGGCTTCTCCATGGGCTCGTGGTTCAGGAACCTGAAGCCCACCATGGCCGACAAGGGGATCATCGTCGGGCTCTATCACCTCGACGTCATGGACGCCAACGGCAACTTCTCGCCCGATCCGCGCTACAAGATCCCGTCGTTCCAGCAGGTCTACAAGAAGGTGCACGGCAAGGCGCCGTCGGGTCTGATCTGGGATGCCTTCAAGTTCTACACCTCGGTCACCTTCGGGGGCGGCATGCGCATCCTGGCGCCGCCGAAGACCAATGCCGAGGCGGTCCGCGACCTGCGCATCGGCTTCAAGAATGCGGCGACCGATCCGGAAGTGATCGAGCGGATGGGGGCCGCCATCGGCCAGGTGATGAAGTACATTCCGGTCGAGGCCGGCGAGAAACAGCTTCAAACGCTGGCCAACGTCGATCCCAAGATCGCCAAGTTCTGGAAAGAGCGCGTCGCGTCCTTCCAGAAGCAGTAGAACCGGCCAAGATCCGGCCCTCGCGATGATCGCGGGGGCCGGTTCATTTTGACCAGGATTCTCGGGACCGGTTGATGTTCGACGCCTTCCTCCAGGGGTTCACCCTGGTATTTCAGTGGCCGACCATCGGCGTCATCGTCTTAGGCGTCGCTATCGGCGCCTGGCTCGGCGCGGTGCCGGGGCTCGGCGGCATCATCGGGCTCTCGATCCTGATCCCGTTCACCTTCGAGATGGACCCGGTGCCGGCGTTCGCGCTGCTGCTGGCCATGGTCTCGGTCACCGCCACCAGCGACACCATCGCCTCGGTGCTGCTGGGGGTGCCGGGCACGGCGGCGTCGCAGGCCACCATCCTCGACGGCCATCCGCTGGCGATGAAGGGCGAAGCGTCCCGGGCGTTCGGCGCGGCGTTCACGGTCTCCGCCTTCGGCGGCGTGTTCGGCGCCTTCATCCTCGCGGTCTCGATCCCCCTGGTGCTGCCCATCATCCTCGCCTTCAACGCGCCGGAGATATTCATGCTCGGCGTCCTGGGGCTGTCCATGGTGGGCTCGCTGACCGGCGGCTCGGTGTTGAAGGGGCTCGCCATCGGCTGTTTCGGCGTCGTGCTGTCCACCGTCGGGACCGGCGATACGGTGCCCATTCCCCGCTTCAACCTGGGCACCGACTACCTGATCGACAGCCTGCCCTTCCTGCCGGTGGTGCTCGGCATCTTCGCCATCCCCGAACTGATGGAGCTGGCCCTCAAGGACACCTCCATCTCGCGGGTGCCCAAGGACCAGGCCAAGGGCGGCGGCATCCTCAGGGGCATCAAGGACGCCTGGGTCCACAAGTGGCTGGCGGTGCGCTGCGCGGCGCTCGGGAGTTATATCGGCATTCTCCCCGGCCTCGGCGCGGCGATCGTCGACTGGCTGGCCTACGGCCACGCGGTGCAGAGCGCCAAGGACCGCTCCAAGTTCGGCCAGGGCGACATCCGGGGCGTCATCGGCCCCGAGGCGGCCAACAACGCGACCCAGGGCGGCGCGCTGATCCCGGCGGTGGCGTTCGGCATTCCGGGCGGCGTCGGCGTCGCCATCCTGTTGAGCGCCCTGATGATCCAGGGCCTCCGCCCCGGCCCCGAAATGCTGACCAAGGACGCCCACGTCACCTTCTCCATGGTGTGGACCATCGTCGTCGCCAACCTCCTGGTCGCGGGCGTCCTGATGTTCTGGTCCCGGCAGGTGGCGCGGGTCGCCTTCCTCCCCGGACACCTGATCGTCCCCGGCGTGCTGTTCTTCGTCTTCATGGGATCGTGGCTCGGCGGCGCGTCCTTGGGCGACTGGATCTCGGTGATCTTCTTCGGCATCCTCGGCTATCTGATGAAGCGGTCCGGGTGGTCGCGCCCGCCCCTCGTGCTGGGGCTGATCCTCGGCGACATCATGGAGAACAAGTTCAACATCGCCTGGCGGGTGCACGACGGCTGGGGCTGGCTCGACCGGCCCATCGTGCTGATCATCATCGCGCTCATCGCGCTGACCATCTATCTGTCGGCGCGGGGCATCATCTCGACCCGGCGCCAGGGGACCATCGAGCTGGGCGAGGGCCGGGAGCGGAACCCGCTGGTCTCGCTGATGGTCTCGGTGCCCCTGCTGGCGTTCTTCATCTGGGCGCCCATCGAATCCGCCGAGTGGCCGCGCTCGATCCGCCATTTTCCGGCGACCTTCGCGCTGCCCGGCCTCGCCTTCGTCCTGCTGATCGTCCTCTCGGAACTGCGCGCCGTCAGGGGCGCGGTCGTCGAACATGCGGGCATCGGCGCGGCGTGGCGGGAGGCCCGCGAGAAGGCGCTGCTCGAGCGCGCCGTGATCTTCTTCGCCTATCTGATCTGCATGGTGCTGGTCATGCTGGTGATCGGCCAGAAGCTGGCGCTCCCCATCCTCATGTATCTGTATCTCAGGCGGTGGGGCGAGTATTCACGCAGGCTCTCGGGCGCCTATGCGCTCGCCGGCTACGCCGTGCTGGTGGTGTTCTACGAGCACACCCTGCACCTGTTCTGGTTCCAGGCCCTGCTCCCCGAATGGGTGATCGAGGTCGCCCCCAAGGGCTTCCCGACGTGGCTGTTTTAGGCGGTA
>CAZUGT010000228.1:0-3261 GCA_964620095.1 uncultured Rhodospirillaceae bacterium | reverse complement strand
CAGCCGCGCCGCAACGCTTCTGGAGAACGCGGGCAGCATCGGCCGGGTCGACAGCCCATCCGACGGCCGGAGCGCCATCATCGACCTCACCGATGCCGGTCGCGATCGATATGACGAAATGATACCGGTGGTTCGCGAGCGGAACCGGCGCCTGCTGTCACTGTTCACGCCCGCGGAGCGGGAGCAGTCCTACCGCATGATCGACACCCTCACCACCTACCTTCGGGACAGAATGGACCGTTCCTAGAGCCGATCTAGGACCGCACAAATCTCAGGACAAGGAACGCCTCATGGACTGGACAAATCGGCGGCAGCGCTTCAGGGAAATACTCGCCGGCGACACATGCGTGCACCCGGGATCCGTATACGACCCCGTCTCCGCGCGGATCGCCGAGGATCTGGGGTTCGAGATCGGCATGTTCGCGGGTTCGATCGCCTCGATGACCGTGCTCGGCGCGCCCGATCTCCTCGTTCTGACGCTGAGCGAATTCTCGGATCAATGCCTGCGGATCAACCGAGCCGGAAACCTGCCGCTGATGGTCGACGCGGATCACGGCTACGGCAATGCGCTCAACGTGCGGCGCACGGTCGAGGAACTGGAAACCGCCGGGATCGCCGGCATGAGCCTCGAGGATACCGAACTCCCCACGCCATTCGGCACCGCCGGCAAGCCGCAGATGATCTCGCTGGAGGAAGGAATCGGCAAGATGAGGGCGGCGGTCGGCGCACGCCAGGACCCGCTGCTGTCCATCGCCGGCCGGACCAGCGCGTGCGCCGTCACCGATGCCGAGGACGCCGCAATTCGCGCCCGCGCCTACCAGGAGGCCGGCGTGGATGCGGTATTCCTAGCCGGACTAACCAGCCGCGAGGAACTGGACGCGGTCTCGGACAAGGTGGACATACCCCTGATCCTCGGCAGTACGCCGCCGGAAATAGCCGATCTCGATTACCTGGGCTCCAAAGGGGTACGCATTGCCCTACAGGGCCACCTGCCGTTCTCGATGGCCATGAAAGCCGTTCACGACACGCTGAAGGCCCTTCGCGACGGCACGAAACCCGCGGACATCCAGGGAAGGCCCGACCCCGAGATGCTGAAGAGGTTTACCCGCGATGACCTGTATCGGCGTTGGATCGAGGACTTTCTGGGGGGTTCGTGACGGGTCTCGCAGCCCTCTCCAATGCGCCAAACTTAATCAAGTCAATCTGTAGGGTTACCGGTGCAATGAAAATCCTGAATTGGAATACACAAGCGGATAAGCATAAAAGTGTTGGGAAGACGAAGACGAAGTTCGAGAGAATTCGTCAACTCGTGATCGGCCATGACGCGGATGTAATCTGCTTGACCGAAGCGCTTCCAGAGTCAATGCCGGACGGAGGGGAAACGGTCACGAGCAACCTGTCCGGATGGCGACACGAGCCTCGCGGGGCAAGGAAGGTCGTTCTATGGAGTCGATCTGGATGGACGGACGTGGATAGGGGAGAGGCATATCGTTTGCCCGAAGGAAGATTCGTCAGCGCGACGACTACACTCGGAGGAACGAACCTCAACTTCGTGGGCATGTGCATCCCGTGGCACGGCTATCGTACACATGAAAATTGGGGAGACGAGAAAAAGAAGAGTTGGGAGGGCGCCCACGAGTATTTGGATATCCTGCGCGAGCACGTCTTGTCACGTTCGGATTTGAAGCAGAAGACAATCCTGCTCGGGGACTTCAATCTGCAAATTCCACCGAAGGGGTATCCCGGAAAGAACAGCATCGTGAATCAGAAACGAGAAGCCACGCTTTCCGGGTGGACCATTCCAACGGCGGGGGTCTCCAGCGATCCTGCGTTAGACAAGCCTTTCATCGATCACGTTGCCTTGTCGCCGGATATTCGATCGCGGCCACCGCAGTTCTTTAGACGTTTCGACACGGACGAAGCCCCACTGAGCGACCACAACGGCGTTTGTATTGAGATCGAGCTTCGGTAATTTGAACGCTCATTCGTCTTACTGGCCGCTTGGCATTTCTTGATCCGCGCTTACCAGGAGGCCGGAGAGGTTTACCCGCGATGACCTGTACCGGAGTTGGATCAAGGACTTTCTAGGAGGGGTGTGAGCCCTCGACTCGCGAAGCGGGTCCCTCGGGTCTCCCGCCGGCCGTCATGCCCCGCCGATAGTGCGGGGCATCCAGGATATAAGGATTTCACCACAGAGACACAGAGTTCACCGAGGAGGAATGATTGCCTCCTACTATCTCACCGTCTCTGTGGTTCAAGAAGCCGTCATGCCCGTGCCCTCCGGACCGGCTTCGCCGGCCGGAGGGCATGCTTTGACACGGGCATCCACGCTTGGCGGTCGGCGGTACAAAAGGTCATTCCCCGCCGGGGATTGACCGGGTGGATGGCCAGGCCACTTTGCCGGCTGGACCGGCTTCGTGCGGGGAATCCAGGAATTCACCACGGAGACCACCGAGAACACGGAGTATCCACACTCGAATCCGCTCAGTGATCTCTGTGCGCTCTGTGGTAAATTTGCAGCCTCTCCCCCCCGAAGCTGGGTGAGGGGGTGGCATCGGGCGGCAAATCGCACATATTGACAAGGGAGCGTGGTCCGCGGGCTTCGCCGCATGATTTTGCCTGGGGTTTCCGCGCACAAAAATGCGCCCAAAAGCACCGAATTGGAATTTAACCAGGCCATCAAATGTCCATTAATGTCCATGAATGCCTATACCGGCGTACACGATCGGGCCGGATTCGAAATTTTCTTTGGAAATATATTCCAAGTCCCCTTTCAGGGGGAGAGGTCGGTCATTTCCCACAGGGAATTGACCGGGGTGAGGGGGTCAGCCGGGGTATGATGAAAAAAATATGCGTCCCGCCGGTTCAGGCGGGCATCGCGGATGCGGGGCTGGCGACAGGTCCCACACAAACGTTGGGACTCCCCGGCTGGCAATAACATACAATGCCCATCCTCGGATTGACGCCAATTGGTGTCGCCCCGTCCAATAAAAGAAAAACCATCCTGGTTTTATGATTTTTGGGAGATTCACCATGTCTTCAATTAACCGCACGGTCACGTTGACCGCGCTCGCCGGTGTCGCCGCCGGTGCGTTTTTCGTTTCAAGCCCCGCTCAGTCAGCCGAACTGCTGATCAACAACTACCTGCCGCCAAAGCATCCGTTCCAGACGGGCATTACGGTCCCGTGGATGAAGGATGTCGTGGCCGCGACAAATGGCTCGGTTACGCCCAAACTGTCCGCCGCCGCGGTGGGTCCGCCG
>CAZUGT010000227.1:0-12944 GCA_964620095.1 uncultured Rhodospirillaceae bacterium | reverse complement strand
TGACCAAGGTGAGGGGGTTGCGCAAACGGCTTCCAAAACGCCGGATACGCTTCCCAATAGAATCATCCTGCGCTAGCTGATCTTCGGTTTCACGTCGAGGGTCTTGGCGAGGTCGCGGAACAGCCGCTCCACCGCCTCGCTGTGGAACAGTTTCCGGTTCGGCGCCAATCCCAGGGTCAGGTTCGATTCGGTAAGCGACAGGCCGGTCTTTTCCAGCAGGCCCGGCACGCCGCCCGAAATGAGGTGGGCCAGCCTCAGCGCCAGGCCAAGGACCGCGGCGGCGTGTTCCCGGTCCTCGGTCAGCAGAGGCCGGATTTGATTAACCTCGTACTGGCGGCGGCTGCCGTCATAGCGGACGAAGACCGCCAGGGCCAGGAACCCGCGATCGCCGTGGGTCAATCCGGCAATCGGCAGCCGCAACACCCTCAGGAACGAGTGGAGGGCCCGGTAGTCGGGATGGTCCGCCCACCCCATATCGCTCAAGAGCGCGGCGGCCAGGCACAACCGCCTGTCCTCGGCGGAGGCATCGGGGAACAGGGGTTCGAGCCATGACACCACTTCCTCGCCATGGACCGAAAACCGGCCGCCGCGCCGGGCGAATCCCTCGCACGCGCTGATCAGCGGATCCTCGCGGCGGGTCTCGTCGCTCAGCATCTCGAACAGCTTCCCTTCCCGCATGCTGTAGCCCGAGAACACCAGCCGTTCCGGCCGGGCACGCTCCAACAGGCGGTTCATGGCCATGGCGGCGAAGGGCAAGGTCTCGGCCCGGCGCCGGGAAACGCCGGTAATCCGTTCCAGGGATTTGCGGCCGAGACCCGACAGAATCCGGGTCATTTCAATCGCCGCGCCGGCGGGCACGGAATAGCCGTCGAGCACATGCAGGGGATAGTCCCTCTGGGTGATCGAAACCCGTGCGAGCGCCCGCCAGGCGCCGCCGGCGGCATAGACCCGGCGCCCGCGGAAGCCGGAGAGCCAGGGCAGCCGGTCGAGCGCCTCGTCGACCAGATTGCGGGTCTTGGCCACGTCGCCCTGGGACTCCTCGGCGATCCGGAGGTGCCCGAGGGGAAGCGAGCAGCTCTCGCCGAAGGCTCCCCGGTTGAGCGAGACCAGGTCCAGACTGCCGCCGCCCATGTCGCCGACCAGACCGTCGGCGTCGGGCATCCCGCTGAGAACGCCGGCCGCCCCGAGCCTCGCTTCCTCGTCACCGCTCAGGACATGGACCGTCCGCCCGAAGCGTTTCTCGACCCGCGCCGCGAACGCCGGGCCGTCTTCCGCCTCGCGGACGGCGGCCGTCGCCAGCAGTTCCAATTGGCCGACTTCCATCTCCTCGGTGAGGTTGACGAACCGGGTCAGCGCCGACATGGCGAGCTTTACGCCATCGGCGTTGAGCTTTCCCGATTTGCTCAGGCCTCGGCCCAGCGCGCAGGTGACCCGCTCGTTGAAGATCGGAACCGGCAGGCGGCTGAGAGAGTCGTAAACCACGAGACGAACGGTGTTGGATCCTATATCGACGATGGCGATACGCCCGGCGCCGTTTTCCGGCGACAGCTGCCCGGTTCCGGCCTTGTCCGCGAGAGAGTAGATCTCGGCGCTCATACGGCTTGTGATCCGCCCCTCAATCCCGGTCCGAGACCAGTCTCGGCATCTGCGGCCGATGCTTTTCGAGAGCGCTGCCGCGGCCCGACAGGCTCGGATTCGTCATGAAATAGGTGTGTGCGCTGAAATCGTCCGGCGCCGCCTCGAGCCTCGAATAGGTCCCGTCCGGACCCATGGACCAGCTTTGCCGGACGTCGTTCAGGTTGGCGACCATCACCTGCTCGACGACCTGCCGGTGGACGGTCGGGTTCTCGATCGGCACCAGCGTTTCGACGCGCCAATTGAGATTTCGGGGCATCCAGTCGGCGGATGAGATGTACACCTTGGCCTTCGGCGATGGCAGCTTCTGACCGTTTCCGAATACCACGATTCGCGAATGTTCAAGAAATCTTCCGATGATCGATTTGACCCGGATGTTCTCGGACAGGCCGGGAACCCCGGGACGCAGGCAGCAAATTCCGCGGATGACCAGATCGACCTGCACCCCCGCCTGCGAGGCTTCATAGAGGCGGTCGATGATTCCCGTATCCACCAGGGAATTCATTTTCGCCCACACGGTCGCCGGACGCCCGGCGCGGGCATGCCCGATCTCCGCGTCGATCAGTTCGGTCAGGCGCTCGCGGAGGTCCAGCGGAGAAACCGCAAGCTTGGTCAGGTTGCGGGGCTCGGTGTGCCAGGTCATGAAATTGAACACCTGGGCCGCGTCCCGGCACAGGCCGGGATCGGTGGTGAAGTAGGACAGGTCCGTATAGACCGTGGCGGTCTGGGGGTGGTAGTTGCCGGTGCCGAAGTGGGCGTAGGAGATCAACTCGTTGCCCTCCCGCCGCACCACCAAACTGATTTTGGCGTGCGTCTTCATGTCGACGAAGCCGAACTCCACCTGCGCGCCGGCGCGCTCCAGATCCCGCGCCCAGCGAATATTGGTTTCCTCGTCGAAGCGGGCCTTGAGTTCCACCATCGCGGTCACCGACTTGCCGGCTTCCGCCGCCTCGATCAGCGCCGCCACGATCGCCGAGTCGTTGCTGGTCCGGTAGAGAGTCTGCTTGATGGCGACGACGTCCGGGTCCCGGGCGGCCTGGCGGAGGAACCGGGCCACCACCTCGAAGCTCTCATAGGGATGGTGGACGATGAAATCCTTGGTTCGGATCGCGGCGAAGCAATCCCCGCCGAGTTCCCGGACCCTCTCCGGAAACCGGGCGTCATAGGGCCGGAACTTGAGATCCGAGCGCTCGACGCGGGTGATCTGCTCCAAATCGCTCAGGCCCGGCATACCGTCGTGAAACACCATGTCTCCCGCATCGACCGCCAGGCCGTTGACGATCATCGTCCGGAGGTCGTCGGAGATGCCGGCGTTGACCGCGAGGCTGATGGTGACGCCCCGGCGCCGCTGCTTCAGCGCCGTCTGGAAGCTGCGCACCAGATCCTCGGCCTCTTCGTCGATCTCGAACTGGGTATCGCGGATGACCCGGAACCAGGCGAATTCACCGATCTCGAAGCCGGGAAAAATCCGGTCGAGAAAGAGTGATATCACATCGTCCTGGAGCACGAAGCGCGGGTGATCGCCGGGCAGCCGCACAAACCGCTCAAGCATCTGCGGCAGGGTGATCAGCGCCTGCTGGTTCCGGCCTTCCCGCGGGCGGCTGATGTTCAGCGCCATCGACAGGCGGAGGTTGCGGATGAACGGAAACGGATGGGCCGGGTCGACGGCCAGCGGCGTCAAATGGGGAAACACCTGCTCCATGAAATGGCGTTCGAGCCAGGACCGGTCCTCACCCGTCAGCGCATCCCTGTCGACGACGTCGATGTTTTCGCCGCGAAGCTCGGATTTCAGATCATGCCAGCAGCGTTGCTGATCGGCCGTCAGGCGGTTGGCGGCGGCGCGGATGGCGATCATCTGCTCATGCGGGGTGAGGCCGTCTTCCGAGAGGGTCACCATGTCGGCGTCGAACTGGCCCTTCACCCCGGCGACGCGAACCATATAGAACTCGTCGAGGTTGGACGCGGAAATGGACAGGAAGCGGACCCGCTCAAGCAGCGGATGCGCTTGATTGCCGGCTTCCTGGAGCACCCGGTTGTTGAACGACAGCCAGGACAGCTCGCGATTCAGAAACCGGTCGCCGGGTGCCGGCGCCGAGGTATCGCGACCTCGCTCGGGCGACGCAATCATCACTCTCTCCCGGAACGGATTCTACCCCGGTCGCCGGGTGTCCGAAAGCATGCAAAGTGGTGGAGACGGCGGGTGGAATCGGTCATTCTCTGCCGGAAACGGCCTGGAAAATCCGTGGGAAGTCCCTTTGAAGCGCCTTTATCTGCTCCGACACGCCAAATCGAGCTGGGCCAATGAAGGCCTGAGCGATTTCGACCGTCCTTTGAACAAGCGCGGCCGCCGCGCCGCCGCGCTGATGGGCGAATTCATGGAAAAGAACGGCTTTCATCCGCAGCTGATCCTGTCCTCGCCCTCGGCCAGGACGCGGGAGACGCTGACCATCCTCGAACAGCACGGGTCGTGGGCACATGACACTCGGTTCGAAGACGATCTCTACGGGGCATCGTCGTTCGTGATGCTCAATCGTCTGCGGGGGCTGCCGGATACGGCCGCCACGGTCATGTTGCTCGGCCACAATCCGGGGCTGGAATCGATGGCGCACCTGATGACCGGTGACGCCGCGCCGGACGCGCTGTCCAGGCTCCAGGCCAAGTACCCGACAGCGGCATTGTCGGTCATTTCATTCGGGGCTGGGACGTGGCGCCATGTCCGCCCGGGCGCCGGAACCCTGGAGGCCTTTGTTCGTCCCGCCGACCTGGAGAGGGAATAGGTCCGGGAATTCCCTTTCGATTCACAATCGAGTCTTCCCGCTCTAGCTTCCGGCGCGCCCCGCCAGCACCGTCCGTACGAACGGCAGGGTGACGTTGCGCTTTTCCGCCAAAGATGCGCGATCGATATCGTCAACCAGCTTGTCGAGGGCGGTAAAGGACCGCTCGATGCGGGGCAACAGAAACGAGATCACCGCCGGATCGACACGCAGCTGGCGATCGGAAAACTGCTTGGTCAGGACCGCCGCCATCAGGTCTTCATCGGGCAAACGAATACCGGCGGAGGGGGCGGCGCGCAGCCGGGACGCCAAGTCGGGAAGGCCGATGTTCCATCGGGCCGGTGGCGTTCCGGCGGTGAGCAGGAGATGGCCATCCGCGTCCGCCGCCGCATTGTAGAGATGGAAGAGGATGGCCTCGTCGGCCGAGTTGTCTGCGTCGTCGACGATCACCACGCCCCCGTCACGATGCGCCCGCCGGACGTCGCCGTCATTCAGTGCGCCGCCCGGAACCAGCGTTCCCCCGGTCTGGGCCTGAAAGACATGGGTCAAATGCGTCTTTCCGCTGGCCGGCGGCCCGTGAACCACCAGGGCGGGTCCCGGCCAGTCCGGCCATTTGTCCAGCCATGCCACCGCCGCCCGATTGCACCCGGTCACCAGGAAGTCGGCGCCGCTCATCGACGGCCGGTGATCAAAGCCAAGCGGAAGTTGCCGGGCGCCGGTCATGCATCCGGGTCTTCGCCGGCCTCATCGCCGCCGGCGCCATAGAGCGGGCTTTCCAGATACCGGCGGAGAAAGAACCGGATCAGCACGCCGATGGTCGCCGCGGCGGGCACGGCGAGCAGCACGCCGGTAAAGCCGAAGCTGGCTCCGCCGGCGAGAAGCGCGAAAATCACCCAGACCGGGTGCAGGCCCACCCGGTCACCCACCAGCTTCGGCGTCAGGAACATGGACTCGGCCACCTGGCCGGCCATGAATACGGCGAAGACGAAGACGAACGGCAGAACTTCGGTGAACTGGGCAAACGCGACGCCGAACGCGACACCCATCCCCACCAGCATCCCGAAATAGGGAACGAAGGAGATCAGGCCGGTCGCCAATCCGATGGTAAGGCCGAAATCCAAACCGACGATGGTCAGGCCGACCCCGTAGAAGACCGCGAGAAACAGGCAGACGGTCCCCTGCCCGCGGACGAAGCCGGCAACGGTGGTATCGATGTCGGCAAGGATTTCGCGGATGGCCGGTGCGTGGCGGCGGGGCAGCCAGCTGTCGACCCGCTCGACGATGCGGTCCCAATCGCGCAACAGGTAGAAGCTGACGATCGGCGTGATCACCACCAGGGACAGCAAATTGAAGAAGGCAAGGCCGCCCTGCCAGATCCGGGCAAGCACGCCTCCGGCCCAGGCGATCAAGGTGCCGGCGGAGGACTGGGCGGCATCGCGCAGCTGCTCCAGCCGGTCACTGGAAATCAGGCCTTCGACCCGTTCCTGGAACGGCGCGATCCAGGCGAGGACGGAATTGACCAGTTGCGGCAGTTTCTCGACGAATGCCAGGACCTGCCCTTGAAGCAGCGGCACCAGCAGCACCAGTGCCAGAATCACCACGGCGAAGAAGATCAGGGTGATGATGATGGTGGCGGCGGTTCGCGAGGTCCCCCACGCCTCCAGCCGGTCGGCCAACGGATCGAGAAAATAGGCGACCGCCATTCCGGCGACGAACGGGAGCAGAATACTGCCCGTGAGCATCAGGGCGGCAACCAGGGCGGCCAGGATACCGATCCAGACCAGGGTTTGACTGCGTGCCGTCATTACTCGCCGGGCTCCAATGCCGAGGCGCGCCGGCCCCAAACCCACACATACGCCGTGCCCGACGCAAAGGTGGTCGCCGCGACCACATAGATCATCAATTCCACCACTGACCGGCCCTCCAACTGGTAGCCTGCCATGCCCAGGACGCCGAGGACGAGAAGAAATTGCACCGTCGTGTTCACTTTGCTGATCAGCAGCGGCTCCATGGTCAGCCGCTGATAGAGCACATGATACAGCAACGCCCCGAGGAGGATCAGCCCATCCCGGAACACCACCAGGATGACCAGCCACGTGGGCAGAAATCCGGCATGTCCCAGGGCGACGAACACGCTGACCAACAGCGCCTTGTCGGCGACTGGGTCCAGAAACCCGCCGAGTACGGTTTCCGAGTCGAAACGCTTGGCGATGAAGCCGTCCACCGCATCGCTTGCGCAGGCGACAAGGAAAACCCAAAAGGCCCAGAGGTAGGCGTCGCTGAGGATCAGCCAGACCGCCAGCGGCACCGACAGCAGCCGGGCAAAACTGATGAGATTGGGAATGTTGACCCTCAGCGTTCGGCGCATCTCGCCTTAGCCCTGGTTGGGCGGCGCGGCCCGGGGCGGCGCGGCGCCCGAACCCAGTTCGAGGAACCATCTGCCCTCCTCCTCACGGAGACCGAGGTCCGCCTGGGCCAGCGCCAGCGCCAGCTGGTCGATATCGCCGAGATATTGAATGTTGATGCGCGCCTCGTCACGGGACAGCAGGACAAGATCGACGCGGTCGACGACCGCCACACGCCCCAGCCTGGACCGGGCCGTCACCCATTCGCCGAGCGACTTGATCGGCAGCACGACCGCCACGATTTCGCTGCGCTCGAACTGTATGAGGTTGTCGGCTTTCCACTGGTCCTCGATCTCATCGGCAACCTGGGCCGCCGCGCGCCGCAGGACCGCCTCGACCGCCTCGCCCGGCCGGCCGGTGACGCCGGTGACGATGGCCTGCTCGGAAACCGATTCGCCATAGCGGTTGACGGTGACGGAAATCGAAGGTGCCCCGCCCGGCGCGGCCGCAAGTTCGGCCAGGGCGACGATCACGTCGCTGGTTCCGTAACGCCCGGACAGCGCCGCCAGCCGCGCACGGTCGCCGACGGCCGCCTGCTCCGCGCCGATGGCCGCGATATCGGCGAGGCTGCCCGCCGGGAGCTCCATCGGGACCAAGCCGGCCAGGGCGCCGGGCCCGACTATGCCGCTCCACGCGTCCCGCCAGGGGTTGGGGTCGTCCCATAACACGACCACGCCCGCGGCGCGGTAGACCGGCAGCACCAGCACCGGTTTGCTCGGGGTTTCGGCGAAGTCGATGGCCAGGTCGCGAAGCATTTTACGCACTTCGCGCGGCTTGAAACGAAACGTCAGTTCGGCGAGATACCTGACGGCGGAAGTTTTCTCATTGGCGACCGAGAGGTCCTGAACCAACACGGCGCGGTCCGCGGCGCTCAACACCGGCAGGCGGTCGATATCCGACTTCAGCGTCAAACGGTCGAGAAGGATTTCGAAGGCGCGCTGTTCTCCGGCGGCCAGTGCGCGCGCCCGGGCGGCGGCGGCGGTTTCCGCCGTCACATCGACGGCCACGCCCGAAACCTCGAACACGTCCTGCGCGGTCGCGGTACGGCCGGCGGCGGCGACCGCCAGTGCCAATGCAAATCCGAAGACCGCCGCGGCACGCGGGACGCGCGCCCGTCGTTCGCGCGTCAGCGGCATCCCGGCGCCTGGCGAGACGCCGGGCCAGTTGGGTTTTCCGAACATTGCAAACCGCCCCGGATCAAGTATGTTTTCGGCCTTCGTGGGCGGCTAATTTAGCACGTAGAAACGATGGAGGAAGGCATTTCCAAGGGCAGCTCAAAGCGGAAATTCGGGCATGACGGCAGGCCGGTGGAGTTCATCCTGAAACGAAAACCGGTGGAGTTCACCCTGAACTACAAGGATGCCGGCGTCGATATCGATGCCGCCGATGAGCTGGTCGACGCCATCCGGCCCGCCGCCGAGGCCACCGGCCGGCCGGGCGCCATGTCCGGGCTCGGCGGATTCGGCGCCCTGTTCGACCTCAAGGCGGCGGGCTATCGGGACCCCATCCTGGTTTCCGGTACCGACGGCGTCGGCACCAAGCTGAAGGTGGCGGCGGCGGTCGGGCGCCACGACACCATCGGCATCGATCTCGTGGCCATGTGCGTCAACGATCTGGTGGTCCAGGGCGCCGAACCGCTGTTCTTCCTGGATTACTTCGGTACCGGGCGGCTGGAGCCGGCGGTGGCCGCCTCGGTCATCAACGGCATTGCGGACGGCTGCCGGCAGGCCGGGTGCGTCCTGATCGGCGGCGAAACGGCGGAACTGCCCTCCATGTACGCCGACGGCGATTACGATCTCGCCGGGTTCGCGGTCGGCGCCGTGGAGCGCGATGCGCTGCTCACCGGCGACGCCGTCCGGGAAGGCGACGTCGTCCTGGGGTTCGCCAGCGCCGGCCTGCATTCCAACGGTTTTTCCCTGGCCCGGCGAGTGGTCGAAATGGCGGATCTGACTTTCGATGACCCGGCCCCGTTCGCGCCCGAACAAAGCATCGGCGAGGCTTACCTGACCCCGACCCGGATTTATGTGCGCGCGGCGCTGGCCGGCATCGGCGCCGGCGGCGTTCACGCCATTTCCCACATCACCGGCGGCGGACTGCTCGACAACATTCCCCGCGTGCTGCCCGACGGACTGGGCGTCGATCTCTATGCCAGGGCGTGGGACCCGCCGCCGGTATTCGCCTGGCTGGCCGAGGCCGGCGGCGTGGCGCCTCGGGAAATGGCCCGGACCTTCAATTGCGGTGTCGGCATGGTGGCGCTGTGCCCGGCGGACGATGCGGCGGAGATCAAGTCGGCGCTGGAGGCGGCCGGCGAGACCGTCAGCGCCATCGGCGAAGTGGTCCGCCGCGGCGGCGATGAGGACGGGGTCCGCATTCACGACCTCGAGGCCGCGTTCGGCGGATGAAGATCGCCGTTCTCATTTCCGGGCGCGGCAGCAATCTGCAGTCGCTGATCGACGCCGCGGCGGCGGGAGAATTGGGGGCCGAGATCGCCCTCGTCGTCTCCAACGTACCGGATGCGCCCGGTCTCGAACGGGCCGCCAAGGCGGGCATACCGGCCGAGACCATCGATCACCGGGACTTCGAGGGCCGGGAGCCGTTCGAGAACGCGCTCCATGCGGCGCTTTCCGCTCGATCCATCGAACTTGTCTGCCTCGCCGGGTTCATGCGGCTGCTGACCGGCAACTTCGTCGGCAAGTGGCGGGACCGGCTGATCAACATTCACCCCAGCATTCTGCCGGCCTTCAAGGGACTTCACACCCACGAGCGGGCCATCGAGGCGGGCGTGAGGTTTTCCGGCTGTACCGTCCACTTCGTGACGCCGGAGATGGACGACGGCCCGATCATCGCGCAGGCCGTCGTGCCCGTCCTGCAGGGCGACACCCCCGGGGACCTGGCGGCGCGCATTCTGGCCGAAGAGCACAAACTGTATCCGCTGGCGGTCCGGCTGATCGCCGAAGGCCGCGCCAAAATGGCCGGAAACAAGGTGGAGATAAGCGAGACGGGGGAGGCGCCCTCCCCTGTTATCAATCCCACGGGCTAGAGCCGATCTAGCCGACGATTTCCAGCTCACTGAAGAAGAAAGCGATCTCGCGGGCCGCGGTTTCCGGCGCATCGGAACCGTGGACGGAATTGGCCTCGATGCTCTCGGCGAAATCCTTGCGGATCGTGCCGTCATCGGCGTTGGCCGGGTTGGTGGCGCCCATCACCTCGCGGTTCTTGGCGATGGCATCCTCGCCTTCGAGGATCTGAACCACGACCGGTCCGGAAATCATGAAGTCGCACAAATCGTCGAAAAACGCCCGCTCCGCATGCACGTCGTAAAACCGCTCCGCCTGCTCGCGGGTCAGGCGGACCCGGCGCTGGGCGACGATCCGCAAACCGGCCTCTTCGAACCGGGCATTGATCCGGCCGGTGAGATTGCGCCGGGTGGCGTCCGGTTTGATGATCGAAAGTGTACGTTCGACGGCCATTGCATCGAACCTCGCGGGTTGCCTCGGGAATTGGTCGAAACGTGATCCTACCGGATACAAAGCTGCCGGGAACCCCGGAAAACCGGGGCGCTTATATACATATGACCGGAGTGTGGCAAGGGTCTTGGCCACCGGGAGCCCCTGCTCGAAGCGCACCGGTCAGGCGCTCGCCTTCTCTTCCCAGGCGCCCGAGACGCTCTGCTGCCAATAGGTCAGTGCGTGACCGGCGGCCGCCAGGGATTTCCAGCGGCCCCGCGCCGCCTCGACCGCCGTGTCGTCATTGCCGTCGAACAGGTCGAAGCACCGTTCATAGCCGCTCGGATCCTCGACCGCCGCGCCGTCGGTGAGGAACAGGAAATCGGCCCGGTTGGGGTTTTCCAATGTCGCGGTCAGCCACACCGGCTGGTGCTCGGCAAACCCGTCGGCGGCCGATCCGTGGGGCAGCCAGCCGCCCGGGTCCTGGCTCCAGAGGATGGCGTTCAGCGATTCCACCCGGTCCTCGGAGGACGCCATGACCACCGCGCGCTTGCCCGCCGCCAGGGTTTTCTCCAGCAGCTTGGGCAAGACGACTTCCAGCGGCGAGCGCTGCAGGTGATAAAAGGACACCTCGGTCATCGCCCTACGGTGCCACAATTGCGCCGCGATTGGCAGAGAGTATCGGGCTACTTGCTTTCGTAGTGGTCCTTCACCAGCCGGTCGAGCAGCCGGACCCCGAAGGCCGTGCCGCCCTTGGGAACGGTGGGCGCGTCCTTCTTCGACCAGGTGACGCCGGCGATATCCAGGTGCGCCCACGGGGTCTTGCCGACGAACCGGTGAAGGAACTGGGCCGCGGTAATGCTGCCGCCGCCGCGGCCGCCGATGTTCTTCATGTCGGCCGCATCGCTGTCGATCATGCGGTCGTAGCCGTCTCCGATGGGCATCCGCCAAAGCTTCTCGTCCACCGCCTCGCCGGCCTTGGTCAGCCGGTCGGAAAGCGTGTCGTTGTTGGAGAACAGGCCCGCATATTGATCGGCGAGGCTGATGATGATGGCGCCGGTCAGGGTGGCGAGGTTGACCATGAACTTGGGCTTGAACCGCTCCTTGCAGTACCAGAGCGCATCGGCCAGCACGAGGCGCCCTTCGGCGTCGGTGTTCAGCACCTCGATGGTCTGGCCCGACATGGAGGTGACGATATCGCCCGGCCGCTGGGCATTGCCGCCCGGCATGTTCTCCACCAGGCCGATGACGCCGACCACGTTGGCCTTGGCCTTGCGGCCGGCGAGCGCCCGCATGAGGCCGATCACCACGCCGGCGCCGCCCATGTCCCACTTCATGTCTTCCATGCCGGCCGCCGGCTTGATCGAGATGCCGCCCGTATCGAAGGTCACGCCCTTGCCGAGAAAGGCGATGGGCGCGTCCGCCCGGGAGCCCTTGGATTTCCCGCGCTTCGGCGCGCCGTTCCACTGCATGACCACCATCCGCGCCTCGCGGACACTGCCCTGCGCGACGCCGAGAAGCGCGCCCATGCCCAAGCGCTTCATCCGGGCGGCGGTCAGAATCTCGACCTTGACCCCGAGCTTCTCGAGCTTCTTCGCCTCCTGGGCGAGGGACTCGGGGTAGAGAATGTTGGGCGGCTCCGAGACCAGATCGCGGGTGAAGAAGACCCCGTCGGCGACCTTGCCGAGCACGTTGTAGCTCCGGCGGGCATTGAGGTGTCCCGGGCAGCCGAACTTGATCGATTTGAGTGTGGGCTTGGCCGAGTCCTTTTCCTTGGTCCGGTATTTGCCGAACCGGTAGGACCGCAACAATGCCCCGTATCCCATCTGGGCGGCGAGCTCGTTGGCCGGGAGCTTGCCGCCGTCCACCGGATCGACGGCGACATTGACCGTGCCGCTCTTGGCCCGGCGGGTGTTGGCGTACATCGCTCCCCCGATCTTTTGGGCCTGGAGGTCGGTCAGCGCCTCCGGCTTGCCGAGGCCCATGATCATGATGGCTTCCAGCCGGGTTCCCGCCGGCGTCCAGATTTTCAAGGACTGATCCGCGTTGCCCTTGAAGTGGCTCGCCTTGATCGCGCGCCTGATGGCGCCGCCGGCTTTCTTGTCGAGCCTGTCGGCGGACGGGGTGAGCTTGGCGCCGGCGGTCGCAAAGACCACCGCAACTCCATTGGTCGCCTGCGCGGGCTTGTCGAACGAAATTCTCATTGCGGGACTGCCTTCCTGGGTGATGGGCGAAACGTTCGGCTGCTTCCTGGTCGAGCCGTTTGAATTTATGTGATGCGGACGGGCCTGTAAATTCCGGCGGACGGCCGGTTGCGGATCAGGCCCGCGGCATCCCGGCCGCGACGTCCGACCGCCGGTGGCCGCTCTTGAGCCATAGCAGCGCACTCGGCAACGCGACGACGACCATCAGGACGCCGAGAAGCAGCGACAGCAGGACCGCCACCGAGATCGCGACCGCGATGTCCCGGAAGAGCTGCGCGACCTCGAGCTTCAGGATCAGGATGGGGATGAACACCATCACGGTCGTCAGCGCGGAGACGAGCACCGCCCCCCAGACCTGCGACGCGCCGTCGAGGGCCGCCTTCCGGGCCGGGACCCCTTTCTCCCGGAGTCAGTAGATGTTCTCGAGCACGACGATTGCCGCGTCCACCACCATGCCCACCGCGAAGGCGAGCCCGGCGA
>CAZUGT010000226.1:0-13936 GCA_964620095.1 uncultured Rhodospirillaceae bacterium | reverse complement strand
TCCTTGCCCCCACCCGCGCCCGTGCCAAATGAATAGGTCACTGCCGCTCCGTCGCCGGGGCGGCGTTTTGGTTTGGAGGGGAGCCATGCGGCGAAGCGCGCGCCCGGCTTCCGTCCGGAAATCCGGGATTGCCGCGGCGGCGAGTACGGTATATATATCCGGATATAAGCCGGAGACCACCTTGACCACTGCCGCACAGAAAAAAGCCAACAGGAACTACCGTGCGCGTCTGGCGCGGCGCGGCCTCAAGCGCTTCGAGGTGACGGCCCGCGAAACCGACCGGGAGCTGCTGCGCACGCTGGCGCGCCGCCTGGCCGAAGACGGGCCGGAAGCGAACCGGGCGCGGGCGGCGGTCACGGAACTGGTCGCCGACGAACCGCCGAAGCCGGGCGGGATTCTCGCGGCGCTGCGGCGCTCGCCGCTGGTCGGGGCCGGCCTCGACCTTTCGCGGGAGCGGATCGACGGGCGCAGGGTCGATCTTTGACGCGCTACCTGCTCGACACCAACATCATCAGCAATGCCGTCAAGCCGCAGCCGTCCCAGCGTCTGGTCGGCTGGATGGCCGCGCAGCCGGACGAAGACCTGTTCGTCGCCTCGCTGACCGTCGCCGAAATCCGGCGCGGCATCCTGGAACTGCCCGGCGGCAGGAAGAAGGACGGGCTCGAAGCCTGGTTCGCGGGCGGGGAGGGGCCGCAGGCGCTGTTCGCGGGCCGAATCCTGCCGTTCGACGACAGGGCCGGCCTGATCTGGGCGCGCCTGATGGCCGACGGCAAGGCCCGGGGCCGGCCCCGCAGCGCCCTCGACATGATCATCGCCGCGGTGGCGGAGGCCAACGGCTGCATGGTCGTCACCGACAACGAACGGGATTTCAGCGGGCTCCGGATCGTCAACCCCCTGCGGTAGGAAGCGGCGGGGAGGCATGACGCATGATGCGGAATCAAAGAAGCTCGTCATGGCCGGGCCTGGACCCGGCCATCCACGTGGATGCCCGTGTCAAGCACGGGCATGACGGCTTGCGGTCTACCGCGCGCGGGCTAAATGTATAGGCAGATGCCGCCCCCTCCAGGGCGGCCGTTTTGATTCGGGGAGGGAGCTATGCAGTTTTGTACGACCTATTCGGTGCGTTACCTCCCGAACGGGTGACAATAAATGTCTATTAATGTCCATGAATGTCCATTGTCGCGAAAAGCGCCGAATTGGAATATAATTATAAATCATGATATTTCAACACCTTACAGCTATGCGCCTGGTGCATGGCTCGCGCCGGGGCTCCGGGGCCAATACAGGAGCCCATTTGCGGCGGAATCCCGGGCTTTTTGCGTGACCGCCCGGTCCCGTCCGGCCTTCTACGCCGCGCGGGCGATTTGCTCCAGCGCCTCGCCGAATTCCGCCCGGTGGGCATCCACAACGGGCGCCGTCGCGGCGGCGAAGGCGGCGCGCTCGGCCGGCGTGAGGGTGACCACCTCCACCGGCGGCTCCAGGAGCGCCATGATCCGGGCGTCCTCGGCCAGCGCCAGTTCGCGCTGGTACCGGGTCGAGGCCTCGGCCGCCGCCCGGACGGCGTCCCGCACGCGGCCCGGCCAGTTCCGGAACGTATTCTTGTTGGCGACGATCACCGCCGGCGCCCAGAAGTGCCCGGTCATGGTGATATGGGGCTGCAATTCGTGAATGCGGAAATTGAAGATGTTGGTGAGCGGGTTGTCCTGGGCGTCGATGGTCCCGGCGGCCGAGCGCTCCAGGAGGGCCGCGATGTCGGCGATCTCGGGCGTCATGCCCAGCGCCCGGAAGGTCTCGCCGTGAAGCGGGCTCGCGAGGGTGCGGATGCGGAGGCCCCGGCAGTCCGCGGGCGCTCGGATCGGGCGCACGGAATTGGACAGGTGCCGCATGCCGTTGCACCAGTAGCCGAGCCACGTATAGGGCGAAAGATCGTCGATGGCGGCGGCCAGGGACCGGCCGAGGGGGCCGTCCATCGCCCGGTAGCCGTGATGCTGATCCTCGAACACGAAGGGCAGGTCCACGGCCCCGAAGGCGGGGACGAAATTGGTGGTGAAGAAGCTGGCGGCGATATAGCAGAGATCGAATTCCCCCTCGCCGACGAGGCGGATCATGTCGCCCTGCCGGTGGCCGAGGTCGGTCACGCTGGGGATCAGGGTGTAGCGGATTTCATCGCCGAGTTCGGCGCTAAGCGCCTCGCCGAAACAGGCGGCGGAGCGGGTATGGATGGAGTCCGGCTTCTGGTAGCCGGCGAAGGAGATTTCGAGGGGCGGCACGGCGGGGCCGCCCGGCTACCCGACGCCGAGGAAGGACTTGCCCGACCGGGTCCGCGCCACGTCCCAGTTGATGCCGTACTGGCGGACCCCGGCGGTGGCGTCCCGCAGGCAGCGGAGCAGCGGGTCGTCGTGGTCGAGCCGGTCCGCGCCGGCGGCGTAGGACAGCCGCTCGATTGCCGAATAGGCGAGCCGCGCGGTCATGCTGTTGGCGGTCGCGATATGGGCGCTGTTGTCGCCGGTGCCGGGGGCCGGCCACTCGCCGCCGGCGATGCCCTGGCCGGTGAGCGCCGGCCACTCGCCGTGCTCGTATCCGCCGGCGCCGGTGGGCGGCGGCAGGCCTTCCAGCGTCGCCATCAGGCTCCGCATGTGGGTCCGGATGAGGGCGAGGGCGGCGTCGATCTCGGCCGCCGATTCGCCGACGCGCATCTGCAGGCTCTGGATGTCGGCGATTCGGGCCCCGTCCCGGGATCTGCGGTCCCGCATGTCGTCGCAGAAGATTTCGAGGGCGTGCATGGCGACGCCGGTGAGCACCGTCGACAGGCCGAAGGGCACGCCGAGGCCGGTGGTGCGGTAGAGCGGCGCGTCGATGATCCCGCCCACGGGCGGCTTGCCCGGCACCCGCGCCCGGTGATCGGGAATGAAGACGTCGTCCAGCCGGATATGGTGCGAGCCGGTGCCGACCAGCCCGTCCGGGCGCCAGCTGTCGAGAATCTCGACGTCGCCCATGGGCAGGACGGCGCCCACCACCTCGTCCGAGTCCTCCACGGGCGCGCCGCCGATGATCACCCACTCCGAATGCAGGCAGCCGCTGCCGAAGGTGGAAATGCCGCTTCCCCGGTAGCCGCCGCCGGCCTTTTTGAGCGACCCGGACCGCCACTTGGTGGCGGCGATCAGGGCGTCCGGGTTCTCCGACCAGATCTCCTCCATGCAGTCGATGCCGATGCGGTTGACCAGCAGCGGGTGCTGTCCCAGGACCGAGAACACCCAGCCGGTCGATCCGCAGCCGGCGCCGATCTTGACGGCCACCTCGCTGAACGTGTCCCAGCCCATCTCCAGGCCGCCGAAGCGCCGGGGCTTGGTGATGTCGAACAGCCGGGCGTCCCTGAGTTCCTCCATGCTGGCTTCGGGGATGCGGCCCGTATCCTCGCACGCCTTCGCCCGTTCCCGGATCCCCGGAATCAGGCCGTGGGCGCGGTCGATGAGTTCCCGGGCGCCGGGGGGTCGTATCTGATCCATGGCAATGCCAACCGTCCGATGGGTGAGGGTTCCGGCACATTGGCGGCGGCGGCCATGCCGGTCAAATGATATATATTACCATTTATATAACTTGTTCTTATATCGGAAATCCGGGCGGGCGCCTAACGGCCCGCCGGGCTCCCGGTCATGGCCGCCGCGATCTTTTCCGCCAGCATGATGGTCGGGATGTTGGTGTTGCCGCGGGGAACCGCCGGCATGATGGAGGCGTCGACGACCCGCAATCCGTCGACGCCGTATACCTTGCCCTCGGGATCGACGACGGCTTCGCGGTCATCGGCCGCCCCCATCCGGCAGGTGCCCACATGATGGGCGGGCCCGCCGACGCTGTCGCGGACGAACTCGGACAAAGCCGCGTCGTCCCCGGTGAGCCGGAGGATATCCACCCCCGGCCTGCTCAGCGTCCCGAGGACCGGGCGGCCGGCGGCGGGCAGCAGGTCGAGCAGGGCCGCCACGGCCCGGGCGCGGACCGCGTTGGCGGTGGAGATGGTGTTGAGCTGCCGGACCCGCTGGCTGCGGAACACGGGCACGGCGGTGTGCCAGAGGGGCCGAAGTTCGGGGGCGAGAAGCATTTCCGCGGAGCGCCGGACGGCGTCCATGTGCCGCACCGCATCCCGCTCGTCCGAGTGGAAGTCGAATTCGATCAGCGGCCGGGGGCCGGTCTCGCCGGGGACCAGCCGGACCCGTCCCCGGGACGCCGGCTTGGCGACGGTCGGCGTCAGGGCACTCAGCCGCCGGCCGAGCGCATGCCAGCCGGTGTTGGCCACATAGGGGATGTACATGTCCTTCGGCGGGCAGCCCTCGACGCCGGAGGAATAGCGGAGGTTCGTCGTGGTGTGGGTGCGGACGCCCTTGGCCGCCCGGGCCGCCCGCGCCGCGCGGCGGAGATGAAACACCAATTGCAGCACATGATGATTGTGCAGGTTGCCGCCGACGCCGGGCCGGTCGGCAATGACCTCCTGGCCCGCTTCCCCGAGCATCCCGGCCGGACCCACGCCGGCCCGCAGCAGCATGACCGGCGACTGCAGGGCGCCGGCCGATACGATGACCTCGCCGGCGGAGAAGGTTCGTTCGGCCCCGCCGACCGTCGCCGTCACGCCCGAGACGCGGCGGGTATCGCCGCTGCCGTCTACCGTCAGCTTCCGCACATGGGCGCCCGTGCGGATGGTCAGGTTGGGCCGCGCGCGCACGTCGGCCCCGAGGTAGCAGATGGCGGCGGAGGCCCGCTTGTCGGCGAACCGGCTGATGGGAATGATGCCGAGGCCTTCCCGGAAATCGCCGTTGAGGTCGCCGATCAGATCGATCCGGCGGTTCCGGCAATAGTCCCGGAGCGCGGCCGCCATGGGCGGCAATTCCGCCGGGCCCGGACGCCGGATGGGCACCGGGCCGTCCTTGCCGTGGAGGCCGCCGCCGAAATCGACGTCGGTCTCGAGCCTGTTGAAGTAGGGCAGCACGTCCTTCCAGGCCCAGCCCGACGCGCCCAATGCCGCCCATTCGTCGTAGTCCTCGGGCACGCCCCGGAGCGCGATCATTCCCATGATCGACGACCCGCCGCCGAGAATGAATCCCTGCCAGACGTTCACGGCCGGCGAGGTCTCGGCGGTTTTCCAGTGAACCGAGATGCCGGGCCAGGTGTAGTCCCTGTTGAAATAGGACAGCGGATAGGTCGCGAGCACGTCCGCCGGTTCCGCGCCGGGCGGGGTATCGCGCCCTGCCTCCAGGAGCAGCACGCGATTGGCGCTCCGGGCCGACAGCCGGTTGGCGAGGACACAGCCCGCCGACCCGCCGCCGACGATGATGAAGTCATAAGTGTCCGTCACGGCGGTGTCCGTCATGGCGGTGTCTGCAATGGTCCGGGCGATTTTTCCGGGACGATCCGGGAACCGAGCCGGTGGTCGTCGAGATCGGCGCAGCCGAGGAACGCCATCGTCCGGTCGATCTCGGCGGCGAGCAGCTCGACGGCGTGGGCGACGCCGGCCTCTTCGGCGATGGCGGCGGCATGAAGAAACGGACGGCCGATGAAAACGAAATCCGCGCCGAGGCCCAGCGCCTTGATGACGTCGGTTCCCCGCCGCACGCCGCCGTCGTAGATGATCGCCATGCCGCCTTTTTCCGCGGCGATTTCGGGCAGCACCTCGAGCGGCGGGATGGACGTGTCGAGAAAGCGGCCCCCGTGGTTCGAAACCATGATCCCGTCGAGGCCCAGGCCCGCCGCGGTCCTGGCGTCTTCGGCGGCGAGGACGCCCTTGAGCAGCAGCCGGCCGTTCCACCGGCCGCGGAGCCACCTCATGTCTTCCCAATCGAGCGCGTCGCGCGGCATGCGCCTCTCGGGCGCCGACCAGGACAGGACCGGCATGCCGCGCCCGGCGCCGTAATTCTCGATATGGGGCATGCCGGTGGTCATCAGGGTCCGGAAAAAGGTCCTGAACAGCCAGCGCGGATGAAGCAGCCCGTCAACGGCGATCTTGAGGGTCGGCCGCATGGGGTAGCTGAACCCTTGCCGCAGATTGACCCGCCGGTTCGCCCCCACCGGGGTGTCGACGGTTACGACCAGGGTTCTGAACCCCGCGTTCCAGGCCCGATCGGCGAGCGCCGCGATGGCGTCCCGCTCGTGGATGACGTAGGCCTGGAACCAGGCGTCCGGGTTGGCCTCGGCGATCTTTTCCATGGGGATCAACGCGCTGCCGCTCATCAGAAACGGGATGTTCGCTTTCGCCGCCGCCCGCGCGAAGGCGAGGTCGGCCTCGAACCCGAAAAGGGCGCTGGCGCCCATGGGCGCGATGCCGAACGGCGCCCCGTATTTCCTGCCGAGCAGGTGCTTCGCCGTGCTTCGGCCGCTCACATCGGTGAGAATCTTGGTTGTCAGCCAGTACCGGTCGAACGAGGCCCGGTTGCCGCGCAGGGAGACCTTGCCGTCCGCGCCCGTGGACACGAATTCCCATAAGGCGGCCGGCAGGAAGGCACGGGCGGGCGCCGCGAAATCTTCCAGGCACATGACGCGGCGAAGGGAGCGGGGCGGGCCCATGGACGGATTCCCATAAGAGGTTCGGGGAGGCAGGATAGGGGCGAATCTTGACGGCCGCCAGCGGATCGATCAAATGATATAAACTCCTTATTGCATAAGAAGCGATTATGAATCATCTGGTCAAACAGCTCATGCACCTGGTCACCGTCATCGAGGAGGGATCGCTCTCCCGGGCGGCGGAGAAGCTCAACCTCACCCAGCCGGCCTTGTCGCGCAGCATCCGCCACCTGGAGCGCGAGGTGGACGGCCGGGTGCTCGAAAGAGGCCGCCAGGGGGCGACGCCGACCGAGCTGGGCCGGCGGCTGTTCGTCCACGGGCGAAACGTTCAGGCGTCCCTGAACCGGGCCGGGAGCGAGGTCCAGGTCTATCATCAGGACGATGCCGGCCACTTCGCCATCGGGTCCACGTCGCTGCCCTCGATCTACTTCGTTCCGGATGCCATTTCGTCGTTTCTCGCCGAGCGGCCCAATGTCGCGCTTCGCTTCGTCGTGCACTCCAAGAACGAGCTCGTAGAGATGCTGCGCCGGGGCGACATCGACATTTTCGTCGGCGCCCGGGGTTTCGAGGCGCCGCCCGACGGGGTGGAAACGACCGACCTCGTGGAAGAGAGCCAGCAGATTCTCTGCGGCCCCCACCATCCGCTGCTCGGCAGGAAACGCCTCACCGCGCCGCAGTTGTCGAACTACGCCTGGGTTCTGCCGCCGTCGACATCGGACACCCACCGTCAGGTGCAGGCGGCGTTTTCGGACGCCGGCCTGACGGATATTCGCGTCGCCATCGAAACCGAGGCGACCACCGGCGCGATCGTCTCGTTCCTGAACCGGAGCGACTATCTGGCCATCCACTCGGCGCTGTTGCTCGAACCCGACATCACCGCGGGGAGGCTGAAGGTCCTGCCCCTGACCCTTCCCGGCACGCGCGGGATGCTGACGGCGTTTCACCGGCCCGAGGAGGAGCTCACCAACGTGGAGCGGCGCTTTTTGGCCCACTTGAGGTCCGAAGCCCGGCAACTCGGCGGTGAAGCCGCCAAGTCATGACTTAATCTTATGGAATTCCAAGTATTAATCATTTGACGTCGCGACGGATCGGTTTCATGGTTTCACCAAGCAAACCCGAGAACCGGCAAGGCCGGCTGGGGGGAACATTCTTCGATCAATTTCGCATCCGTTGATTCAACCAAACCCAATTCCAGGGAGGGAAATACAATGAATAAGTACTTTACGTCTTTGGCTGTCGGCGCAGCCGCTATCGCCGTTGCGGCGGGTTATCCAACCGGCGCCGAGGCCCAGTACTACAAGGGGAAGACCATCGAGTTTATCGTCGGATTTGCCACGGGCGGCACCGACAACGCGGCCCGCACCATTGCCCGCCGGCTGCAAAAATACATTCCCGGGGCGCCGAAGGTGGTGGTCAAGAACATGCCGGGCGGCGCCAGCCTGAAGGCGCAGAATTTCATATTCGAGCGGGCCAAGCCCGACGGGTTTACCCTCGGCTTCAACCCGTTCCAGGTCATGGCCGAGATTACCCAGCGGAAAGGCGTCCGGTTCTCCTATCCGGAGTTCACCTATATTGCCGGCGTCAAGGCGAGCGCGTTCGTCACCTTCGCGCGGACCGACATCGCGCCCGGCGGATTCAAGGGACCGCAGGATGTCAAGAAGATCAACAAACCGCTCACCTACACCGGCCGCAACCCGCTGCACTCCATCGACGTGGTTTCCACGCTTGCCTTCGACATGCTCGGCATGAAGCACGGCTACGTGCCCGGCTTCCGCGGCAGCGCGGCGATCGTGACCTCCGTCGAGCAAAACGAGACCAATATCACCGGTTCCGGCGCCATTATGTGGCTGAAGCATGCGACGCCGCGTCTGCTGAACAAGGGACTGGCCGTGCCCATGTTCCAATTCGGGATCATTCAGCCCGACGGTTCCCTGGCGCGCGACCCGGCCTTCAAGGATATTCCCAATTTCATCGAGTACTACAAGCAGGTCCAGGGCAAGGCGCCGTCCGGTCCGGATTGGGAAGCGTTCCAGTTCGCCCAGAACGCCATGGGTATCGCCAACTTCATCGTCGTCGGTCCGCCCAAGATGAATCCGGAAGCGACCAAGATCCTTCGCGGGGCCTACAAGAAGGCCATGGCGGATCCGGAAACCATCGCCGAAGCCAAGAAGGCGGTCTTGTTCGCGTTCAAGCATGTCGGATATGACCGGGCCAGGAAGGTCATGGACGATCTGAGGAATACGCCGCCGCACATCGCCAAGTACTGGAAGGAGCGTACGGCACGGCAAGCGGGCGCCGGCAAGTAACAGCCGACCCCGACAGCCAAGACGTTGAACGCCGGCACCACCTGATGGCGCCGGCGTTCTAATTTTTTCCGTCTCCGCGGCAGTTTCCGGAATTCCGAGATGCTAGACGCCCTCCTCGAAGGACTGGTTCTGATTTTCCAGTGGCCGGCGATCGGCTTTCTGATTTTCGGGATCATAATCGGTCTGTGGCTCGGCGCGGTGCCGGGCCTCGGCGGGGTTCTGGGACTCGTTCTCCTGCTGCCGTTTACCTTCGACATGGACCCGGTTCCCGCGATCGCGCTGCTGCTGGGCATGTATTCGGTCACCACCACCAGTGACACCATCGCCTCCGTAATGTTGGGCATACCGGGGACGGCGGCGTCCCAGGCAACCATTCTGGATGGCCATCCGCTTGCAAAGATGGGGCACGCGGCCCGCGCCTTCGGCGCCGCCTTCACCGTCTCCGCGTTCGGCGGGGTGTTCGGCGCCGTGGTTCTTTCGGCGTCTCTCCCCATTGTCCTGCCGATCATCCTGGCCTTTTCCAAGGCCGAACTGTTCATGCTCGGCGTGCTCGGCCTGACCATGGTCGGCTCGCTGACCGGCCGGTCCGTGGCCAAGGGCCTGACGGTCGCATTGTTCGGTTTGATGGTCTCCACCGTCGGCTATGGCGAAACGCTGCCCGTCCCGCGGTTCGATTTCGGCGTCGACTACCTGCTCGACGGCCTGCCGCTGATCCCCATGGTGCTGGGCCTGTTCGCGCTGCCCGAGCTCATCGAGCTCGCCAATCGCAATACGTCGATTTCCAGAATTCCCCAGAAGGACGCCGAAGGCGGCAACATGTTCGAAGGCGTAAAGGACGCCTGCCGCAACTGGTGGCTGGCCGTCCGCTGCAGCGTCATCGGAACATATGTCGGCATGCTGCCGGGTCTCGGCGGCGCCATCGTCGACTGGGTGGCCTATGGGCACGCGGTTCAGAGCGCCAAGGACAAATCCAAGTTCGGCCAGGGCGATATCCGCGGCGTGATCGCGCCCGAGGCCGCCAACAACGCCATCAAGGGCGGCGCGCTGGTGCCGACGGTCGCGTTCGGCATACCCGGAAGCCTGGGTGCGGCCATTCTCCTGGGCGCGCTGGTCATCCAGGGCATGCAGCCCGGTCCCGATATGCTGACGGTCAATCTGCACATCACCTTCAGCCTCGTGTGGACCATCGTCGTCGCCAATATCATCGGCGCGGCGCTCCTGATGATGTGGAGCAAGCAAATTTCCAAGCTGGCGTTCATTCCCGGTCACATGCTGATCCCGGGCGTCATTGCGTTCGTCGCCATGGGCTCGTGGATAGGCCGGACCTCGGTCGGCGACTGGATCACCATGATGGTCTTCGGCCTGATCGGCTACGTCATGAAGCGCGGGGGCTGGCCGCGCCCGCCATTCGTCCTGGCGCTGATCCTGGGCGCCATCATGGAACAGACGTTCCAGATATCCATGGCCGCGCACCGCGGCCCGTCGTGGCTCTGGGAACGTCCCGTGGTCATCGCCATTGCGGTTCTTTGTCTCCTGACCGTCTTTCTCGCGACCCGCGGCGTGATCAAGAACAAGCAGGCGGGAAAGGACGGCCCGGCCACCGGAGAAGGCAATGAACGAAATCCGATCATCTCGCTGCCGCTCTCCATATTCCTGCTGATTTTGTTCACCTACGCTTATTTTGCGTCTCAAGAGTGGCCTTCCAACGCGCAGCAATTTCCCTTCACCATCGCCGTCCCGGGGATCCTGTTCGCTCTCTATATCGTCTACATGGACCTGCGGCATCTGGCCGCTTCGCGCCGGGAATTCGGAAGTATTGGCGCCGCTTGGGCGCAGTCGGCGGACGATGTCGCCGTCCGGTCGACGGTCATATTCTTCGTCTACCTGATCGGCATGCTGTTGCTGACCATGCTCGTCGGCCAGAAGATCGCCATACCCGTATACATTGCCACCTATCTCATCCGCTGGGGCAACTACAGCTGGCGCGCCGCGCTGACATATGCGGCCGGCGGCTGGCTCCTGTTGGTGGCGTTCTACGACCGGGTGATGAACCTGTTCTGGTATCCGACCCTCTTTGCCGACTGGTTGGAGGACCTGCTCCCGGACTGGTTCCCGGCCTGGCTGATAATCTAGCCCGCACTGAGGAATACGGGTTGGCCGCCTACAGCCCGAACACCCGCTCCGCGTTGGCGCCGCGGATGGCGCGGGCTTCGTCCGCCGGCCGCCCGTCGATGAGTTCGAACAGCCTGGGCATATCCGCGGGCATGGGAAGATCGCTGCCGAACAGCACCTTCTCCGGGCCCGCGACGTCGATGACCAGTTGCAGAGCGGCCTCGTCGTAGACCACGGCGTCGTAATAGATCCGGCTGAAGTAGTCGCTGGGCAGCTTCGGAATTTGGAACTTGGCCAGGGTCTCGACACCGAAGAACATGTCGACCCGGCCGTTGACGAACGGAATGTAGCCGCCGCCGTGGCTGGCGATGATCTTGACCTGGGGGAAGCGCTCGAAGAATCCGTCGACGGCCATCCGCGCGATGGCGATGGTGGTGTCGTACATGAAGCCCGCGGCAGGCATCAGAATCCGTTCATAGCCGAAGTCGATGTCCTTGGCGCCGAGGGGGGCGGTGGGATGAACCAGGACCGGGAAGGCCCTGTCGTCCAATGCCTTCCACACCGGCTCGAACAGGGGATCGATCAAATGGCGCTGTCCGATATGGGCGACGCACATGACCCCGACCGCGCCCTTGCCGATACACCGCTCCAGTTCGGCGACGGCCGCATCGGGGTATTCCCAGGGCAGCGAGGCGAGCCAGCGGATGCGGTCCGGGTACGCCGTTTGGCCGGCGGCCATCTCGTCGTTGGCGAGGCGCGCGGTTTCGGCGCTGACCGCTTCATCTCCGAAATGCACATTCGGCGACGTGAGGGAGACCACCGATATGTCGATGCCGTGCTTGTCCATCATCTCTATGCGCTTGGCATAGTCGAACGCTTCGGCCTCGAGCGCGCAGGCGGGCGTGCCATGCTCGACGAGATATTCCCGATCGTCTTCGCAAGCCCTGATTTCGTATGTCGGCGCGCCGTGCTTCCGGATCATGTCCAGCCAGCCCTGGCCGAAATTGTGGGTATGGATATCGATGGTGGTCATGAGGTGTCCCGTCCCCGTCCTGTTTTGTCCCGTCCGCCCGAAACGGCTCAGCCCCTTCAGCCCCTTCAGCCCCGTCAGCCCCGTCAGCCCATGTAGACCGGCCGGGGCATCAGGTCGCTGTACCGGTATTGCTCCTGAAGCATGGCTTCGGTCAGCCGCGCCCGGTCCGGCGCACGGGCGGGGTCGTTCCAAAGATTGTGAAGTTCATCGGGATCGGCGTCCCGGTCGTACATCTCCCAGAATTGCTCTTCGACCCAAAGGGTCAGCCGCCACCGCCCGTCGACGAAGGTGCGCACCTTGAAGAAGTCCTCGACGTCGACGTTCTCCGGCAGTTCGTCCGCCTCGACGATGAGTCCGGCGCGCTCCGGCGTTTCCCCGGACCGGGCGGCATGGACGATATCGACCCCCTGCACGCCGCTGAACGGCTGCAATCCGGCGCGCGCCAGAACGCTTGGCATGTAGTCGACGGCGCTGGCGAGGACATCGCTTCGTTCGCCCCTGGCGCCCGCGGGATCGGCCCAGATGAACGGCATGCGGATCACGCCCTCGGTGTGCAGGCCATGCTTCAGCATGACCCCGTGATCGCCCATCACGTCGCCATGGTCGGAGGTATAGACCACGACGGTGTTGTCAGCGAGGCCCAGCTCTTCCAGCTTGGCGAGGATGCGGCCGATGCCGTCATCGACCATGGTGATCATGCCGTAGGTGAGGGCGATGGTTTGCCGCGCCTCCTCCTCGTCCACCGCGTAGGGGTGGACGTAGCTCCGGTCGGCCGAGCCGTCGGCCAGCGCCTTTTGCAGCATGCCGACGAACGGCGGCGGGTCCGTGTGCTCCGCGCCCAGCGACGCCGGCGCGGGAATGCCCGCCGGGTCGTACATGTCCCAATACCTGCCGGGCGGCGTGAACGGGTGATGGGGATCCGTGTAGCCGCACTGGATATAGAACGGCGTCTCCGGATCGGCGGCGTAACGCTCCAGGCAATCGATGGTGAGGTCGGTGATCCAGGTCGTCGGATAGAGCTCTTCTGGAATTCGCGTGCGCCAGGCCTGGGGTGCGCGAATTTCGCCGGCGTTGTCCAATGCGTTTTCCGGACCGCGGAGGGAGGCGTGGTCCGGGTGATTGTCCATCAGCCAGGCGGTGTAGTCGCCGCCCACCCGGTCGGCATGGAACAGCGCGATCTTGGCTTCCTGAAATCCGTAGTAGGGGAGGTTCACGCCCCGGTTCGGGTCGGCGTCCCAGGTGCTGCGCAGCTCGTTCCGGTATTCGGGCCCGTCGATGCGGCGGCGAAGCGCCTGGGAAAGTTCTTCCGGCGGCGCCGTCCCGTCGGCCCGGACCGCGAAGGTCCGCTCGCGGACCGTCCGGTCGGTAAAGTTCTGAAGATGGGATTTGCCCATCAGGGCCGTGCGGTAGCCGGCGGCGGCCAGCAGGTCCATCAGGGTGACGGAGTCGAGGGACAGGGGATAGCCGTTGGTGGTGACGCCGGTGGCCGACGGCATGCGCCCGGTCGCCAGCGCCGCCCGGTTGGGCATGCAGGTGGGCGAGGCGACATAGAACCTGTCGAACGTCAGGCCGCGCGCCGCCAAGGCGTCCATGTTGGGCGTCCTGACGATGTCATTGCCATAGCAGCCCATATGATCGGCGCGGTGCTGGTCGGTGATGATGAAAAGATAGTTCGGACGGCGGTCGGGCATGTCGGGGGACAGTCCTCTCATGGAAGTCCCGCCGAGCATAATGCGCGCCCCGGATTGGGCAAGCCGTCTTCGGAGTGTGCATCCCAATGCCGATGGCCATGGGTGGATTTCCGCCCGGACCGGCCGGCTCAAAGGGTATTGCCGGTCCGGGGCGGAGACCTATGATCGGCAAAAGACCGGGCTTGATCATTTTTGGGGAGGGGCATGCCGGACGGCGAACATCACGAAACGGTTCCGGGCCGGGGAAT
>CAZUGT010000225.1:0-6603 GCA_964620095.1 uncultured Rhodospirillaceae bacterium | reverse complement strand
GGCAAAGATCTGTCGCCGCGCGGTTTGATGATCACCTGGCTGCCGTCCAGGGTCTCGTAGGCCGCGCCGGCATCGCTTGCGCGCAGCCGTTTCAGACCCCAGTCGGCGAGGAACCGCCGGCACTTGTCCATGTTGGTGACGCCGTAGGTGATGGCGTCTATTCCGGTGATGGCCACTGGTTCGTTCTCCAAGAATTCAGATAACGGTCGTCGCCGTCATATTGGCTAAACCGCGGGCGACGCTGAGGGCGGTCAACATGGACGTCTTCAGGTTTTCGGGGATCGGATTGCCCTTGAGTTCGATCCTGAACGAACCGGCGACGCCTTCGGCTTCGATCTCGTGGATATTGCAGTCGGTGGTCGGATCGGCGCACAGCTCGACCTGGGTATCGTCGAACCCGATGCCGGCCAGCGCCACCGTCGCCGCCACGTTGGCGTTCTTCGGATACAGCCGCGCCGCGTCCCGGGCGTCGCCCTGATAGAAGGTCGTCGCCGAACTGAGATTGCCGAGGTCGCACAAGGATTCCGCGGGCGTTCCCATCCAGGCCGCCGGCGGTTTGCGGGACCGGTAGGTGACGCTGGTGAGGCCCGCGATGCGCGCGGCCGAGAGCGCGTCGACGGCCCCGATGGCGCCCGAGGGCAGGATCAGGTGCGCCCCTCCCTCCCGGGCGGCGCGTACCAGTCGCTCGTGGCGGTCCCGGTCGGAAAGCGAGCCGATCGACACCACCATCAGATCGATGCCCGCCCGGAGGATGGCCTCACCGTAATCGTCAACCGCCGTGTGCCCCGCGCATTCGGCGACGATGGTGGGCTCGGCGGCTACGAATGAGTCGAGGGTTTCGTAGAGCGGCACCCCGTCGCCCAATGCCTGGCGGGCGGCGTCGCAGCGCCCCGGCCGCACGAGCACGCCGGTAACGCCGATACCGCGCCCGGCCACGCGCGGCAGCTCGGCAAGCACCTTGCGAACGATGCCGCCGTAGCCGATCAGCCCGACCCGGACTTCCTTCATGGACCTCTCCCCGTTCACCCCGGGCCCGGTCAGCGCTTGAGCTTCGAGACCGGGTGATCGTCAGGATAGGTGGGTGTGGCCGGTCTCTTGGCGCCCAGCATGACGCACATCAGCGCCTCTTCCTGGCCCTCATTGACCAGACCGCGATAGACGCCCGCCGGAACGGAGATCAGGTCCCGCTCGCCGAGGTGGGTCTCCCAGTGTTCCGACTTGTCGTCGGTGTGGAACATCAGCTTGATCTTGCTGCCCTTGAGGATGAAGAACACCTCCTCCACATCCCGGTGAATGTGAAGCGGCCCTTCACAGCCCGCGGGCAGCACCATGGTTGAAAAGGTGAAATGCTCCGCCGGCACGGTGTTTTCGTCACTGTCGATACCGGTTCCGCCCGTGCCCACATAGCGCATCTGGGAGCGCCGGTACTTGGGATCATAGTCGGCTTGGAACTTGAGCGCGTCCCAATCGAGGGTGCGGGTCGCGTAACGGGCAATCCGCGTGGTCAGCCATTCTCCCAGGCTCGACCCCTCGGGACGGGCGACCGGCGCATCGTCGGTCATCACTTCGGTTGCGTCAGGCATTGTTATCGTCTCCTCCGGAAAAGTGCGTTCGCTAGTTCAGGACGTATCCGCCGTTTACCGGCAGGCATTGGCCGGTAATGAAGCTGGCGCCGTCGGACAGCAGGAACAGAACCGCGCCGGTCACATCGTCGGGGTGCTGCGGCCGGTTCATGGCCCGTCCATCGATGTAATTCCGTTTCCGCTCGTCCGGCACGTACTCGGTGGCCTCGACCAGCGTGAGCCCGGGCGCCACCGAGTTGACCGCGATTCCTTTGCCGCCCAGTTCCCGGGCCATGGAACGGGTCATCGAGATGACCGCGCCCTTCGACGCCACGTAGTGCATGAGGGCCGGCGCGCCCCAGAGCGCCGTGTCCGACGCGATGTTGACGATTTTGCCGCCGCCCGCCGCTTCCAGATGGGGCACCGCGGCGCGGCTCATCAGCCAGGTCCCCCGAACATTGACGGTCATGACGCGGTCCCATGTTTCGATGTCTATCTCGGTCATCGACGGTCCGCCGATTCCCGTCGCGACGGCCGCGCAATTGACCAGACCGTCCAGTCCGCCCAGCGCCGATACGGCGTCTTTCATGCAGCGGATCACCGAATCCGGATCGGCGAGGTCCAGCGTCGAGAAATTGGTCCCCGGGAGTTCCGATGCCGCGGCCCGCCCCTCGTCCTCCAGAATATCGGCAATCGCCAAATTGGCGCCGGCCCCGTGGGCGGCCTCCGCGAAGGCCCGGCCGAGGCCCCGCGCACCACCCGTGATCAGGATGCGTTTGTCCGAAAGATCGACGATCGCCGTCATTGCCGGTCATGTTCCGCCATGGGTTGCGGGAGCCCGGGGGCACCCCTCATTAGGTATCGGCCGCGAGCCGGCTCATCTCCTGCTTGAACGAGTCCTCGGTCCACGCAGCGCCGCCCGGCGGCGGAACGGTGGATTCGTTCAGCTTGGCGACGATCTCCGGGAGTTCGTGATGTCCCGCGGCAAAAATGTCCTCGAGGGCATCGGCGAGGGATTCCTCATAGTCGGTGGGAACCCGGCTGCGCGTCTGGTGTACGACGTTTTGCGAGTTGTCGATGGGCAGAACCGTGCCTTCGTCGCCCTTGTTGCGCCGTTTGGTAGCGAGCCATGGATTGAATGGGTCGGTCATGATCCTCTCCCTACTCGGCCGCCTGGGCGTGCGCTTCCGCCAGTTCCTTGACCTGGGCCTCGGCGGCCCGGTGCATAATCTGCCGGAGGCGGGTCACTCCGCCGTCGTGCTGATAAAGGTTTTCGTGTTCCCGCGCGTTATCGGACATGGCTTCGAGTACGACGCGATCCTGCTCCAGCACATCCCAGTGGCGTTTCTCGAACCGCATCCGGTAGAGGAAGTGCCACATATCCCGAAGCCACCCGGACACCTCGCGGGTCCGCCAGAAAAATACCTGGGTGTGGGTCTCGTCCACCGGCGTCGCAAACCCGATGATGCCGAAATGGCCACCCGGGCCCGACTTGGGGGGATAGGGGATGGTCAGCCGGAACCAGTCGGCGCCGGATTGGCCGAACTCGACCCAGTCGAAGTTGACCCCCGTCTGGCCTTCTTTTTCGAAAACATAGCCCTGGTCCGTGTTGCGGGCGGTAAACTTGGCGCTCTCGGCGCCCTCCGACATGGAGTGGGATTCCCGGTGCAGGTAGGCGCCGTGCATGGGATCCATGACGTTTTCGATGGCGTAGCGATAGTTGGTGTTCCAGGTCGCCGTGCAGAGAATGGCCCCGTGCTTGTCTTCGTCGGTCAGCTCTTCCGGAAGCTCGAGATCACAGGGCTCCGGGTGCGCCGCATCGCCGAAATAGAGAAAGATGCCGCCACGGATTTCCTTGACCGCATAGGACCGGTTCATTTTCCGGCCCTTCATGGCGCAATCGGGCAGCGCGGGCACCTCGAGAACGGTGCCGTCGGTTCCTATCTGCACGCCGTGGTACCAGCATTGCAGCCGGTCGCCGAAGTTCCAGCCCTGGGACAACCGGGCGCCGCGGTGGGGACAGCGATCCTCGACCGCGTGCACATCGCCGTTCTGGCCGCGCCAGAGGGCAATTCGCTCACCGAGGCGGGTGACGCCGATCGGCGCTTCCCGGACCATCCAACTCGGGGCTACCGGGTACCAGAGGTTTCTCAGACCGCTGTTGATCAGCGCCTCGACGCTGACCGGCCCATCCTGAAGTGCGGTAGATGTCGACATTGTTTTCCCATCCACTGTTGTTCGGGCCACTGTTGTTCGAGATTGCGGCGGGCATCGTTCGATCACCGCGGCATGTCGCCGCTCCCGGGCGCAAGAAGCGCCGATCTTCCAGTGCTGCCCGGCGTTCACCGCCTCCCCGATGGCGACGATATTAGGAATGATTGTCATAAAAAGCTTATGAAAAAAGGGGCTCTGATTATTCCCGGCCGTTATATTAAGCGCCTCGATTCCCGCGGCGGCCGGCTCGACCCCGGTCCAACCCCTTGATTTGAGGGCAGGAAGCTGAGAGTTTGACGGGGGTTCGTTCGAACCAAATCGTTTAAACCGGATTTGATATAACGGAATTGAATATCGGCGGCGGATAAATTCATATGCCTTTTATGGCAATGATTTCTAAAATCTGCCGCGTCTCGTCAAAGCCAATTTCAACACATGACCTCGGGATAGGGAGGAAACCCACCATGAAGAAAACACTTGTTGCCACGATTGCCGCCGTTGCCATGGGAGCGTCGGCATTTACGGCACCGGCAGCCAGCGCTGCCGAAGTGACGTTGAAGCTCGTCACCATGCTGCCGCTTTCGACGCCGATCGGGAGGACTTTCAACGGCTTCATGAAACGCCTGAACGCGGAGATGAAGGGCGAGTTCCAAATCGATCACCGCGGCGGTCCGGAAGTCATCAAGCAGTTCAAGCAGCCCAACGCCGTGCGCCTGGGCTCGGTCGACATGACCCTCACCAGCCCCAGCTACGCCAACGGCATCCTGAACGTTTCCGGCACCGCCAACTACTCCAACAAGCAGTACGCGGAAATCAAGGCGACCGGCTATCACGACTACATGACCGAGCTGCACAAGGCCAAGGGCCTGGTCTATATCGGCGAGCTGCCGGTCTCTCAGCTTCGGTTCCACATTTTCCTGAAGGAGCCGATCAGCAAGCTCGAAGACTTCAAGGGTCTGAAGATTCGCGTCTTCCCGGCGATCCGCCCGGCGATGGCCGCCCTCGGCGCCAACCCGGTGGTGCTGCCGATGCCCGCAATCTACACCTCCATGGAGCGGGGCGTGGTGCAAGGCTTCGTCACCGGCGTTTCGGGTGTCGCCGAGCAGTACAAGGGCGTCGTCGGCGCCTATGTGGAGCCCGGTTTCTACCGCGCCACCTTCCACTTCCTGGCCAATCCGAAATCCTGGGCCAAGGTTCCCGCGGCAACCCAGGCCAAGGTCATCAACTTCGTGCGCAACGCCGATCCGGCCACCTACGAAGCCAGCTGGAACGCCAACCTGAAGGCAGGTTACGAAACGATCATGAAGGAAGGCATCAAAAAGGTCGAGTTCACCGGCGCGGAACGTGAGAAGTTCCTGCAGCTGGTGAATCAGGCGCCGTGGATGGACATCAAGAAGAAGGCGCCCAAGGAAGCCGAAAAGCTTCAAATGATGCTGATGAAATAGCCCCGGCTATTTCCATCATTCTCGGGTAGCATGGACCCGGCCGGGAGCGGCAAGCCGTTCCCGGCCGGGCGGCTATTTGCCTCCCCGCATTCGAGAGGCGCCGGACAAGCAGATGCAAGAAGTGCTGACAACGTTGACCAGATGGTTCGACTGGTTCAACCGCGGGCTCGCATTTGTTGCCTGTGCGCTTCTCGTTGCCATAACCGCCGCCATCTGCGTCGAGATCGTCAGCCGGTCGTTCTTCGACATTTCCAATTTGTGGCTGGTTGAACTCAGCGAAATCACGCTGCTCTACATAACGTTCCTCGCGGCCGCCTGGGTGCTCGGCAACGACAAGCATGTTTCCATCGACCTGGTCCTCGAACGCATGGACCCCAACCGGGCCAAGTACCTTCATCTGGTGCTGTCCGTGGCCGCGGCGATCGTCTGCTTCGTCATCACCTGGTTTGGAATTCTCACCGTCATCGATCAGTTCGTGAGCGACATTCGCGAACCGACGGTCATGGCGCCGGCTACCTTCTGGATCACCGCCGTGGTGCCGTTCGGCCTGTTCCTCCTCGGCTGCCAATTCCTGCGCCGGGGCGTGCGGGCGATAACCGGCCGGCCCTTGTCGGTCGGCGAGGACTAGAGGGGCGGGACGCATGGAGTGGTGGCAAGCCTTCATCGCGATCATGGGGCCTCTTTTTGTCCTCATGTTCCTGGGCATGCCGGTCGCTTTTGCCTTTCTTGCGGTGAATTTCGTCGGCTCCTTCCTGTTTTTCGGCGGCTTCACCGGGCTGTTACAGCTCGTGACCCAGGTCTCCGAAGCCATCACCACATTCACCCTGGTTCCCGTCGCCCTGTTTTTGGTGATGGGCGAGATCATGTTCCATTCGGGAATCGGGCTCAGCCTGATGGATGCGCTGGACAAATGGTTCGGCAGTCTCCGCGGGCGGCTCGCCCTCATGGCCGTCGGCGGCGGCGTATTGTTCTCCACGTTGACCGGCAACAGCATGGGCAGTATCGCGCTGCTCGGGTCCACGCTGGTGCCGGAGATGGAGAAGCGGGGCTACAAGAAGCCCATGTCGCTGGGACCGATCCTCGGCAGCGGCGGCCTCGCGATCATGATCCCGCCCAGCGGACTGGCGGTACTGCTGGGCGTGGTGGCCGAGTTGTCCATCGGCAAGATTCTGATCGCCATCATCCTGCCCGGCATCATCATGGCGGTTCTTTACGCGCTCTACATCATCGGACGCTGCTTTGTGGATCCGGATGTGGCGCCGTCATTCAAGGTGGAACCGATCCCGTGGCCGGAAAAGCTCAAGGTCGCGGCGGTTCATATCGTGCCGGTCGGCTTCATCATCTTCATGGTCGTCGGGGTTATCTTCGCCGGGCTTGCGACA
>CAZUGT010000224.1:0-29751 GCA_964620095.1 uncultured Rhodospirillaceae bacterium | reverse complement strand
CACGAACTAGCTTTCCGTCGAGAGGCTATCGATGATCGGGCATTCGGGGCGGTCGTCCCCATGGCATTTCTCGGACAGTTCCCGAAGGGTTTGCCGCATGGACTGGAGATGAGCGATCCGCTGTTCGATCTCGGCAATGTGGCGTTCGGTCAACGCCTTCACCTCGGCGCTCGCCCGATTGCGATCCTGCCAAAGATCCAACAGGCCGCCGACGTCGCGAATGGAGAAACCCAAATCCCGGGCCCGATGGATAAATCTCAGGGTCTCGAGGTCGTCCGGCGAGTATTCCCTGTACCCGTTCTCGGCGCGCCGCGGCGCAGGGCCAAGCCCGATGCTTTCGTAATAGCGGATGGTCTTTGCCGCGATCCCGGATTTGTCGGCCACTTCGCTGATATTCATTCCGATCCTCCAACGAATTGCCTGTACCTGACGTTAGATAGCGATCAAAGCCGGACCCCGCGCAGCCGCAGCGCATTGGCAATCACCGAGACCGAACTCAGGCTCATGGCGACACTGGCGAAGATCGGGCTCAGCAACAGCCCAAACCACGGGAACAGAATTCCCGCCGCCAACGGCACACCCAAAGTATTGTAAACAAATGCAAAGCCCAGGTTCTGGCGAATGTTGCGCATGGTCGCCACACTCAGATTCCGGGCCCGGACGATGCCCCGGAGATCGCCTTTCACCAGGGTCAGGCCAGCGCTTTCGACGGCAATGTCGGAACCGTCGCCCATGGCGATACCCACGTCCGCCAGCGCCAAGGCCGGCGCATCGTTGATCCCGTCGCCCGCCATGGCGACCACCTTGCCTGCCGCCTTCAGATCGTCGATCAGGGCCGCTTTTGCCTGCGGGAGAATGCCCGCGTGGATTCGCTCGACGCCGAGTTCGGACCCGACGGCCTGGGCCGTGCCGGCCGCATCGCCGGTGGCCATGATGATTTCAATTCCCGCCTGTTTCAGCAATGGAACGGCTTCGCGGGTACTTTGCTTGATCGGGTCGGTGACCACGAGAAGCGCAAGCAGTTCCGTATCCCGGGCCAAATAGATCACCGTGCCGCCCGCGGCGGACGACTCTTCCGCCGTATCCCGAAAATAGTCTATTCCGATGCCCCGTTCCGCCATGAGCGACGGCCCCCCGAGGAACGTGACATGGCCGTCAATGGCGCCACTGACTCCCAGCCCGTCCAGAGACTTGAATTCCGCGGCCCCGGCCGGTGTCACGCCCCTCTCCCGCGCGAACTGCGAGATGGCCCGGGCGATGGGATGAGCACTGCCGACTTCGAGAGAAGCGGCGAGGCGGAGCACTTCTTCCTCGCTTGCGCCGCCCATAAGAAGGACCCGGGACAAAACCGGGCGGCCCTCGGTCAGTGTGCCCGTTTTATCGACAACCAATGTGTCCACCCGTTCCAGGATTTCGAGGGCTTCGGCATCCCTGGCGAGTACGCCGGCCCCGGCGCCCCGGCCCATGGCGACCATGATCGACATGGGCGTCGCCAGCCCGAGCGCACACGGACAGGCAATGATCAAGACGGCGACGGCATTGAGAAGCGCGAAGGTGAGCCGCGGTTCCGGCCCCACCGCCGCCCAGACGGCGAAGGTCGCAACCGCCACCAAAACCACAGCGGGGACGAAATACCCGGCGGCGACATCGGCCAGCCTTTGGATGGGTGCCCGGCTTCGCTGAGCGTCGGCAACCATCTGGACCAGCTTCGACAGCATGGTCTCCCGGCCAACCCGGTCGGCGGACATGACGAAGCTCCCCGATACGTTCGCGGTACCGCCGATCACGGGATCATTCTCCGCCTTGACGATCGGCAGCGGTTCTCCGGTGATCATGGACTCGTCGACATCCGAGCGGCCATTGAGGATACGGCCATCGACGGGAATCGTATCTCCGGGACGAACCCGAAGGGAATCGCCCCGGGCGATTTCGTCCAACGGCACCTCGCGATCCCCGCCGGGGGTGACTTTGAGCGCGGTCGCCGGCGCCAGGCTCAAAAGCGACCGGATGGCCTCTCCGGTGCGGTCCCGGGCGCGAAGTTCCAGCACCTGCCCGACGGCAACCAGGACGGTAATTGCCGCCGCGGCCTCGAAATAAACCGGTACCACGCCGCCGTGGCCGCGGAAGGCAGCGGGAAATATGTCGGGGAACAGCAGTGCGGCGACGCTGTAAACATAGGCGGCGCCCACGCCCAGCCCGATGAGGCTGAACATATTGAGCTTCCAGGTGCGCACGGACTGCCAGAACCGCTCGAAGAACGGCGCGCCGGCCCACAACACCACGGGCGTGGAGAGCACGAACTGGATCCACGCCGAGATATAGGCGGGAACCGCCTTCTCGACCGGATTTCCGGGAATCAGGTGCCCCATTGCCAAAACCAGCACGGGGACGCCGAACAAAGCGCCCACCCACATCCGCCGGGTCATGTCGGTGAGTTCGGGATTTTTCAGGAAAACGGCTTCCGCCGGGTTTTCCGGTTCCAGTCCCATGCCGCAGTCGGGGCATGTACCCGGCCCCGGATTGCGTACCTCCGGATGCATGGGACAGGTGTGAATGATCTCGGATGGGGCGGGCGCTGCGTCCAACGAAAACTACCTTCTAGTCAGGTTGAAGGTTTATATAGGGGTTCCAGCGACGGGAAGGTCAACCCGGGATGCTTCCCCGCGGGATGTTCCAAATGACGTGAGTTTTCTTGACGCTCGGCGGGCAGACTTGCAATGTGGCGCCCATCCAACGAGGGAACCACTATTTTTCTAATTTGTTTCATAAATTAACCGAAATAACTTATTGAAATGATTTTATTAATCGACAACTACGATAGCTTCACCTACAACCTGTTCCATTACCTGGGTGAGCTCGGCGCGGAGATGGCCGTGCACCGCAACGACGCCATAACGGTGGAAGACGCTCTCGGCCTGAAACCAGACGGCGTGCTGATATCACCCGGTCCGTGCGATCCCGACAAGGCGGGTATCTGCCTCGATTTGGTGGCGGCCGCGGCGGCGGCGGGGCTGCCGCTGTTTGGCGTCTGCCTGGGGCACCAGGCCATCGGACAGGCGTTCGGCGCCAAGGTGGTCCGCGCGCCGGTTCCCATGCACGGCAAGATGAGCGCGATGTCCCACGACGGATCGAGTGTATTCGATGGGCTGAACAGCCCGTTTCAGGCCACCCGCTATCATTCCCTCACCCTCGACGACGAACCATGGCCGGCGGAGCTGGAAATCACCGCCCGCAGCGATGACGGCTTGATCATGGGGATTCAACACCGCACATTGCCGATCGCCGGGGTTCAATTTCACCCGGAAAGCATCGCATCGGAACATGGGCACTCCATCCTGGGGAACTTTTTGAAGATGATCGAGAACGATAAGGTGGCGGCATGAACGACATGCCCGATATGAAAAACTACATTGCCGCCGTGGCAGGCGGCTCGCCGCTGGATGAGGCGCAGGCCGAGGCCGCGTTCAATATCATCATGTCCGGCGATGCGACGCCCGCTCAAATCGGCGGCTTTCTGATGGCGCTTCGCGTCCGGGGCGAGACGGTCGAGGAAATCACCGGCGCCGCCCGGGCCATGCGAGCCAAATGCCTCTATGTGAAAGCGCCGGACGACGCCATGGATGTGGTGGGGACCGGCGGCGATGCCACCGGGACATACAACATTTCCACGGGCGCAGCCCTGGTTGTCGCCGCCTGCGGCGTGCCGGTCGCCAAGCACGGCAACCGGGCGCTGTCTTCGAAGTCCGGCGCGGCGGATACCCTGGCCGCTCTCGGCATCAATACGGATGCGGATTTCGACCTGATCGAGCAATCCATCGCCGAAGCCGGCATCGGTTTCCTCATGGCGCCCCGTCATCACAGCGCCATGCGCCACGTTGCCGGCGCCCGGGTGGAATTGGCCACCCGCACCATCTTCAATCTGCTGGGACCGATCTGCAATCCGGCGGGGGTCAAACGGCAACTGACCGGGGTTTTCGCCCGTGAATGGGTCGAACCGGTGGCCAGTACGCTCGGCCGGCTGGGCAGCGAGCGCGCCTGGGTGATGCACGGCGGCGACGGCACCGATGAGCTGACCACCACCGGGGTTTCCCATGTTTCCGAGTGGAACGGCGGCAAGCTGACCAGTTTCGAAGTGTCGCCGGAGGATGCCGGGCTGCCGGTGGCCAAGCCCGAGGACCTCAAGGGTGGGGATGCCGCGACCAACGCGGCCGCCCTCCGCGCCGTATTGGCCGGTGAGTCCGGGGCCTACCGGGATGTAGTGCTGTACAACGCGGCCGCCGCCCTCGTGGTCGCCAATAAGGCGGGTGATCTCAAGGCGGGTGTCGAATTGGCGGCCGATGCCGTCGACAGCGGCAGGGCGCAGGCGTCCCTGGATCGCATGATTGAACTGACCAACAGCCGCAACGAGGAGGGAGAGGACGGGTGAGCGACGTCCTCGAGAAGATCTGTAGCGACAAGCGCGCGCATGTCGAAGCGCAAAAAACCGCGCGCCCCCTGGGTGAGGTCAAGTCCGCCGCGGCGAGGGCTTCGGCACCCAGAGGCTTTGCGGAACGGCTAAGAACGGCGGGTGAGACCGGTTACGGCTTGATCGCCGAGATCAAGAAGGCGTCGCCCTCCCGCGGCCTGATCCGCGAGGATTTCGATCCCCCTGCCCTCGCCAAGGCCTACGCGGATGGCGGCGCGGCCTGCCTCTCGGTTCTGACCGATATTCCTTATTTCCAGGGCGACGATGCGTTCCTCGCCCGGGCGCGGGAGGCGGTCGACCTGCCGGTGCTCCGCAAGGATTTCATGCTCGACCCCTATCAGGTGTACGAGGCCCGGGCGATCGGCGCCGACTGTATCCTGTTGATCATGGCCGCGCTGAGCGACCCGGACGCCGCTGGGCTGGCCCGGATCGCGGAAGATCTCGGGATGGATGTCCTGGTCGAGGTTCACGACGAGGCGGAGATGGAGCGCGCGCTCGCCCTGTCGCCTTCTCTTCTCGGTATCAACAATCGCAACCTCAAGACCCTCGGCGTGGATCTCGCCACGACGGAGCGGCTCGCACCCATGAGCACCGGCGGCGCGGTTCTGGTCAGCGAGAGCGGGCTCCATGGGCCGGCCGACCTCGCCCGGATGAGCGCCATCGGGATCAATTGCTTCTTGGTCGGCGAATCGCTGATGAAGCAGCCGGATGTGGCGCAGGCCACCCGTGATCTTCTGCGGCTGCCCGCGGATGCCCCACGGGCGAGCGCCTGAGCGGCATGGCGAAGCTCACCCACATCGATGACGACGGCAACGCGGTGATGGTCGACGTCTCCGGGAAGGACCGGACCGAACGGACGGCCACGGCGGCGGGCTCGGTCTACATGATGCCGGAAACCCTCAAGCTGATCATGGAAGGCGGGGTCAAAAAAGGGGACGTACTCACAGTCGCCCAGCTCGCCGGCATCATGGGAGCCAAGAAGACCGCCGACCTGATCCCCCTTTGCCATCCGCTGGAGTTGAGTTCGGTGAAGGTGGAGTTGACCTGCGATCCGGACCGCAACGCCGTCGACATCTCCGCCACTTGTAAACTGACCGGCAAGACCGGCGTCGAGATAGAAGCGATGACGGCGGTCGGCATCGCGGCGCTTACCGTCTATGACATGGTCAAGGCGGTGGACCGGGGTATCCGGATCGGCGATATACGGCTGGTCCGCAAGGCGGGCGGCAAATCGGGCGCCTTCGACGCCGAGACCCAACCCTCATGATGATTTCCGTCGCAGACGCCCTGGCGCAGGTCCTGGCCGGCGTCGAGCCACTCAATGGGGAGCGGGTCGGCGTTGCCAACGCTTTTGGGCGCGTGCTGGCCGAAGACGTCGCCTCGCGGCTCACCCAGCCGCCCCGCGCGGTCTCGGCGATGGACGGCTACGCGGTGCGCGCCGAAGACGTCGGCAAGGTGCCGGCGACATTGACCCGGATCGGCGAATCAGCGGCCGGCAACGGATATGACGGCGCTATCTCCGCCGGCCAGACGGTGCGCATTTTCACCGGCGCCCCTGTCCCCGACGGCGCCGATGCGATCGTCATACAGGAAGACACCGAGACCGACGGCGACAAGATCACCATGACCGAGGCGCCCATGCCCGGCCGTTACATCCGTCCCGCCGGGCTGGATTTCGCCGAGGGCGACGTTCTGCTGGCCAAGGGCCGGCGCATGACTGCCCGCGATGTGAGCTTGGCCGCCGCCATGAATGTGCCGTGGCTGACGGTCACCCGGAAGCCGCGGATCGCGCTGCTGTCCACGGGCGATGAACTGGTATTGCCGGGCGAACCGGTCGGGCCCGACCAGATCATCAGCTCCAACAGCATCGGCCTTGGATCGTTCATTCAGGCCATGGGCGGCGAAGCCGTCAATCTTGGGATCGCCCGGGATGACCCCGATGATCTCCGCCGGATGCTGGACGGCGTCCGGGGCGCCGACATGCTGGTGACCATCGGCGGCGCGTCGGTCGGTGACTATGACCTGGTCAAGACGGTGCTTGGCGGCGAAGGCCTGGATATCACCTTCTCCACCGTCGCCATGCGGCCGGGCAAGCCGCTGATATTCGGCGCCATCCACAGCAAACCGATGCTTGGATTGCCGGGGAACCCGGTCTCGGCGGGCGTTACCTCGGTGCTGTTCCTGCGCCCCGCCATCGGCGTCATGCTCGGACTGAATGACGACGAAACGCCACAGGAGACGGCGCTTCTCGGCCGCGATGTTCCGGCCAACGATCACCGCCAGGACTACCTGCGCTCCACCCTCGGCATGAGCGTCGGAGGCGAACTGACCGCCACCCCGTTCGAGAAACAGGACAGCTCCATGCTGCGCCTGTTTGCCCAGTCCGATTGCTTGGTCATCCGGCCACCCCACGCCCCGCCGCTGGCCGCTGGTGAGCGGGTCGACATCGTCCGGCTGGACTGGAGCAATCTCTCGGTCTAAGTCCCCGCTGTGGCCCAAACCGAAAATTTTTTCGGTGATTTTGCAAAAAACCCTATTGACCCCGAAAAAGAACCAAACTAGAACATGTATGAGCGTTTCGGTTTTGTTCCATATGTAGTGTTGATCGCCCAAATTGACCCGGGGTCTTGTCGCACCGCATGAAGGGGGTCCCAATGTTGACCAAGAAGCAGTACGAATTGCTGGTTTTTATCGACCAAAAACTGCGGGAATCCGGGGTTCCGCCCTCTTTCGACGAAATGAAGGACGCACTTGATCTGCGCTCCAAATCCGGAATCCACAGGCTTATCACCGGTCTGGAGGAACGGGGATTTATCCGCCGCCTTCCCCATCGCGCGCGGGCCTTGGAAATCCTCCGCCTGCCGGAGAATTTCCGTGCCGGCGATGTGGAACCGGCGCGTCCCAACGGCTTTACCCCCAATGTTATCGAAGGCGGCTTCCGCCCGAAATCGCCCGAGCCGGGGACCGCGGAAGAGCCGACGGCATTACCGCTTCTGGGCAGGATCGCCGCCGGCACGCCCATCGAGGCGTTACGTGATCCAACCACCAGCATCGATATTCCCCCCTCAATGCTCGGCGGCGGTGAACATTATGCCCTGGAGATCGATGGCGATTCGATGATCGACGCGGGCATCCACGACGGCGACACGGTGGTCATCGAGCAATGCGACACCGCCGAGAGCGGATCCATCGTCGTGGCGCTGGTCGACAACAGCGAAGTCACGCTGAAGCGTCTACGCCGCAAGGGCGGGACCGTGGCGCTCGAGCCCGCCAACAAGGACTACGAAACGCGGATATTCGGGCCTGACCGGGTTGAGGTCCAGGGCCGCCTTGTCGGCCTGTTCAGGAAGTACTAGGGACTAAATGCCGCCCCGCGGCCGGCGGAGCACCCACGGCCGCGCGCCCCGCTCTCCCTGAACCGTCTTGACCGAGATTCCGCTCTCGTCAATCCACAGCGCATGGGCACCCTCGCGCCAGAGGTCAAACCGGTCGATGACCAATGCGGCGTCCCGGCATATGCGGCCGCGCACGGGTACCGTGGCCACCACAATATCGCCGTGCCGGCATTCTTCTTCGAGCGCCAAGCTGTCCGAGACCAGCGCAACCGTCCTCCCGGCTCTGTGGTAGATGCAGGCCAGCGCGTCGCACACCAGATCGTCGGCCCCGTCGGCCGGCTGCGCCGGCCACGGCGCGGGCGCCTTGCCGATTTGGCCCGCTGCCCGCAGCCAGACCGAACCGGCAAACCGCGACGCCCGAAGCGACGACAAGGCGAGCCGGCCATCCTCTCGAACCACGCCGAACAATCGTGCGTCCCCGTCCACAAGGAGGTCGGGGCTGGGTGCCCGGGGGATGATCAGCACGCCGATCAGGACCAGCGGCACCCCGAGCAGCCGCCATTTTCTTTGCCACAGGCAAAGCCACATGCCGCCCGACGTCACGGCAATCAGCGCAGCTGTCGAAAACCCGCTGATCCCAAGGCTGGCAACGGGCAGCGTCGCCATTCGTTCCGCTACATCGATGATGACGCCGACCCCCCAGCCCATGGCGGCGAGAAAGAAACCGTCCAGACCCAAAGGCATTGCGATCAAGGCCAGGACCGCGAGCGGCATGACCCAAAATGCGGTCAATGGGACCGCAACCAAATTGGCCACAAGTCCCAGCACGGCGATCCGGTTGAAATGGTACACGGCGAATGGGCCGGTCGCGGCGCTGGCAACGATGGTGGTCAGCACGACGCCGCCGAAATAGAGCGGCAGCCCCCGCCACCACCGCCGGGTCAACGCCCATCGGGCGCTGGCACGGCGGCTGATCCATTCATAGACGGCGATCAGAGCAACGACCGCGGCGAAGGACATCTGGAAACTGGCGCTGAGCAGTGCGGCAGGCGTCAGTGCGAGAATGACCAGGGCGGCCCAAGCCACCGAGCGCATCGAGATGCCTTGCCGGTCGAGAACGATCGCCACCAGCACAAGGCCGACCATCAGAAACGCGCGTTGGGTCGGAACCGTTGCGCCGGCAAGGAGGGCATAAGCAAATGCGCCGATGATGGCGGCAACTGCCGCCCATTTCTTTATGGGATGGGGCAACGCGATGGCGGGGATCAGGGACAGGCCGCCCCGGACGATGACGAAAATGAAACCGGTGACCAGACCGATGTGGAGCCCGGAGATCGCCAGCAGGTGGGCAATCCCCGATGCGCGAAACGCCTCGAGGACGGGCTCGCGAACGATGGTGCGTTGCCCGGTGATCAAAGCGGCGGCGACCGTACCTGCGTCGCCCGGAATGGCGGCCACCACCCGCTGCGTGACCCGCCATCGCAGCCGTTCAATGGCGGTCGCCAATTGCCGCTCCTTGAGGTGCGACTGAACGATCCGGGCGCGTCCCAGAGCGAAACCGACGCCGGCAAGCTCCTGGAAATAGAACTGACGCTGCAGGTCGAAGCCGCCGGGCAGAACGGGGGGAGGCGGGGGAGAGAGAACCGCGCGAACCTCGATCCAGTCCCCCGCCGCCAAGGCCGGTTGCGCGCCCCGGAGACGAACTCGAACCCGTGGCGGCTGCCGAGGCGCCGCCAGGTTTTGGATCCTGATCCGGTCCAGGGTCACGCGCACCCCATCGGGAAACGGCTCCAGCAGCGCGATCCGCCCCTGGACGCTGGCAGCGCTGCGATTCTCGGCCAGCACCGGGTGTTTGAGACTTAGGGTATGCCATTGCGCGCTCAGGAAACCGGCTGCGACAATGAACAGCCCGACGGATAGGAACATGACAACGGGCCGTCGGCGGCACAGCCAACCGCAGGCGATCGATAGCGCACCCGGTCCAAAAGCGAGCCAGACCGGCGGCTCATTGGGCAGGAAGAAATAAAGGCCGATGCCGGCGCCAAACGCCACCGGGACCCACAGGAGCCAACGATCCCGCTCTTCGAGCAGCGCGTCCCGCGCACTATCGAGAATACCGCTCGCCAAGGCGGCGGTCCGCTTGTCCTCCCGTGCCATGGTGTAAGGATGACAGACCAGAACCAAACCTGTAAACTGCCCGCACTGTTTTGATTAATCAAGTAATATCAATTACTTAGATATAATTTATGGTCGTTACCCGCTTCGCGCCCTCGCCCACGGGCTTCCTCCATATCGGCGGCGCTCGCACCGCGTTGTTCAACTGGCTGTTCGCCAGACACCATCAGGGCACGTTTCTACTGCGAATTGAGGACACTGACCGGAAGCGCTCCACCGAGGAGGCCGTCGACGCCATCCTCAGCGGGATGTGCTGGCTGGATCTCACCTGGGATGGAGAGCCCATCTCGCAGTTCGGGCGCAGCGGCCGGCATGCCGAGATCGCCCGGCGGCTTCTTGACGAAGGCAAGGCCTACCGCTGCTACTGCACGCCCGAGGAACTCGCGGAGATGCGGGACGCGGCGCGATCGGGAGACGGCGCCCGACTCTATGACGGCCGTTGGCGGGACCGCGACCCCGTGGAAGCGCCAGACGGCATCGATCCGGTCATTCGCCTGAAGGTGCCCGAGGACGGCGAAACGATCATCCAGGACATGATTCAGGGAGAAGTGCGGGTTGGCCGCGATCAGCTGGACGACATGATCCTGTTGCGGGCCGATGGAACGCCGACCTACATGCTGGCGGTCGTGGTTGACGACCATGACATGGGCATTACCCACGTCATTCGCGGAGACGACCACCTGACCAACGCCTTCCGTCAGGCCCAGATTTACGCGTCCTTGGGGTGGGATATGCCGGTCATGGCCCACATGCCCCTCCTCCACGGAAGCGACGGCGCAAAGCTCTCCAAGCGCCACGGCGCGCTCGGCGTCGAGGCCTACCGCGACATGGGCTTTCTCCCCGAGGCGGTAAACAACTACCTTCTCCGATTGGGATGGAGCCACGGCGACGACGAAATCATCAACCGCGGCCAAGCGATCGAATGGTTTGACGTCAAGGACGTCGGCAAAGCCGCCGCCCGCTTTGACATGGACAAGCTGACCAGTCTCAACGGGCACTACATCCGCGAAGCCGAGGATGATCGGCTGGTTGAACTAATCTTGCCGGGGTTGGCCAACGAGCTCGGCGAGACGGTCGGCGAAGCGGCGCGGCAGCGTCTGCTGAACGGAATGCCCGGCCTTAAAGAACGCGCAAAAAACACGCTGGAACTTATTGAAAATGCGTTATTTTACGTGCGAAAACGCCCGCTCTCCTTGACCCCGAAAGCGGCAAAAATCCTTGACGCGGAGGGGCTCGGCATGATCGAACATATCCGCCCTCATTTGGCGCAGCTCGAAGACTGGTCGCGGGAGGGGATCGAGACCGCGGCGAGAGAGGTTGCCGAGGCCGCCGGCGCCAAATTGGGTGCGGTTGCACAGCCACTGCGCGCTGCGCTCACCGGTTCCAACGTATCACCGGGAATATTCGAGGTGATGGAGGTGCTGGGCCAGGATGAAACCTTGGGCCGTCTCGACGACGCGCTCGCCGCACAAGCTTGACGGGACCATTGCCACCTTGGGGAAGAACGCGCATGAATGACCACAATATCACCACCAACCACACCATGACCCTTACCAACAACGAGACCGGCGAGGCATTCGAGTTGCCGGTGCTCGGCGGGTCGGTTGGACCCAAGGTGATCGACGTCCGGCGCCTTTATGGCGATACCGGCTACTTCACCTACGATCCGGGGTTTACCTCGACGGCGAGCTGCGAGTCGACCATCACCTACATCGATGGCGACGAGGGTATCCTGCTCTATCGGGGATATCCGATCGAGGATTTGGCGGTTCACTGCGACCACATGGAGGTCAGCTATCTCTTACTGTTCGGCGAGCTCCCCAATGCCGAACAAAAGGCCAAATTCGAGCACGACATCACTTACCACACCATGCTCCACGAGCAGGTGAACCAGTTTTATCGCGGCTTCCGGCGTGATTCCCATCCCATGGCCATTATGTGCGGCGTCGTCGGCGCGCTCTCGGCGTTTTATCACGACAGTTTGGATATCAACGATCCCTGGCACCGGACGGTGGCGTCCTACCGGATGATCGCCAAGATTCCGACCATTGCGGCCCACGCTTACAAATACGCCATTGGCCAGCCGTTCATCTATCCCGACAACGGCCTGAGCTATTCGGAGAACTTCCTCCATATGCTGTTTGCGACACCGGCCGAGGATTACGAGGTAAGCCCCACCCTCGCCCGCGCAATGGACCGGATTTTGATCCTCCACGCGGACCATGAGCAGAATGCCTCCACTTCGACCGTGCGGTTAGCCGGCTCGAGCGGGGCCAACCCGTTCGCCTGTATCGCCGCGGGCATCGCCTCCCTCTGGGGCCCGGCCCACGGCGGCGCCAACGAAGCTGTCCTCAACATGCTCCACGAAATCGGCGACAAGTCGAACATCACGGAGTATCTCAAAAAGGCCAAGGACCCGGACGATCCCTTCCGCCTGATGGGCTTCGGTCACCGGGTTTACAAGAACTTCGACCCCCGTGCCCGGGTGATGCAGCAGACCTGCCACGAGGTCTTGGAAGAGCTTGGCATTACCGACGAGCCGCTGCTCGAACTGGCCATGGAGTTGGAGAGGATCGCCGTCGAAGACGAATACTTCATCGAGCGCAAGCTCTATCCCAACGTGGACTTCTATTCGGGGATAATTTTCAAGGCCATCGGAATTCCGACCACCATGTTCACGGTGCTTTTCGCCGTTGCCCGGACGGTCGGCTGGATCGCCCAGTGGAATGAGATGGTCGAAGATCCGAACCAGAAAATCGGCCGGCCCCGTCAGCTGTTTACCGGGTCTGCCCGGCGGGACTTCGTCGCCCTCGACAAGCGCGGCTAGAGCGGCTCTAAGGCGCGTTTCCGGACAATTATCCTGTGATGACGTCGAGCACCGCCCGGCCCGCCCGCCGGCTCGGCGTGTCCCCGTCCGGGTTCAATCGTGAGATTGCGTATTGCATGCCCTTGACCTGATCCCGGGCCGCATTCGGCTCAGTGATCAGGCGTTCCGCCGCGGACGCCAGGTTTTCCGGCGTACAGGCCTCGAATAGGAATTCGGGCACCACCTCCCGGTCATTCATGAGATTCACCAGATTGGCAAATCGGACCCGAACCAGCCGGCGGGTCAGCCAGGCCGTAATCGGGTTGGTTTTGTAGGCCGTAACGGTCGGCAACCGGGCGGCAGCCAACTCAAGAGCAACCGAACCCGACGCCGCAATCGCAACCTGAGCCGCGGCAAAAGCACCATATTTCTCGCTGCCATCCACGATGATCGGTTGGAGAGGCCAGTTACGAGCGCCCGCGGATACCATGCCGCCAACGCTCTCGAGGGTGGGCAAGATCACGCGAAGGCCGGGACTGCGCCCCGCAAGCAGCTCGATGACCTGGCCGAAAATGGGCATGTGACGAGCCACTTCAGTGCTTCGGCTGCCCGGCAGGGCGCAAACGACCGGGGCTTCCGGGGCAATCCCGTGCGCCTGTCGAAACCCGAGCCCGTCACCGCTATTTGCCCCACCCTCCACGACCGGATGGCCGACAAACGTGCAGGGAAGCCCTTCGCGCTCGAAATAGGGCGGCTCAAACGGAAACAGCGCCAGAAGATGATCAACCAGACGGGCGATTTTTTTGGCCCGCCAAGGCTTCCAGGCCCAGACGGTCGGGGCGACATAGTGCACTATCGGAATCCCGGTGCCGCGAAGCTTCTTTACCACCCGCAAGCAGAAATCCGGGGCATCGACGGTGACGACGACGTCCGGCTGCCGCGCTCGAATATCCGCGGCGGTCCGCCGGATGAGTGAAAGAATTCGCGGGATACGCGGAACGACCTCAGCCAATCCCATTACCGACAATTCCGACAACGGCACCAGACTGTCCAAGCCCTGGGCTGTCATTTGCTCTCCGCCGATCCCCACAAATCGCGCCGCACCTTGCGTCTGACGGCTGATTTCGGCCATCAACGGGGCCCCAAGGGCATCACCCGACGGTTCACCCGCGACAATGTAAATGAGGGGCCGTTCCGCCACCGCTTAGATGTCCGCTTCGGGCGCAATGCCGAGGACAAATACGCCGCGGTGATCGGCCCGACGAATGACTTCAGGGCGTTTGAGGATCAACGACCGCCCGGCTTCGACGGCGACACCCCCAAGGCCGGCCCGGACGACTTCCGAAATGGTATCGGGCCCGATCGTCGGCAAATCAATCCGCCGGTCCTGCCCGGGCTTAAGCATCTTAACGAGAACCCCCGACTTTGTGCCGCCCACGGGCGCACATCGGGCGACCAGCGCCGCCGTCCCGGCTTCATCCTCGGTGTCCAGGATTTCGCCTGCCCGCACGATCACAGCCTGCCCCAAATCCCGCGCGCCCAATTGCCGTGCCGCCGCAATGCCAATCTCTATATCGGCCAGCGCATCGGGATCCGGCTCGTGCCGCCCCAATATGCCCCGCGGGGCCAACAAATCGGCTACGACCTGATCGGCGCCGACGACGCGGAAGCCGTGATCCTCGAAGACCCGCGACACGCCGCGCAGCAGACCATCATCGCCTAAGGCCAGACCTCCGATCCTTAGCAGCAGGGCCGCCGAGCGTCGATCCGTCATGATATCCTTGAGTGCCGGCCGCCGTACCCGGCCCGCCATCACGACCTCGGCAACATTCTGCTCCGACAAGGCATCGAGGATATCACCCGCCCGGTTCATCCGGTGCATTCCGTGAGGTACGTCATCATCAAGAGAAAAATCGACGTGATCCTCAAGGGCGACGACGTAGAAGGCGCGTCCGCTTTCGCGGCAGGCTTCGATGACCAGCCTGGGAAGGTCTCCCCCTCCCGCGATGATGCCGAGTTTAGGCTGCATCCTCGAGCAGGGGCTGACAGATCGCCCGGGCCGAATCGACGCCAATAAAGTTGACGATCTCCATCACCGGCTCGACATGACTGAAGAGTTCCGCCACATCGGTCACCCGCTCCGATTGGGTGCCCTCCTGAGCGAAGATCAGCCGGTAGGCCCGGCGGAGATCGTGAATGACCTCTCTGGAAAAATCCCGCCGTTTTAGCCCGACGAGGTTTAGACCGGAGAGATGGGCGCGGTTTCCGACGACCGAGCCGTAGGGAATAACATCGTGCTCGACCCCGCTCATGCCCCCGATCATGGCGTGCCGGCCGATACGGACGAATTGATGCACGGCCGATAGTCCTCCGACGATGGCCCAGTCGCCGATTTCCACATGGCCGGCGAGGGTCGCATTGTTGACCAGGATGGCGTTGTCACCGATCTGGCAGTCGTGAGCCACGTGCGCCGCCACCATGAACAGGCAACCGTCTCCGATGCGGGTCACCATCCCACCGCCCTCGGTACCGGGGTTCATGGTGACGTGCTCGCGGATGACGTTGTTCTTGCCGATTTCCAGGGACGATTTCTCGCCTTTGAACTTCAGGTCCTGCGGCTGGTGGCCGATCGATGCAAAAGGAAAGACCCGCGTACCGTCCCCGAGACGGGTCCGACCGGTAACCACCACATGAGATCCCAATCGCACACCGTCACCAAGCACCACCTCCGGCCCGATACACGAGTACGGACCGATTTCAACGTCCGCCCCGATTTGGGCGCCGTCCTCTATGAGCGCTGTTGGGTGAACGACGGTCATTTAACTGTCCACGATCATGGCGGTGAAGGTCGCTTCGGCGACCACTTGGCCGTCGACCTTTCCTTCTCCGGCGAATTTCCAGACCGGCCCCCGGTGCTGTTTGGCCTCGACGTGGACCTCCAATCGGTCGCCCGGCACGACCGGCTTGCGGAATCGGGCGGAATCGATGGACATGAAGTAAACCAACTTGCCCTCCAGTTCCTCCCCGATACCCCAAACGATGAGCGCCGCCGCGGTTTGCGCCATGCACTCAATGATCATGACACCGGGCATGACCGGCCGCCCCGGGAAATGGCCGGGAAAAAAGGGTTCGTTCGCAGTTACATTCTTGATGCCGGTTGCACTGGTCTCCGGGACCAAATCCACAATCCTATCAACCAACAGCATGGGATACCTGTGAGGAAGCATCCGCATGATGTCCTCGACATTTAGAACCGTATCGATGACCTGCTTGCTTTCCGAATCCATTCGTTAGTGATCCTCGTCTTTCTTAAGCAGCCGGTTCAGCCGCGCCAACTTTCGCCAAAAACCTTTGGCTTCCTCGGCGGGAAATCCAACGACCGTTTGACCTGCCGGCACATCCTTGGTCACGCCCGACTGTGCCGCGATTCGTGCCCCCGGTCCAATGCGCAAATGACCGCTAATCCCAGCCTGCCCGCCGATCATGACAAAGTCTTCCAACCGAGCGGAACCCGACATGCCGACCTGCCCTGCAATTAGGCAATTCGCGCCAATTTCGACGTTATGTGCGATATGTACGAGATTATCAATCTTCGTCCCAGCCCCAATTACGGTATCCGGACCGGCACCGCGATCGATGGCCGCATTTGCGCCAATCTCCACGCCGTCACCGATGAGCACCCGGCCGAGTTGCGGAACCTTTTCGTGTCCGCCGGCTCCAGGCGCAAAACCAAACCCGTCTTGACCGACCCTGACCCCGGGGTGGATGCGTACAGCCTCTCCAATCAGACAGTAGGCAAGGGTGACGTTGGGCCCGACAACACAATATTTGCCAACGGCAACGCCCGGCGCAATAACCGTATTCGCGCCCACCCAGGCCCCGTCTCCAAGCTCCGCCCCTGGCCCGACAACCGCACCGGGATCGACTCTGACGCCGGCCCCCAATTTAGCCGTGGGGTCGATATGAGCGTGCTTGGAGATTTCCGGAGAACCGTGCTCGGACGGATAAAACGCCTGGGCGATCAAGGCGAAGGCACGGTAAGGATCATCCGAAATCAAAAGCGCCGCACCGGTCGGGGCGCGGTCCACGAGATCGGGTGCCAGAACAATCGCACCCGCATCGGTCCGTTCGAACTCCCCGACATATCGCCGGTTGTCGATAAAGCTCACAGCTTCCGGCCCCGCAGACGCCAATGGGCCTACATCGTTGAATTTCGCGGTCTTCAAATCGTCACCGCGCGCCTCACACCCCGAGACGCTGGCAAGTTCGGTTAACGAAAAACTCCCCGCGGATTTGAAGAACCGTGGATCGGCCATCTATTTCTGGCCGGCGAGCGTGTCCGTGAGCTGATAGGATGGAACGTTTTGATCCAACAACTTGATCACCTCAGCCGTAATGTCCAATGGCCGCTCGAAAAATACCAGTTCCCGCCGGCTGAGGATCAAAAGATACCTGTTTGCCCGAGCATAGGTCCGGACTGCCTTGTTGAGCTCTACCTGGAAAGCCTTCAACGCCTGTCCCCTCATGGCGTTCAACCGTTGGCTTCGCGCATTTGCCTCCCGCCGGAATTTCGCCGTGCGTTGGCGCAGTTCCTCACGTCTCTTTGTAAAGGCTTCCGGCGCGACGATCACACGCTGCCGTTCGAGTTCTTCGGCGGCCTTTCGCAATTCGGCTTCCTCCGCCTTCACCTCGTCTCCGAGTTTGGTCCGCAACGCGGCAATCTGGCGGTCCATGTCCTGGGTCATTTTCGACTGCCGGCGGACAACCTCGATATCGAGAATACCGAGTTGGCCCTGCCGGGCATCGGGTTGAGGCTGCCCCTGAGCGAGGGCGGCGTCTATTCCGCCCAATACCAGAAACGCAGCAACCAGTAGGGCAAAGATAGAAAGAGTTCTCAGTAGCTTCATTAGAATCGCGTTCCGAAATTAATTCGTATTGTTTCGTCCCTATCCTCGTCTTCCTTGAGGATTGGAAAGCCAAAATCAATGGCGATCGGCCCTATTGGCGAGGACCAGCCCAATCCGGCGCCCATCGCCAGACGTAGGCTTCCCGGATCCAGCACGTTCGCGTCCGATGGCGAAACGCCGCCGGCGCTGCCAAAATCGGTGAACATACGCGCCCGAATACCGAATTCGTTGGGGAGTCCGATCGGGAAACCCATCTCGACCGTGCCATTGTAAACCCACTCGCCGCCAAGGGAATCGTCGGTCAATTTGTCCCGCGGCCCCACACCGGCAGGCTCGAATCCCCGCAGAGTGGATCCACCAAGGAAGTATCTATCCGCGACCTCGACATCCTCGCCAAGGCCCACGATGTACCCGACACGGCCGGTGGTTGAAAGAATCCATTTGTCGGTCACGGGCACGAAGTAGCCGCTCGAGGCGGTATTTCGGAGATAGAAAACGGTGCCGCCGAGCCCCGCCAGATCCGAGCCGAGCCGAATGAAATAGCCATCTGTGGGATTAATTCGGCTATCCCGCTGATCATACAATAGAACTTGCGAGACCTCGGAAACGTAGCGGGTGCCCTCCTGCGCCCTGATCAGGTTGGAAGCGCTGATCTGAACATTCCCGATCTCGGACGCACGGAACTGGTACCGAAGGCTTTGGGACAGATTTTCACTTAAAGGAAAACCGAACCGCACCCCTCCCCCGGTCTCGGTGAAATCATAGGACCTCGAAGCCTGGAGATCGCTCGTACGACGGAAGAGGTCTACGCCGGCCCGCACCTCTCGATCCAAAAAGTAGGGCTCGGTAAACCCAAGGTCGATCTGACTGCGCTCGGCGGCGATGGATACGGACAGCCTTAGTATCTGTCCCCGTCCGAGAAGATTTCGCTCCTGGAGGGAGAATTCGCCGAGCGGCCCCACATCCGATGAAAATCCGGCGCCTAAACTCAGAGCACCCGTCGATTGCTCTTCGACATTGACCGAGACAACGGCCTTGTCGGGCGCGCTTCCTTGGGCCTGTTCGATCTCGACATTACTGAAGTAGCCGAGGTTTCGAATTCTTTGCTGAGAGCGCCGAAGCTTGGCCGCGTTGAATGCGTCTCCCTCAATCAATCTGAATTCACGCCGGATGACCTTGTCGATCGTCCGTACGTTTCCGGTGATATCAATGCGTTCCACGAACACTCGCGGCCCTTCATTGATGCGGAAATTCAAATTGATGGTTCGGTTTTCTCTGTCGCGATCGATTTGCGGCCGGATATCGACAAATGCGAATCCCAAATTGCCGACCTCGTCGGTCAATTTGTCGACCACGTCGTCGACAAGGCCACTGTCGTACCAGTCACCCTCCTCAAATTCGACGAGTCCCCGCAGCGTGTCGCCGTCAAGGCCCCGCAACTCGGAACTGATTTCGAAAGTGCCGAATTTGTACCGTTGGCCCTCGTCGAGGGTAAAGGTGATAAAGAAGGAGTCCCTTTCGGGTGTCAGTTCAGCCACCGCCGAGCGAACCCGAAAGTCGGCGTATCCCTCGGAAAGATAGTGACGCCGCAAAAGCTCCCGGTCGAAAGCCAGGCGATCGGGATCATACGTATCGTCAGAGGTGAAGAAACGATACCAAATCGCTTCCTTGGTCCGGATCACCTCTCGCAGATCGGAATCATCTATCGCGCGATTGCCGACAAAGCGAATATTCTCCACCTTGGTCAGTTCGCCTTCCTCGATCTCAAATACCAAATCAACCCGGTTTTGCTCGAGGCGGATCACCTTGGGTACGACGGATGCGGCAAATCTTCCCCGTACCCTGTAGACGTCCAGAATTCGCTGGAGGTCCTCCTGGACCTTGGTGCGGGTGAAAACCACGCGGGGCCGCAACTGCAGTTCGGACTCTAGTATCTCATCCTCGACCCGTTGATTTCCCTCAAACGCAATACGATTGATGATCGGATTTTCCACCAGCCGGATAACCAGGGCCTGCGCCTGTCGGTCAATGCTGATGTCCGCAAACAGGCCGGTAGCAAACAGGCTTTTCAAGGAACGGTCGATGCGCTCCGGATCGAAGGGATCACCCTCACGGACCAATAGGTAGGACCGCACCGTGCTTTGCTCGATGCGATGCGACCCCTCGATGATGATCTCGCGGATCGTCCCGCCCGACTGCTGGGCGGACGCAGGTGCGATGCCGACGAGCAGCAAAGCGACAAATAAAACGGCGCGAGCGATCACCAAGTAATGTTCCTTTGCGGACGATTCACTATGTAAAAAGGCCGGTAATAAACTCGAAAAACCTCAAATGGACAAGATCATTCCAGGTAACGAACAGGAATAGACAGAGCACCAGGACAAGCCCGAACCGGAACCCGTACTCCTGCGCGCGCGGTCCAAGGGGTCGCCCCCGCACTGCTTCCACGGCGTAGAACGCCAAATGACCGCCGTCGAGCATGGGAATGGGAAACAAATTGATCAGCCCCAGATTGACCGACAACACCGCCAATAACCATACGAAGTCCCGCCAGCCGTTTTGCGCCGCGTGACCGGAAATCTGGGCAATTCGCAGCGGCCCCCCCAGGTCTTTCGCCGACTGCTCACCGACAACCAGCCCGCCGACGAACTCCAAAATTCTACCGGTCATGAATACCGTCTGTTGAACGCCCATCCAGGCGCTGGTCAGCGGGTCCTGACGCTCATAGCGATTGCCACCCGCGCCAACACCCAGCCGTCCCACCTCAACGGTATTTCCCTGGTCATCCTTTTGGGTTATCGCTTCGGGGACGGCTGTCAGATTGATGAATTGGCTGTCGCGTTCGACGCGAAATGCCATGGGCTTGGAGGGACTTGCCCGCACGGCGTCGAAAATCTCCGAGAATAAGGTGACCTTCTTGCCATTAATTTCAACGATCCGGTCATCGGTCCGAAATCCGGCCTCCGCCGCCGCCGAGCCCGGAATGACGCCACCGACGATGGACGGCGGCGGCCCCTCAAATGGTTGCGGCACCCCGGCTGTTGCAAAGAAAATTGCGAAGACGATGGCCGCGAAGATGTAGTTGACCGCCGGGCCGGCAAAAACGATGGCCGCGCGCTGACCCAGACTCTTGTTGTGGAAGGATACCGCCTGCTCGTCCGGCGTCATCTCCCGTTCGGTGCCGTCTTCCTCGACATGGGTATCGCCCTCGCCGAACATCTTTACATATCCCCCGAGCGGGAACGCGCAAATCTTCCACCTGGTCTGGTTTTTGTCGGTCCAACCCTTAATCTCGGGGCCAAAGCCAACCGCGAATACTTCCACCCGAACACCATTTCGCCGGGCAACCCAGTAGTGGCCCCATTCGTGGACGAACACCAATATTACAATCGCAACAATGAACGCCAGAATGATTATGGTGAGGCTTTCCATAGGTTCTCTCGTTTCTACTTATTCCGCGACGCTAGAAGTCCGCCGCCAGTTCTCTCGCCTTGGTTCTTGCTCTCAAGTCCGAGTCCAGGACATCGCCGATTGTGCCCGGCCGGGACATGGGAATCGCCGAAATCGTCGCCTCAACAAGTCGGGCGATATGGAGAAACCCAAGAGATCCGGCTAGAAACAACTCCACGGCAACCTCGTTCGCCGCGTTCAATATAGTAGGCATATCGCCGCCGGCCCGCAAGGCGTCGCGGGCCAGTTGGAGTGCCGGAAATCGTTCAAAATCAGGTGCTTCGAACGTGAGCCGGCCGATTTCTTCGAGCCGGAGGCGCGGTGAAGGTGCAGCAATTCGATGAGGCCAGCCCAGGGCGTAGGAGATGGGCGTACGCATATCCGGCGTCCCCAACTGGGCCAGGACCGAGCCATCGATATAGGCCACCATGGAATGGATGACCGATTGGGGGTGAACCAGAATTTCGATCTGATTCTCCTCCACGGGAAACAGGTAATGGGCCTCGATCAGTTCGAGGCCCTTGTTCATCATCGTCGCTGAATCCACCGAGATTTTGGCCCCCATGTCCCAATTGGGGTGAGCGACCGCCTGCTCGGGCGTTACGTCCCGCATGTCGGCGAGCGGTGTCTCCCGAAAAGGCCCTCCGGACGCCGTCAGGATGATCCGCTCGACTTTTTCCGGCTCGCCGAAATTGAACACCTGAAAGATCGCGTTGTGTTCTGAATCGACCGGCAAAAGCGTCGCGCCGCTGTCGGCGACCTCGGACAAAAGCAAATCACCGGCGCAGACTAGGCATTCCTTGTTGGCGAGCGCCACCGTTGCGCCGCGCTTGGCAGCGGCGATGGTCGGCGCCAAGCCGGCACCGCCGACGATACCCGCCATGACCCAATCGGCGGGACGCGACGCCGCCTCGACCATCGATTCCTCTCCGGCCCCGACTTGAATACCGGTTCCCGACAAGGCTGACTTGACCGACGCGTAATTGTCCTCGGAGGCCACCGCCACCATCCGGGGATTGAACTTCAGTGCCTGCTTCACCAGCAGATCCGTGTTTCGGTTGCCGGTGATGGCTTCGACCACATACTTGTCCGGCTCCCGCGCTATGAGATCGAGGGTGTTACAGCCGATGGAACCGGTTGAACCCAGGATCGTCACCCGGCGCGGCGTGTCTGAGGAGGACGCGGCATCCATAAGGTTCAATTCCCCCCCCGCGCCGCGATGGTCAGGATGGCGGCCAGCGGAGCTGCCGCCAGGAGCCCGTCAACACGATCGAGAACACCGCCGTGACCGGGGATCAGGCTCCCGGAGTCCTTTACCGCGAACCGCCGCTTCATCCACGATTCGAACAAATCGCCGGCTTGCGCCGCCGCCCCGATTACCAGGGCAAGCAATGCCGCCAATACCACCGACATGCCACCGGCGACCGTCGCCATTGCGGCGGCCGCGGCGATACCGCAAGCCAAACCGCCGACAACACCGGCCCATGTCTTGTTGGGGCTGATTTTCGGCGCGAGCTTCGCACCACCGATCGTCCGTCCGAAAACATACCCTCCGATATCATTGGCCCAGACGATGACGAACAAGGCCAATACGTGCACCAAGCCGGATTCCGGATGTTGTCGAAGGCTGACAAGAGCAAGGCAGGGTAGGCCCAGATAGAGCACGCCGGCGACAGCCCAGCGCTTTTCCCGCCGGCCGCCCAGACCCGCCAGGAGAATCATCGATGCCAGACCGGCGATCACTGTGCCCTCGTAACGCTCCAGCGCGGCAAACAGAATGGCCAACAACACGCCCAGGCCAAGAAGCCAACCGGTCAAGCTATTCAACCGAATGCCGCACATGCCTGTCCATTCCCAAATCATGGCCACGGCGAAAACCGCTATAAAGATATCGAACGCCGGGGTGCCAAACCAAGTCGCGCCGACAGCGATGGTCACCAGGACCACGGCGGAGACGACCCTGAGGAACAGGGTGTCGGGCGTGCGCTCACCCGCCGGTTGCCCCATACCGACGCTCTCTTCGGTTGAATTCCGCGATGGCCTCGAGAAACAGGTCTTCGGAAAAATCGGGCCAATGGGCGTCCAGAAATACGAACTCGGAATAGGCCAATTGCCACAGCAGGAAATTACTGATCCGTTGCTCGCCGCCGGTTCTGATCAGCAGGTCCGGATCCGGAATTCCAATCGTATCGAGGTGTGACGCCACGCAATCTTCGCCGATCTGATCAGCAGCCAACTCCCCGCTCTCGATTTTTTGACCGACCTGCCGCATCGCCGAGGTCAATTCGGCGCGCCCGCCATAGCTGAGAGCCAGAATCAGATCCAATGTTGAATTATCGGCGGTTTGGCGTTCGCAGTGTTCGATCAGGTCAACAATATCCTGGCCCAGATGCCGGCGCTCTCCGATAACCCGTAGACGCACGCCGTTCTTGTGCAATTCGGCAATCTCGCTTCTCAGGTAGCGCCGCAGCAATCCCATCAGGTCGTCAATTTCCGCAGGGGGGCGTTTCCAGTTTTCGGACGAAAAGCTGTAAAGCGTGAGATACCTCACACCGTACCTGACTGAGGACTCAACGGCGCATCGTACCGCCTCGGCGCCCTTCCGGTGTCCGGCAATGCGCGGCAGCCCGCGCGCCTTCGCCCATCGGCCGTTCCCATCCATGATAATCGCGATGTGCGCCGGTGGCGGGGCTGAAACGTCGCCATATTCGGGGGCAATCTTCACCAAGTTACACCTGCATAATCTCTTGTTCCTTTCGATGGAGAGCCTCATCCATCTTGGCGATGAAGTGGTCGGTCAGGTCCTGGATTTCCTTGCCGTAATCCCGGTGCGCGTCTTGCGAGATCCCACCATCCTTTTCGGTCTTTTTGAGTTCATCCATGACGTGCCGCCGGACGTTGCGGACCGCCACCCGCGCTTCTTCGGTATACTTTCCCGCGACCTTGGTCAGTTCGGTTCGCCGTTCTTCCGTAAGGGGTGGAATCGGAATGCGGACCAATTGGCCATCGCTCGCCGGGTTCAGTCCCAGATCGGCTTCGCGAATAGCCTTTTCGACCGTACCGACCAGACCCTTGTCCCACACTTGAACCGTCAACAACTGTGGTTCAGGTACGGAAACGGTGCCGACCTGCGAAAGCGGCATTTGCGACCCATAGGCATCGACGTTGATCGGTTCCAGCAGGCTCGTCGAGGCTCGCCCGGTCCGCAAGCCGCCGAATTCCTTTTGCAGGACCTGTAGTGCGCCTTCCATCCGACGTTCAACATCCGACTTGGTTGACGCGAAATCATAATCAGCCACCGTTTGCCCCCTCCGTAATAATTGTTGAAACGCCCTTGCCCTGCACCACCTCCCCAAAAGCCCCAGGAGCGTGGATGGAGAACACCAAAATCGGGATTTTGTTCTCCCGGGCAAGCGATATGGCAGAAGCATCCATGACTTTGAGGTCCTGGGTCAAGACGTCCCGATAGGTGAGTTCATCATAACGCTTCGCCGACTTGTCGGTTTTGGGGTCGGCTGAATAAACGCCGTCCACCTGTGTACCCTTGAATAACGCGTCGCAGCCCATTTCAGCAGCACGCAGGGCGGCGGCGGTATCCGTGGTGAAGAACGGGTTTCCGGTGCCAGCCGCGAAAATAACCACGCGTCCCTTTTCCATGTGACGAATGGCCCTGCGGCGGATATAGGGCTCGCAAACGGCAGACATGGGAATGGCCGAGAGTACGCGCGTCGGCACCCCGTTCCTCTCAAGTACGGATTGAATACCCAGCGCATTTATGACCGTCGCCAGCATCCCCATATGATCGGCGCTTGATCGCTCAAGCCCCGCCGCTACGCCCGAAAGCCCGCGAAATATGTTGCCGCCGCCGACAACGAGGCACACCTGCACGCCCATGCCCTGCACGGTCTTCACCTCGTCCGCGATTCGTTCCATGGTCGCGGGATCGAGCCCGAATTCCCGATCGCCCATCAATCCCTCGCCGGAGAGTTTCAGAAGAACGCGATGGTATATGGGCTTGTCTGGCATTTCCGTCTTCGCCGTGGGTGCAATACCGGTGCGGCCGCGGGACATCGCGACCAAGTGCGTCCACGCGGCAACGGCCGCGATAGTACACCAACCGCGGCCGCTACGTCTTTGATTTTTCGCTGATTTCCGGGAAAAACAGGGTTTGCCTGGAATTGCGGCGAATCACATTCCTGCCGTTGCAGCGACCTCCGCCGCAAAGTCCTCTTCCTTCTTCTCAAGGCCCTCGCCGAGCGCGAATCGTTTGAACCCCGTGACCTTGATCTCACCGCCGGCATCCTGGCCTGCGGCTTCGACGGCTTTCGAAACCTTGGTTTCGTTGTCGATCACAAAGGTCTGCTCCATCAGGCAAACTTCTTCGTAGTACTTACGCAACCGGCCTTCGACCATCTTCTCGATGATCTCGTCGGGCTTGCCCGAGGCGCGCGCCTGTTCCGCCAGGACTGTCTTTTCGCGCTCCAGGTCTTCGGCCGTGACGTCCTTCCGGGTCAACGCCTGCGGGTCGGCCGCCGCGACGTGCATGGCCAATTGCTTGCCGAACGCTTCCAGCTTGCCCGCATCGCCGGTGGATTCAAGCGCCACCAATACGCCGATTTTGCCGAGACCGGCGGCCAGCGCGTTGTGCATGTAGGACACCACAACCCCACTGCCGACCTCGACGGTCTCGACCCGGCGGATGTTCATGTTTTCGCCGATCGTCGCGATCAGACTGGTGAGCGTTTCGGCCACCGTGCCGCCGCCCGGATGGGCAGCCGAGGTCAGCGATTCGAGGTCACCGGCGCCCTCGAGGGCGATATTCGCCACGCCGCCGGCAAATTCCTGAAATTGCTCATTGCGGGCGACGAAATCGGTTTCCGCGTTGACCTCGACGACGGCGCCCCGAGTGCCGCCCGTGGCGACCGCGATCAGGCCTTCCGCGGCAATCCGTCCGGCCTTCTTGGCGGCTGCAGAGAGGCCCTCCTTGCGAAGCCAATCAACCGCCGCCTCCAAATCGCCATCGTTCTCACCAAGGGCCTTCTTGCAATCCATCATTCCCGCGCCGGTTTGCTCACGGAGCTCTTTGACGAGCGCTGCGGTGATTTCTGCCATTTGTTTATCCTTATTCCAATATTCGGGCGCTATCGCCTTGATATACAACAACTAAGAAGCTGCTGGCTGTTCCGGCTCTTTCTCGGATTCCTGCCCCGCGGCAGCTTCCTCCGTAGGTGCTTCTTCGGTGGGTGCCTCCTCAGCCGGCGTCTCGGTCGCGGCCGCCGCTTCCGCCGCAGGCGCTTCCTCGGCGGGTGAGTCCTCCGCAGGCGCGTCTTCGGCCTGGGTGTCGGTCCCGGCCGGCGTCTCTTCCGCAGGCGCCTCGGCCTCTGCCGTCACCTCTTCTTCCGAGGGCAATTCTTCCACCGGCGCCTCCTCCGACTCGCCGATATCACCGCCGCTCATGGAGATTTCCTCCTGGATACCGGACAGCACGGCACCGGCCAGCAAGTCGCAATAGAGGTTGATCGCCCGGATGGAGTCATCGTTGCCGGGGATGGGATAGTCGATGCCGTCGGGGCTCGAATTGCTATCGATAATGCCGACCACGGGAATACCAAGCTTGTTGGCTTCGGCGACGGCGATGGCTTCCTTGTTGGTATCCACGACGACGATGACATCGGGGAGGCCGCCCATCTCCTTGATCCCGCCAAGAGCCCGCTCCAGCTTGTCCCGTTCTCGGGTAATGCGCAGAAGCTCTTTCTTGGTCAGCCCGATATTTTCTTCCGAAAGCTGTTCTTCAAGCGTTTTCAAGCGCTTAATGGAATTGGAAATGGTCTTCCAGTTGGTCATCATGCCACCGAGCCAGCGGTGATTGACGTAATACTGGCCGCACTTCTTGGCCGCTTCCGCGACCGCGCCACTGGCCTGGCGCTTGGTGCCGACCCACAGGACCCGGCCGCCGCCCGCAACGATTTCGCCGACCGCATTCATGGCCTGATAGAGCATCGGCACGGTCTGCTGCAGGTCGATGATGTGAATACCCTGCCGGGTCCCGAAGATGTACTGGTCCATCTTGGGATTCCAGCGGCGGGTGACGTGTCCGAAATGCACACCAGCTTCCAGTAGCTGGCGCATGCTAAAGGTTGGCAAAGCCATGTCGTGTTCCTTCTCCGGTTATGCCTCCGCGGGCGACATCCTGAAAATCGGGACACCGGAGCGACAAACGGCGAATTTGCGCCGCCGCCGCGAGCCCGCGTGCGGATTTAAGGCGTGCGTTCTAACGGGATCGGACCCCGCGTTCAAGCCGAAATTTGGGATATGGTTGGCCGGCGGGCGCCTAGATCGGCTCTAGAATTCCCGCGCGTCGACGATCCCCGGGATGGACCGGACTGCCTGGGCCAATTGCGGCGAGACCTTGAATTTTCCGGGCAGCCGGATTTCCACCTCGGTCCGGAGGTCTACCCGGGAAATCAGCACCACCTCGCCTCTCCCCGCGCCTTCCCGATCAAGTACGTCGTTGAGGTTGGAGAGCGGACCGGCCCCATCGACATAGATCTTCAGGCCCGCCGCCGCGTTGGCGGCCACCGCATCGAGGCGTTCCAACTTCTGGACGGTCAGGCGGACGGTTTCTCCCTCGTACTGAGGCGCGGCCTTGACCAGCAGAATATTCCCGGCTTCCAACAATTCCCTGGATTGGTTGAGGATTTCCGAGAAAACGGTCACCTCGTAGGCGCCTGACTTGTCGGTCATTTGTACAAAAGCGTACTTGCTGCCCCGTGCGGACGTCCGTTCCCGCTTGGCCGTAACCACGCCGGCCAGACTGACCATGCCCTGAGGCCGCTCGGTGACGAACTGCTTGTACGATTTGGCCCGTAAACGCTCGAGCGCCACCGCATACGCATCCAGGGGGTGGGCGGAGATGTAGAGGCCGATGGCCTCCACTTCTTCATTTAGGCGCTCCAGATCGGTCCAGTCGGGAATGTCGGGCAGGTTCAGCGTGACCGCCATTTCCTGGGAATCCCCAAACAGGCCGATCTGGTCACTGTTTCTGGCGTCGGCGGCCGCGCTTGCCTGGCGGACGATGGCCTCGGCGCATTCAAAAATCTGCTTCCGGTTGGGATTGATGCGGTCAAAAACGCCCGCGCGGATTAGATTTTCCAAAGACCGTTTGTTGACCGACCGGTTGTCCAACCGTCCGGCGAAATCCTGAATGGATTCGAAGCGGCCATTCTCGGTCCGGTCCTCTACAAGGCTCCGCATGGCCGCCTCCCCCACATTTTTTATGGCCGCCAACGCGTAGCGGATAGCGCCGGTCTCCCCGGTGTGCTCGACGCTGAAGAGGGTACCCGAGGCGTTGATGTCGGGCGGCAGCAATTCGATGCCCAACCGCTCGATCTCCTGGCGGAAGACACCCAACTTATCCGTATTGTGAATATCGAGGGTCATGGAAGCGGCGAGAAATTCGACCGGATAGTTGGCCTTCAGATAGGCCGTCTGATAGGCCACCAGCGCGTAGGGGCCGGCATGGCATTTGTTGAAGCCGTAGCCCGCGAACTTGGCCATCTTGTCGAAGATGTTGGAAGCCGTGCCCTCGGGAACCGCCCGCGCCGTTGCCCCCTCCATGAAGGTTTTGCGCTGGGCATCCATCTCGGACTTGATCTTCTTGCCCATGGCACGCCGAAGAAGATCCGCTGCACCCAGCGTATAGCCCGCCATTTCCTGGGCGATCTGCATCACCTGCTCCTGATAGACGATGATGCCGTAGGTTTCCTTGAGGATGGACTCGATGGAAGGATAGAGATAGTTCACCTCTTCCTCGCCGAGTTTGCGCTTGATGTAGCTCGGGATGTCGTCCATTGGGCCTGGCCGGTACAACGATACAATGGCGATAACGTCGTCGAAGCGATCGATCTTCATGTTGCGCAGGATGTCGCGCACGCCCGAACTTTCCATTTGGAACACACCGGTGGTTTCCCCCCGGCCCAGCATCTCGAACGTTTTCTCGTCGTCGAGCGGAATGCGGGCGAGGTCGAGTTCGACGCCGCGCTGGTGCAGGAACTCGACGGACTTCGAGAGCACCGTCAGGGTCTTGAGGCCGAGGAAATCAAATTTGACCAAGCCGGCCGCTTCGGCCCATTTCATTGAAAATTGCGTGACCGGCATTTCAGAACGAGGATCGCGGTAAAGCGGCACCAGTTCGACCAGGGGCCGGTCGCCGATCACCAGCCCGGCCGCATGGGTAGAGGCGTGCCGGTACAGTCCCTCCAGCTTTTTGGCGATTTCGACCAGTCTCGCGACCGTCTCGTCTTCCTGAATTTCTTCCTGGAGCCGCGGCTCGCCATCGATGGCTTCCTGCAAGGTCACGGGCGCGGCCGGGTTGTTGGGCACCAGCTTGCAAATCCGGTCGACCTGCGGGTACGGCATCTGCAATACCCGCCCGACGTCCCGGAGCGCCGCGCGGGGCTGCAGGGTTCCGAACGTAATGATCTGGGCCACCCGGTCAGCGCCATACTTCTCCTGTACATAGGCGATGACTTCGTCCCGGCGGTCCTGACAGAAGTCGATATCGAAGTCGGGCATGGACACCCGCTCCGGGTTCAGGAAGCGTTCGAACAGCAG
>CAZUGT010000223.1:0-4048 GCA_964620095.1 uncultured Rhodospirillaceae bacterium | reverse complement strand
CGCCGACGCGCTTTCCGGTCAGGACGCGGTGAATACCGCCAAATCATTCAACGAGCGGGTCGGTCTGACGGGCATCGTCCTGACGCGTGTGGACGGTGACAGCCGGGGCGGCGCGGCGCTCTCCATGCGGTCGGTCACCGGGTGTCCCATCAAGCTGATGGGCGTCGGGGAAAAACTCGACGATCTCGAGACGTTCCAGGCGGACCGCATTGCCGGCCGAATTCTCGGCATGGGTGACGTGGTCGGGCTGGTCGAGAAGGCCCAGGAGAGCATCGATACGGAGAAGGCGGAGAAGGTCGCCAAGCGGGCGTTGAAGGGTCAGTTCACCCTCGAGGACTTGGGCGATCAGTTGGCCCAGGTGCGAAAAATGGGCGATCTCCAGGGCATCATGGGAATGCTGCCGGGGGTCGGCAAGATGAAGAAGCAGATGGATGCGGCGAACGTGGACGACAAGACGATCGCCCATCAGCACGCCATCATTCAGTCGATGACGCCCAAGGAGCGCAGCAATCCCAAGCTGTTGAACGCCAAGCGGCGAAAGCGGATCGCCGCCGGCTCCGGTACGTCGGTTCAGGAGGTCAATCGCCTGCTGAAGCAGTATCAGCAGATGGCCGGAATGATGAAGAAGATGGGAAAAATGGGAAAGAAGGGCCTGGCCGGCGGGCTCCCGCCAGGCGCGTTGCCGCCCGGGATGATGCCGCCGCCCGGTTTCAAGTGAGTACAGACACCGAACCGGAACGAATTATTTGAATGCGGCCGCAATGCGGTCCTACCACGGAGGTCGAAAGACATATGGCACTAAAGATCAGACTATCGCGGGGCGGAGCAAAGAAACGTCCGTATTACCGCATCGTCGTCGCGGATTCCCGGTCGCCCCGGGATGGCCGGTTTATCGAGAGGCTCGGCACCTACAACCCGATGGTGGCCAAGGACAGCCCCGAGCGGCTGGTCATGAAGGAAGACCGGATCAAGCATTGGCTGGAAAACGGCGCGCTGCCGACGGATCGGGTCGCCCGGTTCCTGGATGCCGCGGATATTCGCAAGGCCCCCGAGCGGCCCGAGCAGACCAAGCAGCATCTTCCGCGCGCCAAGACGCTGGAACGGATGGCCGCCGCCGAAGAGGCCGCCAAGGAGGCAGCCGCGGCGGCGGCCGCCGAGGCCGAAGCGCCGGCGGAGGACGCTGCCGCTGAGGAAGAGGCCCCCGCGGAAGAGGCGCCTGACGAGGAAGCCGCGGGCGAGGACGCTGCCGCCGAGGAAGAGGCGCCTGGCGAGGAAGCCGCGGCCGAGGAAGAGGCCCCTCAAGAAGAGGCCCCTCAAGAAGAGGCGCCGGCGGAAGAGCCTGGTGACGAAGAAGAGAAGAAGGAGGAGTAGCCCGGGAATGCAACGGGGCCCTCAGGCCGTACGCCGATGAGCGGCGCCAAGCGGATACTGGTTGGCGCAATCACTGGGGCCCGAGGTCTCGGTGGCGAGGTCCGGATCAAGAGTTTCACCGATGATCCCTCGGATATTGCGGCATACGGCGACCTGACGGACCAAGCGGGCGAACGCGTGTTCAGCATTCGGCTTCGTGGTTCTTCCAAGGGGGCGCTGATCGCCCGGATCGAAGGCGTGGACGACCGGGCAGCCGCCGAGGCCCTGAAGGGAACCGAACTGTACCTCGCCCGTGAACAATTGCCGGTCCCGGCGGATGACGAGTTCTATCATGCGGACCTGGTCGGCCTCCCGGTGCGGTCTCTGGATGGGCGTGCAATGGGAACGGTGCGAAGCCTGGATGATTTCGGCGCTGGTGAGGTGATGGAAATATTGCTGGAGAGCGGCAAACCGCTGGTCGTCCCGTTCAGCCGGGCGGCGGTGCCGGAGATTGATCTGGATCGGGGATATGTGGTCGTCGATCCGCCGGAAGGACTGAGTATCGACGGGGCCGAACAGGATGACGGCCTCGCGGACGGGAATGAGGAGAACGGATAAGGCCGATGAGCGCGTGGTCCGCGACCGTGTTGACGCTGTTCCCGGAAATGTTCCCGGGACCGCTTGGACAATCGCTGTCCGGCAAGGCCATGGACAACGGCACATGGTCGCTGGAAACGTTGGACATTCGGGGGTTTACGAGCGATAAACACGCCTCCGTCGATGACACTCCGTTTGGTGGCGGACCGGGAATGGTCCTGCGGGCGGATGTCGTCGACGCGGCACTTCGGGAAGCGCGGGACAATTCCGCGGATGACCGTGCGCTGATCTATTTGACACCGCGCGGCCGGCCTATTACCCAAACGCGCGTTCGCGCGTTGGCCGAAGGTCCGGGAGTGGTCCTGTTGTGCGGACGCTACGAAGGCATCGATCAGCGGGTGATCGATGAGTGGGAGCCGGAAGAGCTGAGCATCGGCGATTTCGTGCTGTCAGGCGGCGAACCCGCGGCGCTGACGCTGATTGATGCCTGTGTGCGGCTATTGCCGGGTGTCATGGGGAGCGACGCTTCGCCGGAAGAAGAGAGTTTCGAGGGGGGATTGCTGGAGTACCCCCACTATACGCGGCCGCGGGAGTGGCATGATCGAGAGGTGCCGGACGTGCTGTTGTCCGGGCACCACGAAAAAATCGAAGCCTGGCGCCGTGCCGAGGCGGAGATGGTAACGAAGGAAAGACGGCCGGACCTGTGGGCGGCCTACGAGGCGGCCCGGAAATAGACCGGGCCAGGAAGAGGATTGGAACGATGAACATCATTCAAGAGCTCGAACAGGAGCAGATGGCCAAACTGACCGCGGGCCGGGAAACCCCTGAATTTGCCCGTGGCGACACCGTCCGGGTTGACGTGAAGGTGGTTGAGGGCAGCCGCGAAAGGATTCAGGCCTTCGAGGGCATGTGCATCGCACGCAAGAATGACGGGCTGAATTCGTCCTTTACCATTCGAAAAATTTCCTATGGTGAGGGCGTGGAACGGGTCTTTCCGCTCTATTCGCCCAATGTCGCCGGCATTCATGTGGTTCGCCGCGGCGACGTCCGCCGGGCCAAGCTCTACTACTTGCGCGATCGCTCCGGCAAGTCGGCGCGGATCGCCGAGCGGACCGACGGCTATGCGGCGAAGCTGTCCGCGGCCGATCGTGAAGCGGCCGCCGAAGAGAAACGCCAAGCCATCGCGTCCGCCGCCCAGGCGACCGACGAGGAACTGATCGCGGCGGGGGCGCCCATCGATCCCGACGCGCCCGAAGAGGTGGTCGAGGAGGCCGTCGTCGAGGAAGCCGCCGAGGCCCCGGCCGAAGAGGCGCCCGCCGATGAGGCTCCGGCGGACGAGGCCGACGCCGGCGGCGAAGAACAGAAATAAACGCCGGCCAATAAGCGCGCATCCGGGGAGTCAGCGCCATGAGTGCACCCAAGACCCTGTTCGACAAGATCTGGGACGCCCACCTCATCGACGAAAGCGATGACGGCACCTGTCTGATCTTCATCGATAGGCACATCGTTCACGAGGTAACCAGTCCGCAGGCCTTTGAAGGTCTGCGCACGGCCGGCCGCAAGGTGCGCCGGCCCGATCTGACCCTCGCGGTGCCGGACCACAACGTGCCCACCTCGGACCGGGCAGCGGGCATCGATGACGAAGAGTCCCGCATTCAGGTCGAGACACTCGACAAGAACTGCAGGGATTTCGGGCTGCAAATTTTCGGCATGGACGATATTCGCCAGGGCATCTGCCACGTCATTGGTCCCGAGCAGGGCTTCACGCTTCCCGGCACCACGCTGATTTGCGGCGACAGCCACACGGCGACCCACGGTGCATTCGGCTCACTCTCTTTCGGGGTCGGAACGTCCGAGGTCGAGCACGTGCTCGCCACCCAGACCATGATCCAGCGCAAATCGAAGAACATGCGCGTCACCGTCGACGGCGAATTGCCCCTGGGCGTGACGGCGAAGGACATGATCCTCGCGATCATCGGCGAAATCGGGACCGCCGGCGGTACCGGCTGCGTCATCGAATTTGCCGGCGAGGCGATCCGGTCCCTGTCCATGGAAGGCCGGATGACGGTTTGCAACATGACCATCGAGGGCGGGGCCCGGG
>CAZUGT010000222.1:0-8974 GCA_964620095.1 uncultured Rhodospirillaceae bacterium | reverse complement strand
GCTCGATCTCGTAGGTCCCGAGGTTCTTCGGGACAGTCTCCAGTGCGCGGCGAAGAACGGGGTGGTTTGCGTCACGGGTCTCCTCGGCGGCAGCTGGGTGATGGACCAAGTCTCGCCCATGGAGCTGATTCCCCATGGCGTCTATTTGACGAAAGCGTCCACCCATGACGTGACCCGGGCGACCCATGGCGCCGTCATGCAGGCGATCTGCGACAAGGTCGGCGACGGTAGCTACCGCCACGGCCTGCACAAGGTGTTCCGGTTCGACGAAATCGTCGATGCGCACCGTTACATGGACGCCAATTTGACGATCGGGAAGCTGGTGGTGGTGACCGGTTAGGTACGGCCGATCCATAGGGTGCTCAGGTAAACGTCACCCGAACCTCGCCAAACGGGTCGAACTTCGCCACGACTTTGGTGGGCCCGTCGAAGTGGTACTGCTTGGTGAAGGATCCGGACATCACCTGCATTCCTTCCTCCAAGGCCAGCCCGAACCGGGAGAGGTCGTTGGCCAGCCAGGCAATCGAAGCAAGGGGGCTCGAGTCCATGACCTCGCGGCCATAGGCGACTTCCCGGGACTCGCCGTCGACGAATACCTCGACGGACGCGGCGGCAAGATCGTGTGCATCTGGGTCGAACCGGGTCGATTCGCCGACGACGAATGCCCGTTGCTGCCCGTTGTCGGCGGCGCCGAGCGGAAACAATCCGGGACCGGGCTTGAAGCGCCGCTCGATGATCTCGAATGCCGGCTGCACCGAGGCGACGGCCGCCGCGGCATCGTCAATCGTCGCGTCCGGGCCGGAAAGCGTCTCGCCCATGGTCAGGCACAGTTCGTTTTCCCAGCCGGGGGTGATGAGATCCCGGGCGGGATGAGAGTGGCCGCTGTCCCAGCGTCCCCGCTCGTATAGGACCGCCCACGAAGGATGATGCACGCCGGCCTGGGCCTGAATGGCCTTGGCCGTCAACCCGACCTTCCAGCCCACCTGAGGGTTGCCGTCGGCGGCGTGGCGTTCCCGGAGCGCCAGGCAGACGCGAAAGCCGTCGTCGAATTCCAGATTGCCCGCATGGTGTCCGGGAAACGGCCCGCCGTGCCGGAAGTTCCAAAAGTCCTCGACTGCTCGAGCCAGATCCATGTTCGCCTCCCCGGGATTCAAGTATTCCGGGAGATGCTAACACGGCTTGCGGCCAGATCGGGTCATGTTTTGACGGAACCACGGCGCGGTTTCGTCAAAACATGATCGGCTCTATGCGGCTTCCTTTATCTCCAGCAGCCGCGAGACGTCGTACCAGCTGTCCGCGCCGAAGGTCTTGAGGTCGTTGGTCAGGTCTTCGGGGACCCAGTCGAGCAATTCGGCCTTGAAGCTCGGCCGCGATTTTATGCGTTCCCACCAATCCGTGACTTTGGGCAGCCGGCCGTTCTCCCACATTCCGGACATGGACATCATGTCCAGCCGGTTGACGTAGGGGGTGAGCGCGATGTCGGCGAAGGTAAAGTTGCCGCCGGCGAGCCAATCGCGGTCCTGCAGCGCGTCTTCCATCTTGAACAGATACCTGTCGTAGAGCCGGATCTTGTCCGGCGCGCCCGGCGCATAGAACCCGTCCTTGACGATCCTCTTCTTCTCTTCGTGCCAATTGGCCGTGACCGAGAATTGGGGCGTCGAGTTCAGGAATTCGGCAAGTTTTTCCGGTCCCAGGCGGCGGATGGTATGCCGATGAGAGCAGACGAACGTGACGACCCCGCAGGCCGGGTGGAGTTCCTCGTCGACGGCCTTGGTCCAGTACATGACCTGGGCCCGCTCCAGTGGATCCTCGGGCCGGAGCCGCGGCTCGGGGAACACGTCCTCGATGTACTCGCAGATGACGGTCGACTCGGTGATGATTTTGCCGTCGTGAATCAGAGCCGGCACCACCGCCTTGGGATTGACCTTCAAGAAATCCTCGGTGAACTGCTCACCCTTCAGGATGTCAATATAGTGGCCCGTCCATTCCTGGCCCTTCTCGTTTAGGTACATGCGCACCTTGGCCGCGCATACCGACGATCCGTGATGATAAAGCTCCAACATGATGCTTCCCCGTTTGGCTCCTTGGCTAGATCGGATCATGTTTTGACGGAACCACGGCGCGGTTTCGTCAAACCATGTGAATCGGCTCTAACGCCAATATAGGCCGGACCCGCCGGCTCACCAATTTGGCCGCGATCTTCGTCCGTTTCGTGGACAGCGGTTGAGGCCGGCAGGCTTACGCTGCCGCGACACGGCTGTGACGCCGGCGTGATAATGTGGTGAAATCTCAAGCGGAAATTTCAGGCGGACGGCATCGTCCGGGATGACGGAGCAGGCGAGGAGCGAACATGGCGACATTCGTACTGGTGCCCGGCGCGTGGCAAGGAGGCTGGTGCTACCGCGACGTGACGCGGGGGCTGCGGGCAGGCGGGCACGATGTCTACCCGCTCACTCTGACCGGGCTTGGTAACCGGCTTCATTTGGCGGCGCCGGAGGTAAACCTGGACACCCACGTACAGGATGTGGTGGCGGCGGTGACCTCCGAAGAGATCGAAGACGCTGTCCTGGTGGGACATTCCTACGGGGGAATGGTGATTACCGGCGCCGCCGAGCAATTGGCAGATCGATTCCGCGCGATCGTCTATCTGGATGCGTTCGTCCCCGAAAGCGGTCACTCGTTGGCGAGTTCGGCGCCGCCGGAGCGTCACCAACAACGGGTGCGGATCGCGCGCGAGCAGGGCGACGGCTGGCGAATTCCGTGTCCCGAACCGGGCTTCTGGGGAATTGACGATCCCGACACCGTGGCTTGGATGAAAAGACGGGTCTGCGATCATCCCCTGGCGACGTTCGAACAGGTTCTCGTCCATACCAACCCATGGGAGCGGATCGGCAAACGCATCTTCATCGTTGCGACCGAGAACGAGGGCGCCCCGTTCATCGGAATTGCCGAGAGACTGCGAAACGAGTCGTCGTGGGAGGTTCATGATTTCCCGTGCGGCCACGAAATCATGATCGACATGCCGGGCGAACTGGTGGACCTGCTCGTTACGATCGCTGGCTAGACGGCCTCCACGTCCCCGGGGTAGAGGCTCGCGACCCGGGCGCCGCCGAAGGTCTGCCAGGAGACCAGGTCGTTGGGGTCGTGAAGGTGGACCTCGAAGACCACGTCCTTGTCGCCTTCGCGCTTCATCTCCCTGAGCCGGGTCCAATAGGGAAAATCGCTCGGATGAAATTCGTCGCGGAGCCATTCGTTCCAGGTGAGATCGTCTACCTTGCACGTCCGGCTGAGCTGCTCCCGCGTCGGCAAGCACGTCGAATCGATAATGAACATGTTGTCGTTGGGGAGTCGATGGGCGTCCCCCATGGCCCAGGAGATAACCCGCTCCGGATCGTCATCGTCGCCCGATTTCCAGACCTCGGTCACGGTCATGTTCTCCTCGTCCACGTCATACTCGACGGCGCGGGCGAAGCACTCGTGGGGGGCGGCCTGCGGCTTGTACGGCTGAGCCCGGCAGATGCCGTTGTCATACATCAGGATCGTCCCGTCCACGGTCACCCGAGGGTTGTGACCGTGATAGTGCCAGCGGAAATCGTGGGTCGGATTCAGTAGCTTTTCCTTTTGCGGGCTCTTCCAGTTCTCGTGATCGCCGAGAATCCATTTGATCTCGCCGGAGGCCCTGTCGATCTTGATGATCGCGTCCTGGTGGCGGAGCGAGACGATCACGCTGTCGTCCCGCTCGTCATAGGTGATGCCGTTGCCGTGGGTCCAGTCCAGGTGCTTGGGAAAGCCCCGGTTGTGCCAATAGACCTCCATCAGGTGGTAGGACCAGCGGTAGACGTCCAGATGATCGAAGGTATTCCAGTTCCAGACGATGTCTCCGTCGGGGGTGAACTCGACGAAATTGTCGCCCACCACCGGCTGGGCGGCGCGGGGCGCGTCCGGGTCGGTCTCGCTGGTGTAGTAGTTCTCGATCTCCCGTGCATTCGCCGTCATGGCGAGGAAGTTTCCGTTGGGCATCTGGTGGGGCTGATGATGCAGGCTTGCCGCTTCGATGGGGATGGCGCCGTCCACGGGACCTTGCGGCCGGCCGGTGGCATAGAACATGCGGACGACATTGCCGCACATGTCCATTTCCACCGTCCGGAAATCCACGTGATGGAAAAACAGATTGCCGTTGGCTAGTTGATGCACGCCGGCGATCCGGGCATCGGAGGTGTAGTACCAGACGCACTCGCCCTCCTCGTCGAGCACCATGAGCATGCCCCAGCGCACCGTGAACCGGATTTGGGCGGGCGTCATATACTGCTGGCGCAGATTTACCCGCCGTCGAACGCTCAAAAGGGTGTAGCCGGGCTGCATCCGGGACGTGTCCGCCGATTTGACGTCGATGGCGGGCCACTCGGCGCTGTCGCCGGGCAGGGGCGGGGTCCGGTATTCGAGCTCGGCCGCCGCGGCGTCGCCGGCGCGGACGGTGATGCGGTGGGACGTGTCGGCCCGCATGCCGATGATCGGAAGGCCTTGGTCCGGCGCATGGTCCGCGCCGTATGCGACGGTCCGCGTTCGCCGGCCGTCGCTGATCTCCAGGGTCGTTTCGCAGGGACCATCCGTCTTGAAGTAGACCAGCGCCACGAGCGGGACATTCGGATTGGGGTTCTTCTCGACCCGGGGATTTTCAACAAAGGCTGTCACGGTCCGGCCTCCCTGTTCCGCGTCTCCGCCCGATCAAATCTCAACTTGAAGGCACCCAAAAGAGTTGGCGGCCCCGGCGTCCGCTTCCCGGACGATCGGACCTGCTCTTCACCATTCCTTAACAGCGTCGGGGGCGGAATTCCTCTCACGGCGGCCAAATGGCCGAGCGGGCCAAATCCGGCGTCGGGGCCGGCCGAACAGGCAAGCCGTTCTGACTATTGCGGCGATGGATCGAATCGCGCAAACAGGGGACGTGGTGATCAAGAACCCCATCCAGTCTGCCGAGCGTGACCAATCTCGGGCGAATGGCGAGACGGCCCGCTTGCCGCTTGCCGCGGGGGGCCTGCTTGCGTCGGCGGCCATGATTTTCGTTGGCGTCGCGTTGCTTGCCGGCGGGGCGCCGGCGAATGGCGGCCGGTGGCTGCTCGCCGTTATTTTGCTGGTTGCGGGAGCCGTTGGGCTTGCCTTCGGCGGCTACCTCCTGGGCAGGTTCGTGGCCCGTCAAAGGGCGCTGGCGAGGATTCGGGGAACTCTGTCTGCCGACGACCTGATCGCGTTCGTGTCCGCTCGCGACGGGCGCCTCCGGTTTGTCAACGGCCGGATGCGCGAGCTGCTCGGCGAATTGGGCGGGGCGTCCTTTGCTTCGGAGCCGGAAACGATCAACGAATTGGTCGAACGGTTCGGTCCCGCGGCCGGTTCGCTGGAATTGTCCCGGCTGATCAAGGGGGCCGAGAGCGGACTGCGGGACCGGGCCGAAATCGACCTCTCCGAGACCCTGGGCCGGCGCAAATGGTTCCGCATCTCCGCGGAGCCGGTGCCCGGTCTCGACGACCTTACCCTTTGGTCGATGAGCGACATTACGGCCACCAAGGCAGCCGAGAGGGCCACGCGTCAGGAGGAAAAGATCCTCTACGACCTGATTGACAAGTTGCCCGTTGGTTTCTTTTCGGTGGACGGTTCGGGAAATCTTACCTACGCCAATCAGGCGCTCCGGCAATGGCTTGCACCGCTCGAAGACGGATGGGAGGGCGCGGATCGCCAGTTTGCCGATTTCGTCGTCGCCGGGGGCGAGCCCGATGGGATCGCCGAAGACGCATCCGGCATGCACGGCTCCATCGTCCTCAAGGCCTCGGATGGAACGGAGTTCGGCGCCTATCTCATTCAGTCGCAGCAGGTGAACGCCGAGGGCGAGTTCGATTACTCCCGCTCGATCGTTCTCAGGGAGCCGTTCCTGCCGCTGCCCGACGACGGGTCCGGGGGGGCGTTGGTCAAACGCATTCCCTGGCTGTTTTCCGAAGCGCCGGTCGGCATTGTCCTGCTCGATCCGTACGGCAACGTCATCGACTGCAACCGGGCGTTTCTGAAGATGCTCGGCTTGCACCGGGACGCGGTTATCGGCCGGCCGCTGTCCGAACGGATCAGCAAGGAGGACCGGGACGATGTTGCGGCGCAGTTGTCCAAGGTCGTGATGGGGACGCTGCCGGCGACGATGATCGATGCTCGCATGCCGGCGCGCGGAGACCGCGACCTCGCCGCTTCGCTCTACGCCGGCCGGGTCCAGGATGCCGAAGGGGATGTTTCCGGCCTTGTGCTGCATGTCATCGACAGGACCGAACAAAAGAATTTGGAGGTACAATTCAACCAGTCGCAAAAAATGCAGGCGGTGGGTCAACTCGCCGGCGGCGTTGCCCATGACTTCAACAACCTGCTGACCGCGATGATCGGCTTCTGCGATCTCCTGCTGGCCCGCCACGGCGCGGAGGATCCGAATTTCGCCGACATCATGCAGATCAAGCAAAATGCCAATCGGGCGGCCAATCTCATCCATCAGCTGCTGGCATTCTCCCGCCGGCAAACCCTGCAGCCGAAAATCTTCGATGTGCGGGAGGCGCTTGGCGACCTCTCGAACCTGCTCCGGCGCCTGATCGGCGAAAATATCGCGCTCGACATCAGGCATGAGCAGGAGGTCGACCTGATCCGGACCGATCCGGGGCAGTTCGATCAAGTGGTTATCAACCTCGCCGTCAATGCAAGAGACGCCATGCCGGGCGGCGGACAAATTACCATTGAAACATCACGGGTTTCCGTTGAAAGCACCCTTCAGCCCGGACATGAGGTAATGCCCGCCGGTGAATACGTACTGATCAAGGTCACCGACACGGGCTCCGGCATCGCCACGGAAGACATCGAGCACATATTCGAGCCCTTCTTTTCCACCAAAGGGGTCGGCGAGGGGACCGGCCTCGGCCTGTCCACCGTTTACGGCATTGTCCGGCAATCGGATGGTTATGTATTCGTCGATTCCACGGCCGGTGAGGGCACGACATTCAGCATCTACCTTCCGGCGTACACGGCGGCGGATGCCGCCGCCGCCGGGGAACCCGTTCTTTCAGGCCCCCATGCCTCCGAGCCTATCCTGGCCGAGGACCTGACCGGCGGCGGGAACATTCTGCTGGTCGAGGACGAGGACGCGGTACGGCTTTTCGGCAGCCGCGCGCTTCGCAACAAGGGCTACCGGGTTATCGAAGCCTCGGACGGCGAAGAGGCGCTGCATGCGCTGAATGATTTCGACGAGACCGTCGATTTGATCATTACCGATGTGGTCATGCCCGGCATGGACGGTCATACGCTCGTACGGCTGATCAAGGAGAAAATGCCGGAAATCAAAGTGATCCTGATCTCCGGCTATTCCGAGGAGGCCATACCCGGCGACATCGGCGCCGACATCCACTTTCTCTCCAAACCGTTCAGCCTTCAGGATTTGGCGGGCAAGGTGAAGGATGTCATCGCCGGGTGATCCGTGCCTTCCGCAACGGCTTCATGATCTCCCGTTCCGTCTCCCGACCGGTCAATCCGATATCGTCTGACAGCCGATCATCCGGGCGAGCGAGTTCCCGGCTCTCGATCATCCGTCTTCGCCGAGTGGTGCTGCCCAGCGAAAAGGTCCAGGCGGCCTTCCTTTTAGGCCTCGGAAAATGAGAGATAGTTATCGCGGGACATTATTGGGAGTCCCCTTCGTCCATTTGTAATCCAAGCTGACGTGGGCCACGCATAACTTGAAAGACCTCAACTATGTCGTAGTCGTTTCGATATGTGCCGCGCGGGGTAAGCATCTGCGTTAAGGTCATTCTCACGCGCAACCGATCACCGACTCCAAATCGCTCCCCCTCACGAAAAACACGACGGACAAACGCCTCGTCCGAAATTGAGGCACTAATACGTGTCTCTCCCATTGAAAACTGCCACTTAATGTTCTCAACAAATACAGGTGCCCGGAGAACCAGAATGGCATTAAAGTATTGAGATTCCTCACTCTCCTCTGCCTCTAGTTCTTCTTCCACAAATTCAAAAGCCCCAGACTGATACTCGTCTTTTGTCAGCGTGGTAACGGCGCGTCCTCTTTCGCGGATTTCTACTGTGTCTACCCCCTCAGACTTCAATGGTGCCACCATGCCTCGTTGTGCGGCCCGAACGCGCGGCGAGCGATAAAGTTTGTACACTGGGCTGTCTATTTGAACCGAGTTGTCATCACCCTCAACAGAAATGTTGTAGACGGTGCTGCCGTCCGCCTCGGTTTGTTGGCTAATGTCCTTGATCTGCCTGCCTTTTTTCCATTTCAGGAATCCGATCAACCCTCCTACCGTTGCGCCACCGCCGGAAATTAGCCCTATCCATTCCAACAATTGCTTGGCATCAGCGGCATCGTCAGATTTGATTAGCTCTGTAACATGTTGAAATATTTGAATTAAATCGAATGTGATGTCAAAGCAGCCTTCATCAAAATTGGCGCGCACTCGCACATTGACGTTGGCTACATCATCACCATTCACAACTCGGTGTGCCTCGCGACACAGGTCACCAACAGAAAGTAGCGCGGGGCCAAGTTGCTGCACATCCATGGAATGTTCGGTCATGTCCGGGCCGTCATACGCTATTTGGAAGCTTTCTTGAGTCATATCCCGGAAACTCTGCAAGATTTTGTCTGCCATGCTCCGTCTTCCACACTTGTCATTTTGCAGCAGGGTGGCACATAAGTAGCACGACCGCAAAGCAGCCTGTGATTCGCCCGATTTGTTCTCGAACCTGAGTGTTCGCTGTACACTAAGACGTTCGCTCGACAGGCCTAGGTGGGATATATTCGTGCTCCGTATCCGTGAACAAACGAGGAATACGTTCCATAATATTCAATAAAAACAACGGGTTAAATTTTTCCTTTGCGGATGAGAACAAAACATGTACAAGGGAGCTTCATTGCATCACCCAGGACCCTGTGAAATAAGGA
>CAZUGT010000221.1:0-4758 GCA_964620095.1 uncultured Rhodospirillaceae bacterium | reverse complement strand
GTGAAGTTGCGGAACACGCTGGTGATCTGGAACGAGCGCGCGAGCCCGGCATGCGAGCGCGCCGGGGCGGAGAGCTCGGTCACGTCGTTGCCGTCGAAGACGATGCGCCCGCTGTCGGGCTTCAGCATCCCTGAAAGCTGGGCGACGAAGGTCGTCTTGCCGGCGCCGTTGGGACCGATCACCGCATGGATTTCGCCCTGCTCGACCTCGAAGTCGAGATTCTGCGTGGCGACGACGCCGCCGAAGCTCTTGTTGAGCCCTTCGACCCTGAGGATGGGTTCAGCCATCGCGCCGGCTTCGGTCGGGGATCAGCCCCCACAGCCCCTGCTTGGCGAACAGCACCAAAATCACCAGCAGCGGGCCGAAGATGAAATGCCAGTTCTCGCCGGTGCCGGTCGCCACGGCTTCCATCAGGTCGGGCACCCATTCCTCGAACAGGAGATAGGCCGCCGCCCCGAAGGCCGGTCCGAACAGCGAGCCCATGCCGCCGACCAGCACCATGATCATGATCTCGCCCGACCGGAACCAGTGCATGAATTCCGGCGTGACGAACTCGGTGAGGTTGGCGAGCAGCGCGCCGGCGATACCGCACATCGTGCCCGAGATCACGAAGGCGGCGAGCTTGTAGCGGAAGGTCGGAAAGCCGATCGCCTGCATCCGGTCCTCGTTGGCATGGCAGCCGCGCACCACCATGCCGAAGCGCGAGTTGATGACCCGGTGCATGATGAACACGCAGAGGATCAGGAAGGCCAGGATCAGGTAGTAGAGGTTGACCTCCTCGTAGAGGTCGAATCCGGCGAAGAACTCGCTCCGGTCCGTATTCAGCCCGTCGTCGCCGCCGTACTCCTCGAGGCTGATGCCGAGGAAATAGAGCATCTGGGTGAGCGCGAGCGTGATCATGATGAAGTAAATCCCGCGCGTTCTAAGGCAGATCGCCCCGATGACGAGCGCGACCAGCGCGGAACCGACGATGGCGACGAAAAACTGCAGGAAGCCGTCGTTGATTCCGTAGAACGAGAAGATGCCGACCGCGTAGGCGCCCAGGCCGAGATAGGCGGCGTGGCCGAAGCTGATCATCCCGCCGAAACCGAGGATCAGGTCGAGGCTCACCGCGGCGATGGCGAAGATCATGATGCGCGCGAACAGCGTGACGTAGAAATCGTCCCCCGCCGCGCCCGCGATCGGCGGGACCAGCGCGCAGACGACGATGCCGCCGATCAGGAATAACAGCTTGATTCGGTCGATCATCGCCTCAGCCCGCCTGGGCCGGGAACAGCCCGGCCGGTTTGAAGAACAGCACCGCGGCCATCAGCACGTAGATCAGCATCGAGGCGACCGCGGGGCCCGCGGTTTGCGCCGCGTCCTCCCCCATGAAGTTGGCCATCGCGAAGGGCAGGATCGACCGCCCTACCACCTCGACGATGCCGATCAGCACCGAGGCAATGACGGCCCCCCGGATCGAGCCGATGCCGCCGATCACGATCACCACGAAGGCGAGGATCAGCATGTCCTCGCCCATGCCGGGTTCGACCGACTGGATCGGTCCGGCCATCATGCCCGCCAGGCCGGCGAGGATCGCGCCGAGGCCGAAGACGAGGGTGTAGAGGAGGCGGATATTGATGCCGAGCGCGCCGACCATCGCCCGGTTGCTGGCGCCGGCGCGGATCAGCATGCCGATCCTGGTCCGCGTGATCAGGAAATAGAGCCCGGCGCCGACCGCGAGCCCGACCAGGATCACCACGATCCGGAACACCGGATAGGGCGCTTCGGGAAGGATCTCGACGCTGCCGTCGAGGAAGTCCGGCACCGGCATCGGCTGGCTCTCCGGCCCCCAGACCAGGCGGACGGATTCGTTGAAGAACAGGATCAGCCCGAACGTCGCCAGCACCTGGTCCATGTGGTCGCGGTCGTACATCGTCCTGAGCGCCACCACCTCGATGACGATGCCGCTGATCAGGGCGAGCGGCACCATGATGACCAGCGCGAGCAGGAAGCTGCCGGTCAGGCCGAAGAAGGTCGCCGCGTAATAGGCGCCCAGCATGAACAGCGAGCCGTGCGCCAGGTTGACGACGTTCATGATGCCGAGCACGAGCGTCAGTCCGGCGGAGACCAGAAACAGGAAGACGCCGAACTGAGCGCCGTTCAACGTCTGCTCGACGAGCAGGAGCCAGGTCATGCGAAGAGCTGGATAGGCCGGTTACGAAATTCGCGCGGGCGGAAAACGGGCGGGGCTAGCTTGCCCCGCCCTGGATTTCCGCGCCTACCACTTGAACGTGCACTGCTTGTAGTAGGAATCCTTGTGGTTCTCCTTCACCACGCCGGTGGTCACGATCACGGGATTGCCGTCGGCATCCGCGCGAACCTCGCGCCGGTAGAAGTTCTGGATCGGGATGTGGTTGGTGTTGTAGGTGAACTTGCCGCGCGTCGACGGGAAGTCTGCCTTTTCCATCGCCGCGACCATCGCGCGAACGTCGTTGGGATCGCCCTTCGCGCCCACGACGCCGCTGTTGACCAGCATCGGCATGTCATACGCCTGAGCCGAGAACATCGAGGGGTGGTAGCCGTACTTCTTCTGGAAGTCGGCGATGAACCGCTTGTTCACCGGATCGTCGGAATTGTTGTTCCAGTACGACGTGTGATAGGTGCCGATCGCCGCCTTGCCGTGGCCGCCGAGCGTCAGATAGTCGACCGTGAAGACCGAATAGAACGGGATCGTCTTGTGCAGCCCGGCCGCCCGGTACTGCTTGACGAAGGCGATCCCCATCGGCCCGGGCACGAAGCCGAACAGCGCCGCCGGCTTGGCGGCGCGGATCTGCGAGATCTCGGCCTGGTAGTCGCGCTGGCCGAGGCGATAGAGGATGCGCTTGGCGACCTTGCCCTTGTAGGTCCGCTCGAAGCCGGTCAGCATGTCCTTGCCGGCCTGGTAGTTGGCCGAGATCAGGAACACGTTGTCGAGCTTCTCCTGGTTCATCAGCTCGCCCATCGCCTCGGGCGTCTGGTCGTTGTTCCACGAGGTGGTGAAGAAATACGGGCTGCAGTTCTTCCCCGCCATCGCCGACCAGCCGGCATTGGTCGAGATGATGATCTTCTTGGAGCGGATCACCCGCTTCTGCACTGCGGCCAGCACATTGGACCAGGTGATGCCGGCGACCAGATGCACCTTGTCCTTCTTGAGCAGCTTGTCGGCCTGCTGACGGCCCACGTCGGGCTTCCGCTGGTCGTCGCCGTAGATCATCTTGACGTCGAGCCCGCCCATCTTCCAGCCGAGATGGTCGAGCGCCAATTCGAGACCGTCCTTCTGGTGCTTGCCGTAGACCGCGGCGCCGCCCGAGAAGGTATTGATGTAGCCGATCCTGACCTCTTTCTCCTGAGCCAGGCCCGGCGTCGCCGCCAGCGCAAGCGCCGGCGCGATCAGCGCGATTCGAAACCTCATGTCGTCCCCCTGCTTGGTGCAACGGTTTTTGTGGACCGGCAAGTTCTACCCTCAGGAGGGAATTGTCAAACCCTCTTAAGGGTAGGCGACCGCCGGGCCGGCGAATTCGGGCATGCCGGCCATCGACCCCGGAGGGTCCCTGCCCTACCCACCGGTCTCCAGCGCCGCGCAGTCGAAGAATGAAGTCACGTCGGCGCATGAACCGGCGGTATTCACTTCGTCGAAATAAACCACCTGCGTCGGCTCGTCTCCGGGCCGGCGAGACAGATAGGCCCGGTAGATACCGAACCTGAAATAGACCTCGCGGTGCGGTTTCTTGGTCGGGCCCGACCAGGAAAACCGGGCTGCCTTCTCACCGTTGACCCACACCCGGAAAAATCCGTCGTCCTCGTCGGACCAGCGCACCTGGATCAGGACATCGGTCCATTTTCCGCGCATTTCGCTGTCGGTCAGAACGCGCTGGAGGCCGCCGGCCGGCCTCCCGGTCGTGAAGTTGGTGACATGGTACCCGCCGGAACCGTTGTGAAATAACCAGACGGGATGACTTTCGAGTTGATGAAACTGCCCCAGAATGACCAGGACGGGGTCGACGAGCGGGTGGTCCTCCGGGAAGAAGATCGACCAGTGATACCACCTGTCCCCGGAAGTCCAGGTGTCGTATCTCGCGGTATGCAGCTCGTGGCGCTCCCGGTCCGTCTCGCAGTCGTTCCAGCCACGGGTCCAGCCGCAATCGCCCGCCCTGATCTCGAACCGGATGGACCTTTCGCCGGCGCGTACCGGGTGCCCGTCGGCCGCCGATACGACCTCGTAGCCATAGTCCTTGAAATGGGTGGGCATGCTCTTATCGAAAGACCAGCCCGATACGGTGTCTCCGTCTCCAGCCAGGCAATCGGACGAGGTACCACCGATGGCGACTAGGCAAGCGGCCAGCGCGAAGGGAAGCAGACGCGTTCGGAGAGTGGGAATTTGCATGATCGACGAGCCTATCACCGGTTATTTCCGCGTCAAGGAGACAGCTCTCGTGTAAGGCCGGGATGCATGTCGCCGATTTCGGCGCCTGGGCGCGGCGGGCCGAAAACGCGGTTGCGCTCGCCGATGCCCGCCGAAGGGCGCGCCCAGCCGTCTTGCATCATGGAATGCGCCGAGCAAATGTAGTAACGTAACTACATGCACTGCGAGGGCTCGCCATGACCGTCACGACCCTGACCAGCCGCGAACTCAATCAGGACATCGCGCGGGCGAAGCGGGCGGCGAGATCGGGACCGGTGTTCATCACCGACCGGGGCAAGCCAGCGCATGTTCTGCTCAGCATCGACGACTATCGG
>CAZUGT010000220.1:0-4493 GCA_964620095.1 uncultured Rhodospirillaceae bacterium | reverse complement strand
CGCGACCAGCCCGTATATGGCGTCCAGCACCGCCGGTTCGGCGGCGTTGGGCCGGAAAGCCGCCTCGTCGCCGGCGAGGTTGCGCAGGAAGTTGTGGACTTCCCGGTGGCTCTGCAGGCGGTAGGCGAGGCAGGCCCAGCATGGCCCCTGTTCCGCCGGGCGGAATACCGGGCCGAACAGCGGCTCCAGGCCCTTCGGCCGGACCGGCATCCAGGGCGCGCCGGAACCCAGATGGCGCCGGTTGACCGTGTCGAGACCCTCGTCCAGATAGTCGGTGCAGACGACGACCGACAGGGCGGGCCCGTCATCGTCCACGGCGATACCCATGGCTTCGAGCGGTTGGGAGAGCCGGCCGTCGTCGCCGTCGACCGTTACCCGGGCCTCCGCCAGCCGCTGTTCCGCCCATCGAGGAGAGGCGCCGAGGGAGGACCAGTAGGCCGCGCGGCCCCGGTCCATGGAATGATCGCCGGAAACCGCGTAGCCCCGGGAGGCCAGGCCGGCAAGCGCGGCATGGACATCGGCGGCGGCGTAGGCGCCGGCGAGGGCGTCGGCAAGGTCGTCCGCCGGGCGGCCGTCAAGCAGCGGCAGAAGATCGCCGTAGACGGGTCCGCGCAGCAACGTATTGAAGGATTCGGAAACCAGCAGGGTCTGGTCTTCGTCGACCGGATAGAAATCGAGATGGGGGGCGAGAACCGGCCGCTCGATAGGGCCCCGGTCTTCCGCCGATACCTTTGCCAGAATCCCGCGCGGCGGGCTCACGTCGCCGGATCGGTCGTGGCGGCGTCGGCCATGCCGTCCAGGCCGTCCAGATCGGCGATTGCGGCTGCCGCGCGCTCCGCCATATCGCTGGCAGCGGCGGTCAGCGCCTTGAAATCGTTCAGGCCGCACGACCGGGCGAGCCCGTCCTTGGCTTCCGTGCCCAGGGTTTCGGCCGGTATGCCGCCGTCCGCAACCAGCCCGTGAGCGCCCCGCAGGCTGCGCCACAGGGCCGCTGCTTCCGCCAGGGTGTCGGCGATGCCGCCGGCGATGAGGCCCCGTTCGGCGGCGGCCCGGAAAACCGAAGCCGCGGCGGGCGCCGGATCATCCGGGACCTCTATGGCATGAACGACCTGCAGCTGCCGGGCGGCCCGTTCGACCTCGCGGAGGCCTCCCAGCCTGCCGGCATAGGCCGCAAGCCCGGTTTCGGCGCCGCCGCCGCCCGCCTCGCGCAGCTTGGCGATCAGCCCGTCGCGGGATGCGCCCCCGGCCAGGACCCGGCGCCGCGCCTCCTCGAACCGCGCGCCGATCCCCTCCGCGCCGCGTTCGAAGACGCATCGCGCCCTGGTCAGTTCCAGCAGTTCTTCCGCCGTGGCGGCCGACCGGTAATGCTCCGCGAAACCGGTCAGGGACCGCTGGGCGAGGCCTCTCCCGCCGCCGGGAAGCGGCGAGAAAATCAGGCTGTCGCGGGACAGGTCGCCGAGCGCGTCCTGGAAGCGCCGGCACAGTTCGTCATGGCTGCCGCCCGGCCCTTCCTCGTAAACGAAGAGGATATCGAGTTCGGCGCCGGGCGCGGCCTCTCCGCTCGCCGCATCGCCCAGAAGCACCGCCGCGACACCGCCATTGCCGCCCGGCGCGAGCCCGCCGGCGAATTGATCCGCAACCGCCGACAGCACGGCCGAAACCGATGCTTCGGAGAGGTTGGCGAGCGCCCTCCCGGCCTCGATGGGCGACAGGTTGCCGCGGAGCGTGTGCATGCCGATCTGGAACGCCTTGTCGTTCGACCAGTCGCGCACGGTATCCACTGTGTCTTGAACGTCCTGGACCGGAATTTCGGCGAGGTTTTCCGCCATTTCGGCGATACCGAACTCGAGCGTCCAGTAGACCCGGGTCAGGCCCTGGCGGGCGAGCGTTTCGAAATTCGCGTCGGGTCCGAAGCCCTTGGGCAGGTTCAGGTCGGTGAATTCCCTGTCCTGCAGGGTATCGAGCAGTTCGGGGGTGCGCTCTATCCACTGGGCGAGCCTGGGCGCGGCGGCGTAGATCTCGGTGATCGCGTCGAACGCTTCCGGCCGCGCCGCCGAGATCGGACTGTCGTAGGCGCTCCAATCCTCGACTTGGGGATAGAATTTCGCCCGCCATTGATCGACCAGCGGGTCCATCGTATCGAACCAGCGCTTCGGACGAAGAACCAGATTGAACATCTTGGCGTAGGTGCCGGGGAGCTGCGGCGACTCGTCGTCGCCGCAATTTTGCAGCAGCGGATAGGGCCGGCTGGCCACCGAGTGGTGATCCGGATGGCGCTGCATGTTGAAAAACATCCAGTTGCTGAGCTTGTAGTTGGCGTTCCAGGAATGCCGGGGCCGGACCTTCTCGAACCGGCCGCCGGCGACACGGATACGGCGCAGCCCGTAGTGCTGCATGTAGTTGCTGATCTTCATCGAGAAGACGGCGCCGAGGCACAGGACGGCAAAGGTCAAAACCGCCCAGATGCCGCCCATCCAGTAGATCAATCCGTACCAGAATCCGGTTTCGGCAACGTAGCGCCAGAACGGATTGCTGTAGTGCCAGATCGGCAGCCTTCGGCGGGCGAGGCGCTCCCGCACGACCCGCCAGGAGCCGGTCAGGTTGCTCGCGACTTCCCGGGGGAAATAATGCCAGAAGCTCTGGCCCTTGGGCGCCGATCCGACATCGAACGGCGTGCCGACGAGAGCGTGGTGAATATAGACGTGCTCCGTGGCGTATTGCGGATAGGAGCCGGAGGCGAGCAGGAATTCGCCGAGCCGCCGCTCCCAGGTCGCGCGCCGGTGAATCAGCTCGTGGCCGACGACGAAAACCGCCTGGATTTCGATGCCGAGCACCACGGCCAGCAGCACGCACTCCCAGATTTCAAACCGGCCGGCGGCGAAGATTTGCCAGAAACCGAATGCCAGCGCCGCCGGCCAGAGAAGCGCCCACAACCAGACCGGCAGGTTGTGCCAGAACAGCCGGTCTTCGGGCGTCTTCGCCGGGTCCATGATGCGCTCGTCGTCGCCGAACGCGATATCCAGCGGCCCCGTCAGCATGAAAAAGGCGAACGGCGCGGCGATCCACCAGCCGCCGTACTGCAGGGCCAGGAAAATCGGCGGAAAAACGCCCAGCGGCAGATAATGGGGCAGGGCGTTGAGGAATGACGGCTCGATGGTCTTCATGGCCGGCGCCGAGCCGGGCCCCGAACCGTCCGCTGCGATGCCGCTCGTCATACTACGGTATTTAAGAGTTAAACCATCGATCGTCCAGGACCATTTTCGGCCGCCGCCGGGGTCCCGGGATGACGAGGGTCGCGCGGTTTCGGGCCGATCCGGGTCCTCCCCGCGCGTGCCTGCCGCCGAAACCGGCTAACCGAATGCCGGGAGACCTTCCGCCTCCGCGCTGATCAATATGAACGCGATAACGCAGGGCTCGGGGCCGGGAACGACCCAATTGTGGACGGTCGCGCGCTGTACCGCCACATCGCCGGCCCGGAGGCGGACCTCGACGCCGTCGTCCAGCTCCAAGACGATTTCGCCTGATATGACAATGGCGTAATCGATGGATTGCGTTCGATGAACGCGCGGGCCCACGCCCGGTTCATATTTGGCGACACGGAACACGGACCCGTTGTCGAGGGTGGTTCCAACGTCCACGTCGCCCATGTCCTTGTCCCCGTCGACACGGGCCGGCAGGGCATCCGTCGTCCAGATCAGCGCGCCCTGCAGGCCCTCCCTCGGGCTTTCCACGCGCGGAGGCGTTCCGTCATACAAGACGACGGCTTTGCCGTTTTCGTCGTGTCCGGTAACGACGCGCCTAACCTCGAATGTCATAATTCACTCCATTCCATGTGACCGTCAAAACGGCTTCAGTCGTCGAAGCCGTAGAGAACGGCAGGATTGTCGACCAATATCTTCCTGCGGCGGTCCTGATCCGGCACGATGTCGGCAAGCAAATCCACGAGCGGACCGTCATCCGGAGCCGGGCCGCCGACGGGTCCGGGATGCGGCCAATCCGTGCCCCACAAGATACGATCCGGGGCCTTCTCGATGGCGCAGGCCGCGAAGGGAATGACGTCCCCATACGGAAAGCCCGCTTTCGACAAACGTCCGAGGCCCGAGATTTTCGTCCAGGCCTTCCCCTCTTCGAGCAAATCGATCAGCAGCCGGAACTCCCGATGTTCTACGCCGTTGCCGATGTCGACCCGGCCCAGATGATCGATGACTGCCGGTACCGGCAATGAGCGCAAAAGCTGTTCCATCTCCACGAGCTGATGCCCGTCGAGCAGAAAAACCAAGTGCCATCCCATGGGCCGGACGCGCTCGGCGATGCGCCGAATGACCGCGGGTCCGGGCGGCGCATCGAAGTGTTTCAGGTACTCGAAGCGCAGGCCCCGGATGCCGCCATCGTGCAATGCCTGCAGTTCGGCATCGGTGACGGTTTGATCGGCCCGTCCAACGCCCCGGTAGCGGCCGTTTCCGGCCGAGATCGCGTCAACGATGATGGTGTTG
>CAZUGT010000219.1:0-1949 GCA_964620095.1 uncultured Rhodospirillaceae bacterium | reverse complement strand
GCTTGCTCCGAGCGGCGGGGCTCTCGCCCGACGACCCGTCGTCTCCGATGACCGTGTTCGACCTCGGGGGCGGCGGTATCGTTCCCTATGCAGTCCTGTACAGGCACATACTGCTCCCGGAGCAGGCCGGGGCATTCGATGTCCTGCGGCGACTGCCGCTCATGGTCGAACTGACGGACGCAGTCAAAAGACTCATCCTCAAGGACGGGGACACGAGTTGGCCGCCGAGGAGCGCGAGGCACTCGGTGGAGCCGGCAATCGACATCGTGGCGCTCAGGGCGGTCATCTTTGGCGGGGCGCCTTCCGGTGACACGGCGTCCGGCGTACCGGACGAGGCGGGTCCGCGCGTCGGGCAAAGCGGTCGCGAGCCGTTCATGGCCCGGGCCGGGGAGTCGGAGCGAAGCCTTCGGTTGGCCGTCGCGAATGACACCGGCGAACTGGAGCGGATTGCGGAGGCGCTCGACGGGTTCGCCGACCTGCACCGGTTCCCGCAGGAGGACCGGTTCCAGGTGCAGCTCTGCGTGGAAGAGATCTTCATGTACATCGTCGAGCACGGCTACGACGATTCTGCCGCGCACGAGATCGAAATCTCGCTCGAGATGGACGACAACCGGACCCTTTTTGTCCGCACCGCCGACGACGGTAGGGCGCTGGACCCCGGATCGTTCATGTTCCAGCCCGGCGCGGACACGATACTGGAGGAAACGGTCGTTGACGGCCTCGGTCTGAATCTGGTGCGCACCTATGTTGACGATCTGGGCTACCGGCACGAGGACGGCCGCAACCATCTGACTTTGAGAAAGAAGATCGGTGGCTGAGCGCGGCCCGGAAGTCATCGTCATCGGCGCCGGCCAGGCCGGACTTTCCACCAGCTACTGCCTTTCGGGCCTCGGTATCGACCATACGGTCCTCGAACGGGGCGTCCTGGGAGACAGCTGGTCCACGCGCCGGTGGGACAGCTTCACGCTTGTCACGCCGAACTGGACCGTTCGCCTTCCCGGAGCGGAGTATCGGGGGCCGGACCCGGACGGGTTCATGGGCCGGGACGAATTCTCGTCATATCTGGCGCGCTGGGCGGAGAGCTTCGGTTGCCCGGTGAGAGCAGGCGTCGGCGCGACCGGGCTGGGCCGCGGCCGGAACGGGCGGCTGCGCGTCGATACGACGGACGGGCCCCTCGAAGCGCCAGCGGTTGTCGTCGCGACGGGCACGATGCAAACGCCCCGCCGGCCCGCATTTGCGGACTTCGTGTCTCCTCGCGTCCGGCAGTTCGACGCAGAAACCTACCGCAATCCCCACGATCTCCCTCCCGGGACCGTTCTGGTGGTCGGTTCCGGCCAGACGGGAGGACAGATTGCCGACGATCTCAGGCGTTCCGGCCGAAGGGTGCTGCTGAGCGTCGGCGGCGCAAAGCGCGTTCCGCGCCGCTACCGGGGGCGGGATGGCGTTGTATGGCTTGCGGAATTCGGTTTCTTCGACCGGACCCCCGATATGCTGGAGTCTCCCGCTCAACGGTTCCAGGCCGAGGTCCAGGCCAGCGGCCGCGACGGTGGGCGCACGATCGGCGCGCACCGGTTTCTTCGCGACGGTATCGAACTGCTGGGAAAGCTGACGGCCGTGGACGGAGAGAAGATGCGGTTCGCCGACGACCTTCGGCGGAACATCGAAAGCGCCGACGAATTCTCGCTGGCGTTCCGCAGGAATGTGGATGCCTTCTTCGAGAGTAACGGCATCGACGCTCCCTTGCCCACCGCCGGGGAGCTTGACGGCGAGCCGCCGGACGGCGGCTGGTCGGTGCCGCACATTCCCGCCATCGACCTCCGGGACGAGAATGTCGCCACCGTCATATGGGCGACGGGGTTTTCCTTCGATTTCTCATGGATCGGGTTTCCCGTGCTCGACGGCATGGGATATCCGGTGACCGACCGCGGCGCGACGACGGTGCCGGGGCT
>CAZUGT010000218.1:0-3780 GCA_964620095.1 uncultured Rhodospirillaceae bacterium | reverse complement strand
GGGTGATGCCGTTCCGTTCGGCGGCGCGCCAGAGCGCCTGCGCCTCGGACGGCTCGGGATCGCAGCCCATCACCAGGGCGTCATGGCCGGCTTCCGCGAGTTTCGGCAGTTCGCGCCAGTCGTCGACATCCGCCAGGCAGGGCCGCCAGGGCCGCAGCAGGGCGGGCGGCGGCGCCATGTCGATGCCGGCTGCCTTTGCCCTCTCCCAGTCCTCGAAGGCGGGGCGCGGCGCGGGATCGGCCGCCATGGCGCGGTAGACCGCCAGCCGGGCGGCTTCGCGCAACTCCGCCAGGAAGGGGGTCTCGACCGCCTCCTTGCGGGCCGGCAGGACCAGTTCCAGGTCCGGGCAGTCGTCCACGTCGGCCAGCACGGTCCAGGTGGGACCGTGGACTGTCTCGACATTCGGCAGCCTCACCGGCAGGGTGAGGCCGAAGAAGTTGAGGTCGGGGTTGTTGTAGCCGCGGCGGCGGTCCTTGAAGACGCCGAAGACAAGCCCGCGCCAGGGCTCGGCATGGACCGCGCCGTCGAGAAAGGCGCGGCAGGGCAGATCTTCGGCGGCGGCGTTTGCGTCCGTGCGGTCCTCGAACGCGACCGGCAGCGGATAATGGCGGGCGGCGTTCCCGGCCGCCTTGCGGATGGCGTCGACGGATTCGGCCGCTTCGAATGAAATCGACGTCCCATGGGGATGCGGGGCCGCATCGTCGGCATGCACATGGGCGTCCGCCTCCCCGAGAAAATGCGCCGGTTCCAGTTCGACGCGCCAGCCGGGCAATACCTGTCCGTCCGGCGAGCGCGGCCTGGACGAGACGGCGCAGTTGCGGCGCGCCAGGCTGGCGAAGCCGAACCCGGCAGCGTCCTCGCGCCGGACCAGGGCGTCGTTCCAGCCGTTCTCGCCGAAGCTGAGCAGCACGGCAGGATCGGTGATGCCCGCGCCGTCGTCGGATACGGTGACGGTGAGCGGGGTTCCGCCGGCCGTGGAGTTGGAGGGGTTAACCTGTCCCTCCGTCGCCGCAACCGAAACCCGAACCCGCGTGGCGCCGGCGCGGCGGCTGTTCTGCAGGGTCTCGGCGAAGATGTCGGCGAGGGTTGCGGCGTAGATGCGGGTGACGCGCTTCACGGCGCTTTCGTGGATGCGGGCGCGGATGGTGCGGTTCATGGACGGACCTCCATGGTGTTGGGAATACGAAAACGCCCCGCCGGCGGTGGTGGCCGGCGGGGCGTTCCGGTTGGGTTTGCGGCCTCCTACTGGACCCGCTGGAGAAACTCGGGGATCTCCTCCGGGTCCGGATCGGCGGCATGCCCGTCGACCGGACCGGCCGGGCCGGGATCGGTCTCCCCGGTATCGCCTGGATCGGCGTCGGGACCGGGGCCGGCCGTATGGGCGGCAACCTTGCCGTCCTTCGCCGCCGCGCCGTCCGACGATTCCGGTTCGGGATCGGCCTCCGTTGCATGGCCGTTGTTGACCGGTGCCGCCTCCGCGGTCGCGGTCCCGGAGCCGGCGGCCGGTTCCGCGGGTTCCGGGGTCTCGGCGGGCCCGTCCGGATCGGTCCCGGCGGCGTCCCCGTCTTCAACCGCCCGGCCGGTATCGAACGCCGCGAACCCGGGTGGGACCCAGGCGAGGGCCCTGGCGTGCATGGAGGCGCTCACACCGGTTGGCGGGTCGCCGGCGGCGAAGGCGGCCTCCATGGCGTCCGCCAGCGCCGGCTTCTTGTATTTGGACCGGGCCGACGCCCAGGAGAGCCCGAACACCGTGCGGGCGATGTCGAGGATGCGGGCTTTGGCGATCCGCGACCACAGCATGCCGGCGGTCGGGCGGACATGGGCGGCGAAGTCGATGTCGAGCCGGGCCACGGTGGCTTCGAGCTCGGGCCGGGCCTGGGGCTCGAAGGCGAGTTGCCCCTTCACCGTGCGCGCGACGCAGGCCGCGAACAGGGCCTCCTTCTCGGCCCGGGACAGTGCGCTCAGCGCAGCGAAGGACTCGCCGTCATCTTCCATCTCCATCCAGTCGAAGGACAAGTGCGAGCGGTCCTCCAGCATGCCCTCGCCCGGCGACCAGCTTGTGAACTCCGCATCGTTCATCCGGGTCATGGGACGGTCCGGGGTCTCCCTGACCGCGATGTCGAGGGCTTCGCTGTGATAGCCCGTCGCGAACACCGCGCGGCCCATCTGGAACAGGGCGAGGTCGAAGGCGGCCTCGAAGTCTCCGGCGAGATGCGCCTTGACCAGCGCGGTGCGGATCGCGCGCAGATCGTCGGCGAGCCCGATGCCGACGCCGGCCTCCTTGCGCGCCTCGGCCGCGCGGTCCCGGGGCTCCGCCATGGGCTGGGAGACGGCCGGGCCGGCGGCATGGGCGTCATGGTCCGGGGCGTCCGGGCCGTGGCCGTCGGCGTTCCCCGTAGCCCCGTCGCCGGTCCCGTCCGGCTTCGGCATGTCCTCCGGTTTGACCAGCCCGGCGATGACATGGAGCGCGCCGTCGCGGCCGATGGTGGCGATGCAGCCGGCCATCAAGAAATCCTCGCGCCGCCACATGGCGCGGCCCTCGACGGCGCCCTCGATCTCGTCGAGCCGGGCCTCGATCTCCTCGGCCTCCCGGACAATGTCATCGGTCCATTCGTCCTCGCCGAGGCCGTTGATCTCGCCGTAGCGGGTCTCCAGCTTCTGGATCTCGGCGCGTTCCTCGTCTGTCGGCGTGCCCGGCTGGGGTTCGATACGGCCGTAGGAGGCTGTGTCGTCCCACGCAACTTCGACCATGGGAACGGCCCACTTCCAGCGGGCCGCCAGTTCGCCGGCGGCGGCCTGGAGCTTCTCCATGGCGAGCTTCTCCAGCAGCACCGGGTCCTCGAACCAGACGCCGTGCTCGTGCTCGTCGGCGAACAGGTCGCGCAGCACCTGGCCGCCGGCGGCCTCGTAAGATTCCACGCCGACGAACCGGGCGACGGCGGCAGTTCCGGGCACCCGCTCCTCGGTTAAGAGCCGCTTCACCTGCCAGGCCGACGGGCGGTGGTCCTGGCCGGAGACCTGTTCCCAGACCGCCATCTGGCGCTCCCGGTCGGCGGTGACGGCGAAGGCCTTCAGCACTTCCAGGTCGATGACATCCCTCCGGTAGGCGTCCAGCAGCTCGGGCGCGGCGTTGCCGAGGCGCAGGCGCTGCTCGACGATGCGCTCGGAGGCCCCGAAACGCGCCGCAATGGCCGAAACCGGCTGACCGGCCGCGGCCAGTTCGGCGAATGCCGTCACCTGGTCCGCCGGATGCATGGGGATGCGCATGACGTTCTCGGCCAGCGAGAGTTCGGCCGCCTCGGCATCGCCGGCCCGGACCTGGCAGGGCACGGGATGGCCGGAATCCAGCACGCCGTCCTCGACGAGCGCCTGCATGGCCTTGAGGCGGCGCCCGCCGGCGGCCACCGCGAAGCGTTCGGCGCCGTCCTCGGCGGGCTCATCCGGCCGGACGATCAGGTTCTCCAGCAGCCCGAGGGCGGCGATGGAGGCCTTGAGCACGTCGAGGTCGATCTCGCCGGCCCGGTAGGCGTCGAGCAGTTCCGGCGCGGCGTTGCCGAGGCGCAGGCGCTGCTCGACGATGCGTTCGGAGACGCCGAAGCGGTTCGCGATGGCCGCGACGGACAGCCCGTCGCCCGCAAGGGCGGAGAACGCCGCCACCCGGTCGGCGGGGTGCATGGCGATGCGCACGACGTTCTCGGCCAGCGACAGTTCGCCGCCGTTGGCGTCCGGCGCGATCCGGCAGGGCACCGGAAGCTCGGGGTCCAGCGCGCCGTCTCCGGC
>CAZUGT010000217.1:0-2754 GCA_964620095.1 uncultured Rhodospirillaceae bacterium | reverse complement strand
ACAAGTGACTATTCAGCACCACGATGTCGGGCTCGGGGGCGGCGGCGATGGCCGGGAACACGTCCTCCACCGTATCGACGACGGAGAACAGGTCCCGCACCTTCGGGTGGGCGAAGCCGTTCTCGATGGTCCAGTCGATGAGCGCCTTCAGGGGGTCCCAGTAGCCCGCCACGTTCAGCACCACCACCGGCTTGGCGTGCACCTGCAACTGCTTCCAGGTGATGATCTCCATGGCCTCGTCCAGCGTGCCGAGGCCGCCCGGCAGGATCACCGAGGCGTCCGAGAGCTCGAACATCCTGTTCTTGCGCTCGTGCATGCTCTCGACCTGGTGCAGCTCGGCGAGGCCGTCATGCTCCACCTCCAGCTTGGCGAGGAACCGGGGGATCACGCCGATCACGCGGCCGCCCGCCTCGACCGCCGCATCGGCGACGGTCCCCATCAGCCCCAGGCGCCCGCCGCCATAGACCAGGGCGATGCCGCGCCTCGCGGTCTCGCGGCCCAGCGCCGCGGCGGTCGCCGCGTAGGCCGGATCGGAACCCATCTTGGAGCCGCAGAAGACGGTTATGCTGGTCACGTCCCTCACCCGGCCAGTCTACCACGCCGGCCCCGGCGTTCCAGCGGACTTGATCATGATCGGGATCACGGAGCACACAAAAGCCCCCCTCACCCAGCTTCGGCTAAGGCGGGCTCCCGCCCGCCAAGCCTGCGCAACCCTCTCCCCCTGAAAGGGGGCGAGGGGACGCACGGCAAGCTCCCTCTCCCCCTGGGAGGGGGTTGGGGTGAGGGGGGAGCCAGTGCGCGCCGCGGTAGAATTCGCGCGGGGCGCGGGGAAAAAGGCTGGGGGCGTCCGCGCCGGAATCTTTATAGTCATTGCGTTTTATAGTAGTCATCGCGTTTCATAGTCAGTGCGTCGTTTCCCGCCGGGGAACGGATCGAACCCGAAGGGAGATTGGTTCATGCAGTTTCGTTATTTGATTTTCGCCGGCATCGCGGCGGCCGCGATGATCGCGGCGTCCTCCGTCACCCCGCCCGGCACCGGGGCGGCCAACGCCCAGGGCAACATCATCGATGCCCGGGCCACGGCCATGAAGACCCTCGGCGGCTCGCTCCGGCGGGTCGGCCAGGCGGCATCGGTCGAAGACGCCCGGGGCCCGGCGGCGGCGATCGCCGGCGCGGCGGCGCGCCTCGAAACCCTGTTCCCCGAAGGCTCCGGCGGACCGGCCACCCGCTCCAAGCCGGAAATCTGGCAGAACATGGCCGACTTCAAGGCGAAACTCGCCGATCTCAAGGACGCGGCCCGGGCCCTCGAAACGGCGGCCAAGGGCTCGGACCTGGACGCGGTGAAGGCGGCGGCCCGGAACGTCGGCGGCACCTGCGGCGCCTGCCACCGCTTGTACCGGGCGCCGAGATCGTAAACGGACAGGAATTCGCCACGGAGCGCACGGAGACCCCCCTCACCCAGCTTCGGCTAGGGCGGGCTCCCGCCCGCCAAGCCTGCGCATCCCTCTCCCCCGAGGGGGGCGAGGGTTTGCATCGAGTCCCCTCTCCCCCTTTTTCAGGGGGAGAGCAACCGTGTTCGGCGTTTTTTTAGCTAGTGGGTTTCCACTCGACTTGGTCTCTTGCGATGGCATTGAGGGTGATCAGCAGTTTTCGCATGCAGGCGGTGATGGCCACCTTTGGCGGTTTTCCCTGATCCCGCAGGCGCTGGTGGAAAGCCCGGATCGGCGGGTTGCATCTGGCGGCGGCGATGGTGGCCATGTAGAGCACTTTGCGGACGCTGGCGCGGCCGCCATGGATGGTGCGTTTTCCCTTGTGTCCGCCGCTGTCGCGGTCGAAGGGCGCGACGCCGGCCAGCGCCGCCACCTTCCACCGGTCGAGGCTGCCCAACTCCGGCATTTCGGCGATCAGCGTCCAGGCCAGCACCGGCCCGACGCCGGGCACCGAGCGCAGCAGGGCGAAGGTCTTCGACATCACGCCGTCGGCCTCGATCAGGCCGACGATGCGGCGTTCGAGATCGTCCACCTGCCGATGCAGCAACTCCCGGCGTTCGGCGGCCAGGGCCTTGAGGCCGGGATCCTCGGTCAAGCGCGTCTGGTTGTCGATGACGGTCAGCGCCTCGATGAGCTGGCGACGGGCGCGCACATGCTCGCAGAGCCGTTCACGCGCCGGTTCGGCGACGCTCACCCGGCCGTCCACGGTGGCGACGAAGGCCGCGATCACCCCCGCGTCCAGACGGTCGTTCTTGGCCTTGATGCCCATGGCGCGGGCGAACTGGCGCACCCGTGCCGGATCGACCAGCCGCGCCGCGACCCCGGCGGCATGCAGCCGGCGCAGCACTGGCCGCTCATAACCGCCGCTGGCCTCAAGACCGACAATCGCCGCCGACCCAAGCGCCCGGAGCCAGGACAACAGACCGTCGAGCCCCGCCGCATCGGTGCCCGTGCGCACCCGCGCGCCGCCCTCGGCCAACGCCGCGTCGACAACGTCCTTGGCCACGTCGATCCCGACATAAACAACCGTCTCCGTCATCCTCTCTATCCCTTCCTTGCGGTGCGGGCTAACATGCCCACGCAACCGTGCGGGCTTCGAAAGAAGGCGGAGGGGACCTCGCTCTCCCACGGCGTCCGAGGGCAAAACAACGGCGCCCAGGGTAGGACGGCCTCACCTCCGCGCCGGTGGCGGGGCGCACCTGTCCGGCCACCGGCGCCGCATCGTAACACCGATCAATACACACAAGGGTCAGGGTGAGGGGGT
>CAZUGT010000216.1:0-3766 GCA_964620095.1 uncultured Rhodospirillaceae bacterium | reverse complement strand
GCATAGACGATATCCGGCAGCGGCCGGGTTTCCGCGAGAATGCCGAGCCAGCCGAAGGGGTAGCTCTTGTCGTAGTTCACCAGTGTGGACGACGGGATGCAGCGCCGGCTGACCCCGTGAAAGCCGTCGCAGCCGGCGACGAAATCACACTCGATGCGCTCCACGTTGCGGTCCTTCTCGAAGGTGACGAAGGGTTCACCGGTGGTGAGGTCATGGAGCGCCACGCTTTGGGCCTCGTCGATGATCCGGCCCCCGTCCCGGTCGCGGGCGGCGTACAGGTCCTCGGTGATGGCGGTCTGGCCGTAGGCCATCATTTGCTTGCCGGTGTATTTGGCGGTGTCGATGAGGACCTTCTGCTCGCCCTTCCAGACGATATAAGCGCCGTCATGGGGGTGGCCTTCGGCGTCCATGCGCTCGCCGAGGCCGACGTCGCGCAAGAGTTGCACCGAGCCCGCTTCGAGAACGCCCGCCCGGATGCGCTGCAGCACGTGCTTCCTCGGGTGTTTCTCGACGACGATGCTGTCGATGCCGTCCAGATGCAGCAGGTGCGAGAGCATCAGCCCCGCCGGGCCGCCGCCGACAATCGCCACTTGTGTGCGCATGATCTTCTCCCTGATTGGTCCGGGCCTTTTGAAGGGCCGTGCGGTATGGCCCGGCAAAAGCGTGCCACATCTCAAGGGGGATCACACCGGTTTTCCTGTTTCGCGCCCGGCGACGGATGAAAGAGGGGCAGGCCCCTACAGAACGGCCGTGCCGTCGAGCTGGAACAGGCTGTCCTCGCCTTCGCAGGCCAGGAGTTGGATGAACGTGCTGGCGGGCGGATTCTCGATGAGCGCCGGCGCGTGGGCTTCGTAGAACCCGGTCTCGACCCGCCGCATGACGGGGTAGTCCTCGAGCCGGGTCAGCATCATGGTCGTCTTGACCAGACCGTCGAGGCGCCCGCCGGCATTTTCGAGGGAAGCCTTGAGATCGGTAAACGCCGCCTCGATCTGCGCCTCGATGCCGCCGCCGGCGCCGATGGCGGCGGAGAACAGCAACTGTCCGGCCCGGACGGCGCCCGGACAGAAGGCGACCGGCCAGCCGGGGAGCGTGCCGCCGGCGACCCCGAATGCCTCCACCTCGACCAGGAATTCGGGCCGGGGCAGTTCCTCGACCACCATCAGGGTGCTTGCCGGCGGGCTGTCCGCCAGGGCGGGCGCGTGCCGGGCGAAATAGGCGCGCTCGATTTCCCGGTACTCGGAAATCCGCGCCGGGTCCTTGATGAATACCACGGTCTTGGCGGTGGTTTCGAGGGATCCCCCGGTTTCCTCCATGCCGATCCGCACCTTGTCGAGGCAGATGCGGGTTTGTTCGGCGAAGTCCATGGTCTCGACACGAACCGTATCGTGGTCCAGGGCCTGACAGCCGGAGACGGCGACCAGGCCGCCGATGACCTGGGTGCGGGCGAACTTGGCGTGCTCCTTCGGCACGTGCGGGAACGCCAGCTCCCTGCCGCCCCAGAACTCCGGGTAATAGGTGACGCCCCAATCGGGGGCGGACCGGTCCTTCGCCGCGATCACCTCGTATTCGAGCCGGTAGTCGGGGTTGGCGAGGCCGGGCACCACCATCAGGGTCGCGGACGGCGGCGTCTCGATCAGGGACGGCGCGTGACGCTCGTAATATTCGGTTTCGGTTTTTCTCACCTCGCCATAGTCGTCCAGGCTGCGGATCATGAAGAACGTCTTGATGATGTTCTCCATGGAGCTGCCGGCTTCCTCCAGCGCCGCCCTCGTCTTGTCCAGCGCCGTCGTGACCTGGCCGGCGACGTCCGGAGGCGCCGGCGCGCCGCTCACGGTGTCCTTGCCGCCGCACCCGGAGACCAGGACGAGATTGCCGACGGTAACGCTCTCGGAGAATTTCGGGTGTTCCTTGGGCACGTCCGGGTAGGCGAGTTTCGTGCCTTCCCAAAATGCCGGCCGGTGGCTGACGGACCAATCCATGGCGGGTTCCCCTGAAATCGAGGGTGAAGGATAGCAGATGGATTGCGGGGGCGGGAGCCGGCGGGGAACTACCGCGCCCGACCGTCGCGGCGCCTTTTCTTTCCGTGAGCCTTGGATTTCCGTTTGCCGGCGGTGCGGGGCTGGATGCCTGCCTTGTCGGGTCTGAACGGAGATGGCCGGACCCCCGCCGCGGCCGCCGCGGCCGGTGAAACGCCGGCCTTGTCCAACCCCAGGTCGATGGCTTCGAGGCGGCGGATTTCATCCCGGAGCCGGGCCGCTTCCTCGAATTCCAGATTGGCCGCCGCATCCAGCATGCGCTTGTTCATGTCCTTCAGGTGGGCCTGCAAATTGTCGCCCACCTTGTGGCTGTCTTCGGCGACCCCCAGATCGACGGTCACGTAGTCGGCCTCGTAGACCGACTGCAAGACATCCGAGATCCCCTTCTTGACGCTTGCCGGGGTGATGCCGCGGGCCTCGTTGTAGGCCTGCTGCTTGGCGCGGCGCCGGTTGGTCTCGCCGATGGCGTAGTCCAGCGACTCGGTCTTGTTGTCGGCGTAGAGCAGCACCCGCCCGTCGACGTTTCTCGCCGCCCGGCCGATGGTCTGGACGAGGGATGTCTTGGAACGCAGGAAACCTTCCTTGTCGGCATCCAGGATCGCGACCAGCGCGCATTCGGGAATGTCGAGGCCCTCGCGGAGCAGGTTGATGCCCACCAGCACGTCGAACGCGCCCAGGCGCAGGTCGCGGATGATCTCGATCCGCTCCAGCGTATCGATATCCGAATGCAGGTAGCGGACCCTGAGGCCCGCCTCATGCATATACTCCGTCAGGTCCTCGGCCATGCGCTTGGTAAGGGTGGTGACCAGCACCCGTTCCCCGTTGGCGGCAGAGGCGCGGCACTCGGCCAGCAGATCGTCGACCTGGGCCTCCACCGGCCGGACGCTGCATTCCGGGTCCACCAGGCCGGTCGGGCGGACCACCTGTTCGACGAACACGCCGCCGGTGGCTTCGAGCTCCCACGGGCCCGGCGTCGCCGAGACGAACACGGTCTGCGGCCGCATGGCCTCCCATTCCTCGAATTTCAGCGGCCGGTTGTCGACGCAGGACGGCAGCCGGAATCCGTATTCGGCGAGGGTCGATTTGCGGTTGAAATCGCCCCGGTACATGCCGCCCAGCTGGGGCACCGTGACATGGCTTTCGTCGACCACCAGAAGCGCGTTTTCGGGCAAATATTCGAACAGGGTCGGCGGCGGCTCGCCCGGCGCCCGGCCGGTCAGGTAGCGGGAGTAGTTCTCGATCCCCGCGCAATGTCCGGTGGTTTCCAGCATCTCCAGATCGAAGGTGGTTCGTTCCTCCAGCCGCTGGGCCTCCAGCAGCTTGCCGTTCTTCTCGAACCAGGCCACCCGCTCCTTGAGCTCTTCCTTTATCTTCGGAATGGCCTGCTGGAGGGTGGGGCGGGGCGTGACGTAGTGGCTGGACGGATAAACGGTGACCTCTTCGAGCCGCGCCGTTTTTTCGCCGGTCAGGGGATCGATTTCCCATATTCCCTCGATCTCGTCACCGAACAGGCTGACCCGCCAGGCCCGGTCCTCCAGGTGCGAGGGAAAGATCTCGACCACATCGCCGCGCACCCGGAAGGTGCCGCGGAAGAACGCCGCGTCGTTTCTGGTGTACTGAAGCTCCACCAGCTCCCTGAGCAGCGCCTTGCGGTCCATGGCCCCGCCGGCGGTCAGCTTGACCGTCATCTGGGCATAGGTCTCCACCGCGCCGATACCGTAGATGCAGGA
>CAZUGT010000215.1:0-4114 GCA_964620095.1 uncultured Rhodospirillaceae bacterium | reverse complement strand
ATTGCGGTAACGAGCGTTCAAGCCCAGGCCGCGGACCAATGAAATCAACGCAGTTGCCCTAGAGCCGATCATGGATTGCCGGAATCGCTTTGCGATGCCGGCAATCCATGTGAATCGGCTCTACACTATTGAAATAGATCGGATTCACATGTTTTGACGAAACCGCGCCGTGGTTCCGTCAAAACATGACCCGATCTAGCCTCGCCTCCTGCCGCGAGCACGGTAGCCGCCGGGGCGAATTCAAGGCGGCCGGGTCCGCCTTGGGTCGGGAAGCGATTGGTCCGGCGTCCGCTTTGCTTGCCGGAATCTGGCCGGGGTTGGCCGGAAGCGGACACGCGGCGATGCTTCCAATCACCCTCCGCCGTACTTCGACACGTACTCGGCGCGCTTGCGGTTGAACGCCTCGACGATTTTTGCTCCTTCGGCCCTCATGGGTTCGGTCTCTTCGCCCGACGGTCCCACCTTGGCCTGCCCGTAGCTCGGCCGCGCCTTGACGGCCTGCCACCAGGCCCGCGCATGAGGCCGCTCCGCGAGCCAGGGCTCGACCAGCGTCATGCCGTCGAGACGGGCAACGAAGGTCGCGAGGCCGAGATCGGCAAGCGTGAACCGTTCCCCCATCAGCCACGGCCCTTTTTCGGCGACGGTCCTGTCGATCCTGGCGAACGTCCGTTCCCACGTCGCGATGGCGCGCATGACATAGGGAGACTCCATACCTTCATGCACGCAGGACTGCTGGCGCTGAGTGCGTTCAAGAACGGTTTGACCATCCCAATAGGCCTGACGGTCATGGTCGGACATGGCCAGCAATTTGGCCCTGAAAACGGCGACGAACGAAAGGGAGGCGACGCCTTCGAACCCGGCTTCGTCGGCCTCCTTGATCCATTCCCGCATCCGGGCAATGGCCGCCGGCTCGACGGGTTTGAGCGGGGGATCCGGATAGAGATCGTCGAGGTAGTCGCATATGAGCGACGATTCCCGGATCACCTCGCCGTCATGTACCAGCGTGGGCACCTGGGCCTTGGGATTGAGCTTCAGGTACCCGGGATCGAACTGCTCGCCCTTGAACAGGTGGATGTGGCGCGGAACCCAGTCGGTGACGCCCTTTTCGGCAAGCGTCATCTTCGGCCGTTCGGAGCAAATCGAATTTTCGAAATAGTAGAGTTCAAGCATGTGATTTCCTTTTTCCCCCGGACAATGACAGATACAGTCGATGTCGCTCAAGCAGGACAGAGAGAGATTCCAAAGTCGAGGACACCATGACCATCCAAAGAATCGAAGCGGTTACCTATGGCGTGACCGATCTGGAAACGTGTGTCGCATTCATGGAAAACTGGGGTCTGGAAAAGGTCCGGGTGAACGCCGCCGGCGCCGACTTTCGAACGCTCGAGAACCAAATAGTCTCGTTGCGGAATGCCGGCGACCCGTCCTTGCCGCCGACCGGGGAAGACGGGTCCACCGTCCGGGAAATCATCTGGGGGGTGAACGAAAAGGCCGGCCTTGCGGCCATCGGGGACGAACTCTCCAGCGACCGGGAGGTGCGGGAGGACCGGGACGGCTGCCTACACACCTGCGACGACAAGGGTTTTGCGATCGGGTTCAGGGTGGCGGACATTACGCCGGCCGATGCCCCGGATCAGACGCTGAACTTTCATGAGAAGGTCGAACGAATCAACAAACGTAGCTGGCCGGAAGACCGCATGACGCCGCTCCGGATTGGTCACGCGGTGTATTCCATCGAGGAGGAGGGAAACTGGCAAGCGGCCGAGTTCTACCTCGACCGGCTCAACTTCAGGCTGACCGACCGGTCAAGGGATGGCGGCACCTTCATGCGCTGCGAGGGGTCGACCTTCCACCACAGTCTTTTTCTTTTTCACCGCGTCGGGACCCAAAGGTATTTCAATCACCTGGCCTTCGAAGTGAACTCGTTCGACGACATCATGATGGGCGGCACCCACATGCTGAAGAACGGCGCGGTGAGCGTCTCCGGTCCGGGCCGTCATTCGCTCGGCTCCAACTGGTTTTGGTATTTCAAGAACCCCTGCGGCGGCGATATCGAATACTTCGCCGACATGGACCGCATGGACGACGATTGGGAGCCGCGGTACTGGGACGAGTCGCCGCCCTACGCCCGTTGGATGCTCGGCGACGGTATTCTTTCGGGCTGATCGGCCGATAGCTTGACCTCGACCGACGATAGTTTCGATGTCGCCGTCATCGGGCTCGGCCCGGTGGGCGGCACGCTGGCCAATATCCTCGGCGCCTACGGCATCCGCACCCTCGTATTGGAACGCCAGCCCGCGGCCTATCATCTGCCGCGCGCCGTCGCCTTCGATGACGAGATCATGCGGATTTTCCAATCGCTCGGGCTGGCGGAGCAGATAGCCGGCATCACGGCCGTCGGCGAGGGCGTCGATTTCGTCGATGCCGGGGGCAACGTACTGGTTACCTGGCCCCGGCCCAAGGTGCCCGGCCCCAATGGGTGGTACGTCAATTATCGCTTTCATCAACCGGCGCTGGAGCAGGTCTTGCGGGACGGCATGGCGCGTTACCCTCACGTTGAGACAAGGCTCGGCAACGAGGTCAGGAGTATCGATCAGGACCCGGACGGCGTGACACTCACGGTGGCCGGGAATGGCGGGTCGGACGTCGGGGCGGTGCGCGCGGCATTCGTCGTCGGCTGCGACGGCGCCAATTCGTTCACCCGGGAAGCGTTGGGGACCGGGTTCGACGATCTCGGGTTCAACGAGCCCTGGGTCGTGGCGGACCTGGTGCTCAAGCGGGAGCGCGAGGACCTCACCCCTCAAAGCATTCACTATTGCGATCCCGCCCGCTCGGCGACCTACGTGTTTATCGGCGCCGGCCGCCGGCGGTGGGAATTCAGGCTTCGGCCCGACGACGACCCGGCGGCGATCACCGAACCAGAAAACGTTTGGCGCCTGCTATCCAAATGGATCACGCCCGACGAAGCCGAACTCGAGAGGGCCGTGGTCTATACCTTTCGTTCCGCTGTCGCGAAGTCCTGGCGCCGGGGGCGGGTGATGATCGCCGGCGACGCCGCTCACCTGACACCGCCGTTCATGGGGCAGGGAATGTGTGCCGGTATTCGCGACGCATTCAACCTGGGCTGGAAACTGGATCAGGTGATCACCGGCGGTTCGGAAACGGACCTCTTGGAAACCTACCAGTCCGAGCGCGATCCCCATGTCCGCGCCTTCATCGAACTCACGGTTCAGATGGGGCAGGTCATCAACACGACGGCGGACGCGCTGGCGGCGGGAAATGTCGCCGAGGTGGGCGAGGGCCGGCAAGAAATCTCACAGCTCCGGCCGGCCCTGGGGCCGGGGTTGAAGGCGGGAACGTCGGCCGTGACGGGTCATCTGTTTCCCCAACCGAGACTTCCAGGGGGCGAACGGCTCGACGACCGGATCGGCAGCCGTTGGGCGCTGATACTCAAGCACCCCTATGGGGATTTGGTGCCCGCCGAAATCGCCGGCCGAGCGGCCGGGCGGGGCATCGCCGTCATCGGCGAGGATTCGCCCGAGCTGACGGAATGGTTCGATACCAGCGGTCTGGTCGCGGTCATGGTGCGTCCGGACCGGTATATTCTTGGCGGCGCCCGGGACATCGGAGAGGTCGGGAACCTGATCGGCCATAGCCGGAGCGCGCTGCGGGCCGCAAAGCGGTGATCGTCCACGCGATCGGCCGCTCCACGATGACGCTTGAGCAGTTGATCGAATTGCTCCGGAGACACCATGTCACCGCATCGTGCGCGACCGCCCTTTCGGCCGGAGGGTTATACTTTTCAACTTGAAATGCATGAGGCCGGGACAGAATATTCCCGCATGTCGCTCGAACTCTACCATCACGGTTCGTCGGTTTGTGCCGCCAAGGTGAGACTTGTTCTCGCCGAGAAGGAGGTGCCCTGGGAAGGTCGCTATTTGGACATCCTGGCGGGCGAGCATCACACGCCCGAGTATCTGAAACTCAATCCCAAGGCCGTCGTCCCCACATTGGTTCACGACGGCCGGGTGGTCCGTGAATCCTCGGTAATTTGCGAATATATCGACGATGTCTTTCCCGGCCCCAAGCTCAAGCCGCCCGATCCGTTTGTTCA
>CAZUGT010000214.1:0-9415 GCA_964620095.1 uncultured Rhodospirillaceae bacterium | reverse complement strand
GACGATGACGTTCTTTTTCCTGAGCCCCATGTGGCAGAGGAGATCGAGGCATGCGAGGGCGCCGGCGCCGCCGCCCTCGCATGCCTCGATCTCCTCTGCCACATGGGGCTCAGGAAAAAGAACGTCATCGTCACCGACATCGCGGGCGTCATCCACGAAGGCCGCAAGAAGGAGATGAACGAATACAACAGCCGGTACGCGCGCAAGACGGAGCACCGGAAACTCTCCCAGGCCATCGAAGGCGCCGATGTGTTTCTGGGGCTGTCGGCCCCCGGCGTTCTGAAGCCGGCAATGATCAGGAAGATGGCCCCGAAACCGGTGATCATGGCGCTGGCCAATCCGGAGCCGGAAATCCGTCCCGAGGCGGCCAAGAAGGCGCGTCCCGACGCGGTTATCGCCACCGGGCGAAGCGACTACCCGAACCAGGTCAACAACGTCCTGTGTTTCCCGTACCTGTTCCGGGGCGCCATGGATGCGGGCGCGACCGCCATCAACGAGGAAATGAAGGCGGCGTGCGTAAAGGCGTTGGCCGAACTGGCCCGCGCCGAGGCCGATGAAATCGTCGCCCAGGCCTATGGCGGACAGGACCTCAACTTCGGGCCCGAATACCTGATTCCCAAGCCCTTCGATCCGCGCCTGCTCGGCAAGCTGGCGCCGGCGGTCGCCAGGGCGGCCATGGAGTCGGGCGTCGCCACCCGGCCGATCGAGGATTTCGACGCCTATTACCAGCGGCTCAACGAGTTCGTGTTCCGCTCCGGCCTGGTCATGAAGCCGCTGCTGGACCAGGCCAAACTGGCGCCCAAGCGGGTGGTGTATGCCGAGGGCGAGTCGACGCGGGTCCTGCGGGCGGTTCAGCAGGCGGTCGACGAGGCGCTGGTGGAGCCGATCCTCATCGGGCGGCGGGACGTGGTGGCCATGCGTCTCGAACGGTTGGGGCTGCGCATGAAGATCGGCGAGCATTTCGAGCTGGTCGACCCCGAGGGCGACCCCCGATACCGGGAATATTGGGAGCTCTACCACTCCATCATGTCCCGTCACGGCTGCTCCCGGAACGAGGCCCGGCGCATCGTCCGCACCAACACGACGGTGATCGCGGCGCTGATGGTCAAGCGGGGCGAGGCCGATGCCCTGCTGTGCGGCGCGACCGGCCGCTATCCGCAGCACCTGCCGCCGCTGTTCTCGATCATCGGCGTCCGCGACGGCGTGAAACGGGCCGCGGCATTGTCCATGCTGCTCCTGCCGAAGGGGACGTTCTTTCTCTGCGATCCGTTCGTCAATCCGGGACCGACCGCCGAGCAGATCGCGGACTACACGATCATGGCCGCGGACGAGGTTCGCCGGTTCGGCATCGAACCCAAGGCGGCGCTGCTGTCTCATTCGAATTTCGGCAGTTCTCACCGGGAGACGGCGGCCAAGATGCGCGACGCACTGAAGCTGGTGCGCGAGATGGCGCCCGATCTGCAGATCGACGGGGAGATGCACGCCGACGCCGCCCTGTCGCAGGAAATCCGCGACCGGCTGGTGCCCGATTCCACCCTCAGCGGATCGGCCAACCTGTTGATCATGCCGTCGCTGGATGCGGCGAACATCGCCTACAACATGCTGCGCATGCTCAACGACGGCGTTGCCGTCGGGCCCATGCTGCTGGGCATGAAACAGACCGCGCACGTGCTGCAGGAATCGGTTACTGTCCGGGGCATCGTCAACATGACGGCGCTGTCCGTCGTCGAAGCCCAACAGGCGGGCACGCTGATCTAGGAACCGCGTCATGGCCGACTTGCCGCCGGAGACCGAGGAAACGCCCGAAGCCGGAGTCTCCGGGTCGGTTGCGGGACACCTGCCGGACGCCGCGGTCCACGCCGTCAGCGAAGCTCTGGACGAAAACCGCATCGACGATGTGCGGGAATACGTCGAGAGCCTCCACCATGCCGAAGCCGCCGATCTGATCGAGCGGCTGCCGGGCGACAAGCGCGATCAGCTTGTCGGGCTGCTCTCGGACGGCTTCGACCCCAACGTCATGGCCGAACTCGACGAAACCGTCCTCGACGACGTGGTCGACCGGTTGGGCCTCGATCAGGTGGCGCAGGTCGTCGCCGGCATGGACTCCGATGACGCCGTCGACGTCGTCGAGGAACTGGAAGACCACGAACAGCGGGAAGTGCTGGATGCGCTGTCCGAGTCCGACCGGACGCTGATCGAGGAAGGCCTTTCCTATCCGGAGGACAGCGCCGGCCGCCTGATGCAGCGCGAGACCGTCGCCGTGCCCAGCCATTGGACCGTCGGCCAGGCCATCGACTACATGCGCGAGACCGAGGATCTCACCACCCACTTCTTCGATCTCTATCTGGTCGATCCCCGGCACCAGCCGGTGGGAACCATTCCGCTGAGCCGGGTGCTGCGGACCCAGCGGCACGTCGCCCTGAACGCCATCATGTCGGCGGAACTCCGCAAAATCCCGGTGACCATGGACCAGGAGGAAGTCGCCTTCCTGTTCCGGCAGCGCGACCTCATTTCCGCGCCGGTCATCGACGAGGCCAACCGGCTGGTCGGCGTGATTACCGTCGACGACGTCGTCGACGTCATCCACGAGGAGCATGAGGAGGACATCATGCGCCTGGGCGGCGTCGGCGAGGAGGACGACCTCTATGCCGCCATCTGGGCGACGGTGCGTTCGCGCTCGACCTGGCTGTTCATTCATCTGGTCGCCGCCGGCGCGGCGGCCGCCGTGGTCGGCGTCTTCCAGGGCACCATCGAGCAAATGGTCGCTCTCGCAATCCTGATGCCGGTGGTGGCCGCCATGGGCGGCACCGCCAGCGTTCAGACGCTGACCGTCGCCGTGCGCGCCATCGCCATGCGCGAGCTTACGCCCGCCAACGCCTTTCGCACCGTGGGCAAGGAAATCATCGTCGGTTTCGCCAACGGCGTTCTGTTCGCCGTCATGATCGGACTTGCGACCTGGGCGTGGTTCGGCAGTCCCGAGCTCGGCGGGGTCATCGGGCTGGCGATCGTCATCAACCTGGTGGTCGCCGGGCTCGCGGGCAGCGCCTTGCCGGTGGTGCTGCAGCGCATGGGGATAGATCCGGCGGTCGCCGGCAGCGCGCTGTTGACGTCGATCACGGATGTGGTGGGATTCTACGTATTCCTCGGTTTGGCGGCGCTTCTGCTGCTTTGAGCCCCGGTCGCGGGGTTGAATTGGGTCGCAAATGCTTGAGTATGGATGGGTCATGTCCGCCGACATCCCACAGCAGACCGGCGTCCCGAACCGCCGCCGGCATTTCCTGGTCAGCTTCTGGCGCGGAGAGGAGCGGCTGTGGCGGGCTTATTGGCTGGTCGGCGTCTTCGGCAGTTGGGTGGTATCGACGCTCGGCGTTCTGATGATCAATGCCGGGTTTTTGCCCCAGCAGTTGGGAATTGCGCTCTCCTTCGTCTATGCCCTGTACGCCGCGGTGGTCATCTGGCGCTGCGCTCCCAACAGCAATTGGCGGTGGTGGGGCATCGCCGCCAGGACGACACTGGTTTTGAGCTTCGTCTTGGCCGTGGTCCGGCTTTTCGGCGTGGTCTAGGGAGGATTTCAGCGGCATGCCAACGGTCTTCATCACCGGCGCCAATCGGGGGTTGGGCCTCGAATTCGCGTCCCAGTACGCGGCCGGCGGCTGGTCGGTCATCGCCACCTGCAGGAATCCGGACGGCGCGGCCGAATTGCGCGGGATCGCGGGCGACATCGATGTCCATGCGCTCGACGTCTCCGACTTCGGCGCCGTCGACGCGGTTGCTGCGTCGCTGGCCGGTCGGCCCATCGATTTGTTGATCAACAATGCCCGGCTGCTCGGTTCCACGGCCGGGTTCGGCGCCACCGACCCCGAAGGCTGGGAGGAACTGTTCCGGGTCAACGCCATGGCGCCTCTCAGGCTGGCCGAGGGGCTGGTGGAAAACGTCGCCGCGTCCGGTCAAAAGAAGATCGTCGCCATCACCTCGGCCATGGGGAGCATTTCCGCGGGCGGCGGCGGCTACTATCCCTACCGGTCGTCCAAAGCGGCGCTCAACATGGTGATGAAGAGCCTGTCCACCGACCTCGCCGGGCGCGGCATTACCGTCGCCGTGTTCCACCCGGGATGGGCGCGGACCGGCATGGGAGGCGCCGGCGCCGCGGTCCCGGTTGCCGACAGCGTATCGGGAATGCGGCGGATCATCGACCGGCTGGGACTTGACGACACGGGCACGTTCTGGGGATATGACGGCGGACGGCTGGATTGGTAGCTGACCGGCGGAGGAGACGCACGTGGCGGACCCCATAGACATGTATTTCGATTTTGCTTCTCCCTACGGCTATCTGGCGCTGTTCCGGATCGACGCCATCGCCGGGAAGCACAACCGATCCGTCAATTGGCGGCCCTACCTGCTGGGCGCGGTCTTCCAGCACAACGGCCAGCGCTCCCTCGTGGAGCAGCCGTTGAAAGGCGAGTATTCGCTCCACGATCTCGAGCGGACGGCCCGGCTCCATGGCGTTGCGTTCAAGATGCCGGAACCCTTTCCGATCCCCACGGTGGCGGCGGGGCGGGTGTTCTACTTTCTGCATGACCGGGACGAGCAATTGGCGCGGGACTTCGCCAAGGCCGCGATGACCGCGTTTTTCGCCGACGGGATCGATATCCGGCCCCGGGAAACCGTCGCCGAAATCGCCGGCGGGCTGGGGGCCGACGTCCGGGCCTGCATCGACGCGACCAACGACCAGTCCTACAAGGACCGGCTCCGCGACGAGACCCAGGCGGCAATGGACCGCGGGGCCTTCGGCTCGCCCTATTTCATCGTCGACGGCGAGCCGTTCTGGGGCTGCGACCGGATGGAGATGATGGATAAATGGCTCGAACGGGGCGGCTGGTAGGAGAATCCAATGTCCGAACCCGTCATCCTGACCGATATTGATGACCGCGGGGTCGCCACGGTCACCCTCAACCGTCCGGACAAGTTCAATACCTGGAACCCGGAGATGCTCACCGCGCTGGCCGGCGGGCTTCGGGCCCTGGCCGGGGATGAGGCGGTGCGTCTGCTGGTGTTGCGCGGCGCCGGCAAGCATTTTTCCGCGGGCGCCGACGTCAACTGGTTCAAGGAACTGGCCGAGGCGGCGCCGGAGGTCCGGAAGGAGGGCGCGGCGATGTCGGTGGCTGTCATGCGCGGCCTGTTCGAATTCCCCAAACCCACCATTGCCCTCATTCACAATGCATGTTTCGGCGGCGGCACCGGCTATGCGGCCGGCTGCGACGTGGTCATCGCCTCCGAGGACGCGAAATTCGCCATCACCGAGGTGCGCGTCGGCATTACGCCGGCGCCCATACTCCCCCAGCTGATCGCCGCGCTCGGTGTCCGCCAGGCCAAACGGTATGCGGTTTCGGGGGAGACGTTCGACGTCCACCGGGCGAAGGAGATCGGTCTGGTGCACGAAATATGCCCGGTCGGCGGCCTGGATGAGGCGGCGGCGCCGGTCATCGACGGATATCTGCGCAGCGGCCCGGCGGCGGTGGGGCGGACGAAGCGCCTGATCGGAGAGATCTCCGGCACGTCGATTTCGGATGCGATGGCCGAACAAATGGCTGAAATCAGCGCCTCGGGACGCGCGACCGCCGAAGGAATCGAGGGCTTTCAGGCGTTTTTGGATAAACGGACCGCTGCCTGGTACCCAGACAGGGACGAATAACCCGAATGTCCGTCAATCTTCTCCGAATGGCTGTCGGGATCGAGAGCACCGGGCATCTCCGCCGGCGGCAGGCCGAGCGGCTGGAAGCATACCAGCGGGAGCACGGCGAGGCGGTCCTCCGCACCTTTACGCGCAACGTCCCAAGGCGCGCCGGCGAACTGATCGACGGGGGCTCCATCTATTGGGTGATCAAGCGCTTCATCCGGGTCCGCCAGCGGATTCTCGGGGTCGACGAATTTCGCAACGACGAAGGCAAGCGCCGGTGCCTCATCACCCTGGACCCCGAGCTGACACCGGTCGAAATGCGTACACAGAAGCCGTTTCAGGGCTGGCGGTACTTAAGGCCCGAGGATTCGCCCCCTGATGTCCGGGTTTCCCGGGAGCAGTCCGGGGAATTGCCGCCGGAGATGGCCGCGGACCTCCGGGAACTCGGCCTGATCTAGCCGGACGCCGCCTTTTGGCGCGGCTGACCGGCGTCCGCGCCCCGCAAGCAATTGTTAACAATTCGGATTTCATACTTTCAACCTGTCCTAGCGGCCTGTCCCGGCGGCAACCGGTCGGGCGTCATCGGGCGGTGCGAGACTGAAATCGGAGCGGGAAGACATGCTTCAGTACAACACCCATGATCTGCGGGTCTTCGAGGTTGCGGTCTACAATCGCGACGTCCGCAGGGCGGTGAAGGAAAACCGGAGCCATTCGCTGTACGGCGATCACTGGGCCGATGTCCAGCTCCACGACGTGACGGCGCGCAGCGAAGCGGAAGCGCGCGCGATGATCGCCGACCGATATCCGCCCGCGGAGGGTTTCGTTGTCGAGGAAATGATCCCGAGCGGGCTTTAGGGACGCCGCGCACGACGACCCATCCCGGCGCGGCCGTATCACTGATCGGCCAGCCGGCCGGCGACCGCGTCGGCTAGTGCGAGAGAGGCGGTCAGCCCCGGCGATTCGATGCCGAACATGTTGACCAGGCCGGCGACGCCGTGATCCTCGGGACCGCTGATGACGAAATCCCTGGCCGGTTCCCCCGGCGCCTGGATCTTGGGCCGGATCCCCGAATAGCCCGGCTGCAGCGCCCCGTCCTTCAGCTCGGGCCAATATTTGCGGACCGCTTCATAGAAGACGTCGCCCCGGCGGGGATCGACCTCGTAGTCGATTTCGTCGATCCACTCGACATCGGGGCCGAAGCGGGCCTGACCGCCCATGTCCAAGGTTAGGTGAACCCCGAGCCCGGCCTGCTCGGGGACCGGGTAGATCAAACGGCTGAACGGCGCCTTGCCGCCCAGCGTGAAGTAGTTTCCCTTGGCATAGTAGGCGGTCGGAACGTGTTCGGCGGGCAATCCGTCGATGCGGTTTGCGATATGGGGCGCGTGCAGCCCGCCGCAATTGACGACCATGTCGCAGGCGAGGGTCATGGGCTGCTCGCCGCCGGTCTCCAGGCGCAGGGTGCCGTCGGCGGCGGCCGCCCCCCGGGTCACCGGCGTGTTGAAGGCGATGACCGCCCCGGCATCCTCGGCATCTCCCTGGTAGGCCAGCATCAATCCGTGACTGTCGATGATGCCGGTGGAGGGCGACAGCAGGGCGGCGACGGCCCGCAGGGCGGGCTCCATTTCCCTCAACGCCGGTTGTTCGATCCAGGCGAGATCGGTGACGCCGTTTTCGGCCGCCACCCGGCGGATGCCTTCTAGGGTATCGAGCTGATCCGTATCGGTCGCGACGATCAGCTTCTGGCAGTTCCGATGGGCCACGCCATGGCTTTCGCAATATTCATACAGCCGGTGCTTGCCTTCGACGCAGGTCAGCGCCTTGACGCTGCCGGTCGGATAATAGATGCCGGCGTGGATGACCTCGCTGTTGCGGGAGCTGATGCCGGTTCCGATGGCGTCCGCTGCTTCGAGGATGATCACCTCGCGGCCCGCCATGGCCATTGTCCGCGCCACGGCCAATCCCACCACGCCGGCGCCGATTACCGCGCATTCGATCCGTTCGGTCATTGTCTCATGATGCCCGAGCGGTATGGTTATGCAAACAAGGCGTGACGCGACGGGGAGAGAGAATGAAACTCTACAAGGCGGGGAATTCCATCTGCACCCAGAAGGTGTTCATCACCCTCGACGAAAAGGGTCTCGATTACGACACCCACAACATCAACCTGTTCGACAACGAGCAGTTCGATCCCGCATACCTCAAGCTGAACCCCAAGGGCGTGGTGCCGACGCTCGTCGACGACGGCAAGGTCATCGTCGAATCGACCCTGATCTGCGAATACCTGGACGACGTTTGTCCCGAACCGTCCCTGGTGCCGGACGATGCCTACGGAAAGGCGCGGATGCGGGTGTGGTCCAAGTATGTCGACGAAGGCATTTTCGAAGCCACCCGCGAAATCAGCTTCACGGCCATGTTCCGGGAAAAGATGAAGTCCATGCCGGAGGAAAAGCGCCGGCAGCGGTTCAAAAGCGCCGGCGACGCGACACGGGGCGCCCGGTTCAAGTCCACGTTCGAGGAGGGCACCGAGTCGCCTTACGTATTCCAGGCGGTCGCCAACTTCGAGAAGCTGTTCAAGAACCTGGAACAAGCGCTCGACGAGTCCGGCGGGCCGTGGATTCTGGGGGAGACCTTCAGCCTCGCCGATATCAACTTGATGCCCTATGTGGCGCGGATGGAATATTTGACGTTGCTGGACGTTTGGATCGCCGGCCGGCCGCTGTCCGAGGCCTGGTGGGCGCGGGCCAAGGAGCGGCCGAGCTTCCGGGAGTGCGTGCCCGGGCGGCTGACCGAGGACGACATATCGTCCATGGCCAAGTACGGCGCGAAGATCCGGGACCGGGTGGCGGAACGGCGCCAGGAATATCTCGACGGTCTCCAATAGATGTCCGACAACCGGCCGCCTTGGGAGATCCCGTTCAGCCCGCGCCAGGAGGTGCTGGACCTTCTGCCCGAGGCGCAAGGGAACGACATCAATGGGCTGGGCGAGGCCGATGTCCGCCGGCCGACGCCGATCATGTGGCACGATTCCGAAATCATCGCCCATGGGGAACTGCAGGAATATTTCCGCCGCAGTCTGATGTCCGAGGGCGCCAAGGTTCACCGGCAGGACAATCTGGAATTCTCCAAGAAACCGCTGCCGCCATTGTCGTCCGTCCGGCCCGATTGGACCGCCGCGGCGTGGACCCAGGAGGTCAAGGACGCCGCCCTGGCGGGCGAGGCGGATCAGGTCGGCATCACCCGTATTCGTCCGGAGTGGGTGTTCGAGGGTTTCGAGGTCGACTTCGAATGGATCGTCGTGCTCGCGGTGGCGATGGATTACGAGTGCCTCAAGACGGCGCCCAGCGAGACCTCCCAGGTCGAGGTGCAGAAGCAGTATGCGCGCGGCACCCGGGCGGCCTACAAGCTTGCCTCCTGGATGCGCGAGCACGGCTGGGACGCTTTCCCTCATGGCGGTCCGGCCGCGGGGCCGGTTCTGATTATTCCGGCGGCGATCGAGGCTGGCCTCGGCGAGCTGGGCAAGCATGGCTCGATGATCAATCGCGAGTTCGGATCCTCGTTCCGTCTGGCTTGCGTGCTCACCGACATGCCGCTGGAGCCGGACGGGTTTGCCCCGTTCGGCGCCGACGATTTCTGTTTGAACTGCCAGGTCTGCACCCGAGTGTGTCCGGTCGACGCGATCCGTCCCGAGAAGCGGATGGTCCGCGGCGAGGACAAATGGTACGTCGACTTCGACGCCTG
>CAZUGT010000213.1:0-6018 GCA_964620095.1 uncultured Rhodospirillaceae bacterium | reverse complement strand
GAGGCAGGATAATGATGTTCGCTTGTTCATAGCCGGGGGCCTGAGCTGCCGTGGATTGGACAAACTCTCCACGGCGGCAAGCGTCACGCAGTTCATTCGGATACCGATAAATCCCTGCCATACTAGAATCCCATAAGTTTTGGTAACCAAAGACTTAATTGGGGTACATAGGTGACAAGCATAAGCGCCACCAGGCTGACAAGCAGGAACGGCCAGGTTTCCCTCAACAAGACGGTCAGGCCACAACCGGCGATCCGCTCCGCGGCAAACAGACAAACGCCGAGTGGCGGCGTCAGCAACCCGATGTTCAAGTTGAGAATGGCAATTGCTCCAAAATGCACGGGATCAACGCCGACCGCTTGTGCGGCCGTACCCAAAATCGGAATGAAGAGGATAATCGCTGCGGTCGGGTCGATAAACATACCCAGAATCAGCATGACGATATTCAACGCCAAGAGCAGGAACGCGGGGTGAATATTCAATTGCTGCACCGTCCGCTCTACCAGCGACGGCACATTTTCCATGCCCATCACCCATGTGAAAATCGCACCGCAACCGACGATGATGAGAAGCTGCGAGGAAAAGACGGCTGATTGATGGAGTGCCGAGAGGAACTGTTTGAAATTAATGGAGCGGTAGAGAAAAACGGCAATCAACAAGGCGTAGAAGGCCGCGAGGCCACCGGCCTCGGTCGGTGTCATGACACCCCCCAAAATCCCCACCAAAATAATAATCGGTATGAGAAGCGGCGGAAAGGCGCTGCGGGCGGACCGGCCCACCGCCGGCAGCGACCGGTCCATCTCGATTCCGGTAAAACCTCGCCTGCGTGCCTGAAACCAGACCAGAGTCATTTGGCACGCACCGATCAGCAGTCCGGGAATGATACAGGCCGCGAACAATGCGCCGATCGACACGTTGGTCATGGAGCCGTAGATAACGACAATGAGCGACGGAGGAACCATGGGACCGATAATGGAGGACGACGCCGTCACCGCCGCTGCATATGCTGACGAATAGCCATTCTTGGTCATGGACGGAATAAAGACTTTTCCGAGCGCCGCGATATCCCCCAATGCGACACCCGTGATGCCGGAAAATAGAATTGAAGCACCGATATTGACCTGAGCCAGACCACCCGGCATCCAGCCGAACAACACATTGGCAAGAGAAATCAGGCGATCGGTGATTCGGCCTTCATTGATAAGCTCACCTGCCAGAATAAAGAGCGGGATCGCCATCAGCACGAATACATCAATGCCTTGAAATATCCGTTCCGGAAGGACCGGGAGGAAAGCCATCTGCCCGCTTGCCACGAGCCAGACAATGGATGACACCACCATCGTCCAGGCAACCGGCAACCCGGCGAACAGTAGTCCTAGAAACGACGCGATAAACAAGGCGAGTGAAAGGCTCATCTATCCACGTCGCCGTGTTCACCTTCGGTCGGAATCTTCCAGGGCCGGACGGTCCAAGCCCGCTTGATGCGGACCACCAGAAAGAGTAGTCCGGCGCCAAACGCCACCGGCAAGGCCGAATATGGATACTGGAGGGAAATCTGGAGGCCGTCACTTGTTTGGCCTCCTGCGAATTCGACTGACTGGACGGCCGCCACCGTCAAAATCACGAGCAACGCCAATGTAATGAAATCGAGGATTCGCATCCACACCCAGCGGAGGTTCGGCCGCAATAGTTCCGGAAGGAAGGTCACCCGGATGTGGCCATTGATAAGGATGGAAACAGCCGTACCGGCAAGAACCGACCACACCAGAGAATAACGGGCGAGTTCTTCGGTAAAGAACGGCGTGTAGCCAAATCCGTAGCGCATTACCACCTGCGCCACGATCAGCACAAACAGCAGCAGGAGGGCTGCAGTGCTGATCGTCCGCAGCAGGTATTCCAGCAATCTTGTCATCGCCGGATGCTTAACCGATCCAAGGGTATCGGCCTATTTTGACAACCGGGCCACTTCGGCGATGACCTCATCGACCAAGGAAGGTGTATCTACATTTTCCTTAAGCCATTTCACCGCGGCCGGCCGAATTCTGTCGGCAAACGCTTTTTTCATTTCCTTCGTGAAGGGAATGACCGTAACCCCCTTCTCTTTGGCCATTGTAATGTTCTTGGCCTCGGCCTCCCGGGACGCCTTTCTGTTGAACGCAACGGCTTTCTTACCAGCGGCCAGGACCGCATTCTGAAGATCCGCCGACAATCCGTTGAACCATTTGTCGTTGATGCCAAGCGGGCCGAACGAATAGATATGGCCGTCGAGCATCAGGTACTTCTGAACTTCGTGAAGTTTGATGAGGTTGAACACCCAAACCGCGTTGTCCTGTCCATCGACGACACCGGTCTTCAGGGACGTGTAGAGTTCCGGAAATGCGATGGGTGTCGCTGACCCGCCGAGTGTCAAAACGGGAATGCCGAAGATCGGCGCCATAACCCGCATTTTAAGACCCTTCATGTCATCCGGGGTCCGGATGGCGCGGTTGGAACTATAGTGTTTAAATCCACCGGACTCCCACCAGCCGAGGACACGGATTCCGGTTTTCTTCCGCATGTCTTCGGCCATCCTGGTGCCGATCGGACCATCCAATAGTTTCCAGGCGGTCTGCTCGTCGGGAAACAGGTATGGCATGGAGAGGACCTGAATATCCTTATAAATGGAGGCATAATTGCCTTCCGAGGCATCCGACATTTGGATGATGCCCCGGCGGACCTGGTTGAGCCTTTCATTTGGCTTGCCCAACGCACCGCCATAAACGATGTCCATTTTGATCTTGCCGCCGGATGATTTCTCGATTTCCGACTTAAAGAACTCATACATGCCGTTGACGGGGCCCGCGCCGGGGAACCCTTTCTTCAGCATCAAGCCGGCCTTGAGGTTCTGGGCGGATGCTTCGGCGACCACACCGGCGGACAATAGTATTGCCGCGCCTGCGGCCAGAATTGTTTTCAATCGGTATTTCATTTCTCGTCTCCGTTTAAAGTTGAGTGTGAAATCCCACTGTATTTGTTGAGGGACGATTATACGAAGCCATGGTTTTTTTGGCTCCTTCTTTGGCGGGGTATCCGGCCTCTGGATCGGTGCGAACCATCGCTTCTCGTCTCTCATGCGGATCTCCCAGGCCGCCGCCTCCGGGAAGTTCGACACTGAACCTATCGCCCTGAGAAATGGTGCGGATCGCTTTGTCCGAAAACTCCCCGCCGGACGCCAGGCGTGCCGTACCGGCAGTCCCGGACCGTCCGCCGCCGCGGCCCCGTGATGGATTTTACATCCGGTCAAACGTGGTTGCGGAAACCGTAACATGGTGTTCGTCATGTTCCGGAGGCCTCTCTTTGCCTTTGAAGGCCTGCCAAGCCTGCTTGAACAGGTCGACGGCATCGCTCCGCTGACCACACGTTCCAGAATCGCAGGCCTGCCTGTTTGGCCGCGTTGTTTAGACGGCGGTTATTGATTGAGTGCAAATATGCGAACCCCCCGGTTCGTTGTCATCACCGCAAAACTCATCTGTCCGAATTCGAGAGCAGGTCACAGCGGCTATTGAGTGCCAAATGGCGAACCGTCCGAAACAGGCTCGGTTGGCAGTCTTCGACCGCCGGTCCCGTTGACAGAGCTGCTATCGGACGGCAAATCTGTGGGCTTGCCTATCCGGACCGAAAACCACTACGAACACCTTCATGGCGGACATCGAGACACCTGTACTAATCGTTGGCGGGGGGACGGTAGGCCTGTTTCTCGCCGTTGAGTTGGGCGTCAAAAACGTCCCGTTCCTGCTTGTCGACGCCAAGGAAACGACGTCGACCCACCCCAAGGGCAGTACGGTCAACGCAAGGTCGATGGAGCACTTGCGGCGCCTTGGTATCGCTGCCGAGCTGCGGCGGATCGGCGTTCCGCCGGATCATCCAACCGATATCGTCTATTTGACCCGGTTCAACGGGTACGAACTAGGCAGGATCGAGATGCCCAGCACCAATGAAAAAGTCGGCAACCCGGGGCCGTGGGGCCCGACACTCCTGACGCCTGAACCCATTCATCGCTGCAATCAATTTTATCTCGAGCCGGTGTTGCGGCGGCACGCCGAAATGCATCCGGCCTCCGATCTGCGCTTCGGCTGGCGAATGAACGAATTTGAACAGGGCGATGGCTTCGTCGAGGCGGAAATAGAGGAAATATCGACCGGTGGGACCAAGGTTGTCCGAGCCGGCTACATGATCGGATGCGATGGCGGGAATGGGATGATCCGCCGGACGCTCGGTTTCAAGTACAGCGGCCGCTCATCTTCGGGCACCGACTTTTATGACGGACGCATGCTCTCGATCTATCTTCGCGCTCCGAAGGTCTATGACATTTTGACGATGCCCATCGGATGGCACTACCTGACGATCAACTCCGATCGGCGGTTCGACTGCATCTCCCTCGATTGCCAAGGCGAGTTCGTCATTCTTGCCCATATCGACAAGGACGCCGAAATCGGGGACATCGACATTCGGGAGTTGTTTCACACGACCATCGGAGCCGATGTGGATGCCGAGGTCGTATCCGTCCAGGAATGGTGGGCCGGGCTTGCCCTGGTACTGGATCACTACCAGTCGGATAGAGTTCTGCTCGCCGGCGACGCGGTTCACCTCTTCACGCCTTCGGGCGGATTCGGCTTCAACACGGGCATGGATGATGCCGCGAACCTGGCCTGGAAGCTGGCCGCGGTTCACCACGGCTGGGGCGGAGCCGAATTGCTCGACAGCTACGAAGCGGAACGCCAACCCATCGGCGTGCGCAACACCACGGAGTCCGGCAACCTCGCTGAACAAATTGCCAATCTCAAGATACCGCCTCACATCGAGGAGGACTCGCCGGAAGGGGATGCCGAACGCGCCGAGTTCGCAAAGGAGGTGGACACGTTTCGCGAGGAATTCGCCAGCCTGGGTATTCAGCTTGGGGCCCGGTATGACGGCTCACCGATCATCGTCGATGACGGCACGACCCCGCCGCCCGATGACCCAAAAGCCTACGTGCCTTCGGCAACACCCGGGGGGCGGGCGCCCCACTACTGGATCGAAGAACGGGAGTCGTTGTTTGACCGCTTCGGTCCCGGGTTCACGCTGTTGCGCATGGGTGAAAACCCGCCCCCCGTGGAGGGATTTGAGAAAGCAGCGGCGGAACGCGGTGTTCCGATGAAGACGATCGAGGTGGATGAGCCGGGCTTGTTGGCGCTTTATGAAAAGCCCTTGGCACTCATCCGCCCAGATCAGCACGTGGCGTGGCGCGGCGATACCGAGCCTGGCAATCCGGATCGAATTCTCGATGCGGTTGTCGGACGCTAGATTTCTGACCTGATCGCGGAGGAAGAGATCGCTTATTCGGCCGGCCGCCACCTATTCCGCAACGTCGTCCGCTCGGGGCCGTGTCCGAACCGAAAAATCGGACATTGAACTGGCCGCTTCCGGGCCAAAGGAGACATTTGAAATCACCCTGTGATCGATGGCGGGTCAAAAGATTTTTCCTTCGAAGAACCGCTCCATGAACCCATTGAAGGCATCGATCTTTGCCGGCACATATTTGCTCCGTGCAAACAGGCTGTAGATCGAAGCGCGCGGGAGGTCGTAGTCGCTCATTACCTGCCTGACGCTTCCGCCGGCGAGATGTTCACGAAAAAATGCCTCCGGCCCATAGGCGATTCCGAGACCTCGCTCAGCCGCCGCCGCGATTACCCGTCCCGCGCTCGTGGTTACACGGCTCGAAACAGGCACAAGGTAATCATGCCCGTTGCGGGATAGACGCCAGATGCCGGGATCCTCGACATAGCTGTATGACAGGCATTGGTGCCGGGCCAACTCATCGGGCGTGGTCGGCTCGCCATTTTGGTCAAGATAGCGGGATGACGCGCACAGCATCCGTGTTGACTGGAACAGCCGATGAATACCCAGGGTCTTGGGTATCTGCGGTTCGGACTGAAGCAAGCGGACCGCGATATCGAACCCGCCCTCCATTGGATCGACCAACTGGTCATTCAGGCTCAA
>CAZUGT010000212.1:0-47768 GCA_964620095.1 uncultured Rhodospirillaceae bacterium | reverse complement strand
GAAATGAGAATTTGCGTTGCCGGTGCGCCCGGCGCCTTCGGGCGCAAGCATCTGGATGCCCTCGGCATGATCGACGGCGTGGAGGTCACCTCCGTCGTCGGCGGTGAGCCGGACGATATGGAAGGCTTCGCCGGGGACCGGGGCATCGGACACTGGACCAGGGATCTCGGGGACAGCCTTGCCCGGGACGATGTCGATGCGGTGATCCTGGCGACGCCGACCCAGCTGCATGCCGAACAAGCCATCGCCGCCATGCGCGCCGGCAAGCATGTGATGATCGAAATTCCCATGGCCGACAGCCTGAAGGACGCCGAGGACATCGCTCGCGTCCAGCGGGAAACCGGCCTGGTCGCCATGGTCGACCATGTGCGGCGGTTCAACCCGAGCCATCAGTGGGTCCACAACCGGATCAAGGCCGGGGAACTGACCCTTCAGCAGCTGGATGTGCAGACCTTCTTCTTCCGGCGCACCAACATCAACGCCGAGGGAAAGCCCCGCGCCTGGACCGATCACCTGCTATGGCACCATGCCTGCCACACGGTGGATCTGTTCCAGTATCAGACCGGCGGCGAGGCGGCCGAGTGCTTCGGGCTGCAGGGGCCGCCGCACCCGGAGCTCGGCATCGCCATGGACATGTCCATCGGGCTGAAAGCCGCGAACCAGGCCATCTGCACGCTGTCCCTTTCGTTCAACAACGACGGGCCGCTCGGCACCTTCTTCCGCTACATCTGCGACAACGGCACCTATATCGCCCGCTATGACGATCTGGTGGACGGCAACGAGAACCCCGTCGACCTGAGCGGCCTGGCGGTTTCGGACAACGGCATCGAACTCGCCGACCGGGAATTCCTCGCCGCCATCGCGGACGGCCGCGAACCCAACAGCAGCGTGGCGCAAGGATTGTCGGCCATGCGCACCCTGGACCGGATAGAAAAGTCGTTCGGCGGATAGGAGCGGCATGATGGGCGCGGTCAGGAACATACTATTCATCATGTGCGACCAGCTTCGCTGGGATTACCTGTCCTGCTACGGCCACCCCAAACTGGACACCCCGAACATCGACGGACTCGCCGCCCGCGGCGTGCGGTTCGACGGCGCCTATTGTCAGTCCCCGGTGTGCGGCGCGTCGCGCATGAGTTTTTATACCGGCCGGTATGTGAATTCTCACGGCGCCAGCTGGAATTTCGTCCCGCTCAGGATCGGCGAACAGACCATCGGCGACCATCTGCGGCCCCGCGGTATCCGCACCGCGCTGGTCGGCAAGACTCATATGCGCGCCGACTTTGCCGGGATGGCGCGCCTGGGGATCGATCTTCATTCCGACGAAGGCGTGCTGGCGGCCGAATGCGGTTTCGAGCCCTTCGAGCGGGACGACGGCGTCCACCCCAGCTCGAGCCACGACCCCAACCCCCGATACAACCGGTATCTCCGCGATCACGGCTTCGAGGCCGACAACCCGTGGGAGGATTGGGCGAACTCGGCGGAAGGTCCGGACGGCGGGCTGCTGTCCGGCTGGTATCTGGAAAACTCGAACAAACCGGCGCGGGTTCCGGCCGAGCATTCCGAGACCGCGTACATAACCGGACGCGCCATCGACTTCCTGGACGATGCGGGGGACGAGCCCTTCTGCCTCCACCTCTCCTACATCAAACCGCACTGGCCCTACATGGCGCCGGCCCCGTATGCGACCATGTACGGCCCCGAAGACACCTACCCGGTCGTCCGCAGCGACGCGGAGAAACAGGACCCGCATCCGGTCTTCGGCGCGTTCATCGGCCAGCGCGTGTCACGGACCATGTCGCGGGATGAAGTCCGCGATGCGGTGCTTCCCGGCTACATGGGAATGATCAAACAGATCGACGACGAGATCGGCCGCCTGCTCGAAACACTCGAGGAGCGCGGGCGGATGGACGATACGATGATCGTCTTTACCTCGGATCACGGCGACTACCTCGGCGATCACTGGATGGGCGAAAAGGACCTGTTCCACGAGCCCAGCGTCCGAATTCCGCTCATCGTCCATGACCCGTCGCCGGAGGCCGACGCGACCCGCGGGTCGGCAAGCGATGCACTGGTCGAAGCGATCGACCTGGCGCCGACTTTCGTCGAAGCCATCGGCGGGTACCCCCAACCTCATATTTTCGACGGCCGCTCCCTGACCCCGCTGCTGCACGGCGAAACGCCGGAAGACTGGCGGAGCTACGTCATCAGCGAATACGACTACGCGTTCATGGATCCCCGGCGCGCGCTGGGAACCAAGCCCAGGGATTGCTGGCTCCGCATGGTGTTCGACGGCCGGTTCAAATATGTCGACTGCGGCGAATACCGACCGATGCTGTTCGACCTTAAGGAAGATCCCCAAGAACTGCGGGATTTGGGCGCCGACCCGGCCTGCGAGACCGAGCGCGCGCGGCTGAAGGACCTGCTCTTCGACTGGGCGATGAAACCCCGGCACCGGGTGACCGTAACCGACGGCATGCTGGAAACCGTCGATGTTCAGCGAAACATCACCGAGGCCGGCGTTCTCATCGGCTACTATGACCGGAATGATTTGGAGAAAGCCACCGCGGCGTGGCAGGATCGCCCCATATTCGCGGCGTTCAACCCGGTTTGGGCCAAAGCGCAGAAGAAACTTCGCGGAGAGGACTCGTCATGAGCGTCAGTGCGCGGGACATCGATCGGATCGTCAACGAGGCGAAGCCCATCGGCGGTATGGTGTGGAACGTGATGGGACAAATCTACATTCCCAAACAGGTGGACGACGAGGCGATCTGGTGGGAAGCCATCATGCCCGAGGAGAGCTACATTCCGCCCCATTCCCATTCCACCCAGGATGAATTTCTCTACATCACCGAGGGCGAGCTCCAGATGCTCCTCGATGGCAAGGAATTTGCCGCGTGCGCGGGCGAGGTGCTTCCGTTTCCCAAGTACTCGACCCATGCCCTGTTCAACAACAGCGGAGAGACGGTAAAAGGGGTTTTCTGGGCGGAGCCGACCAACAAGCTGTTCGATCTCTTCAAGGCGCTCCACAATGTCGCCGACGCACACGAGGTCATCCGTATCTCGGATGCCCACGACATCCATTTTCAACTGCCGGGCCAAGAGCCCCGCACCGGGCCCCTGGCGGCCGCGGAATAGCCCGCACCCCTTGCAATCCCGGGGCGCCGCCGCTATAAACCGCGCCTTCGCCGAGCGAAACGGCCGGATGTTTGATCCGAGGGCATGCCGGACGCTCACAGAAAACTCAGACGAGGATGAGGAAATGCCCAAGCTGAAGACCAAATCCAGCGCCAAGAAGCGCTTCTCCCGCACGGGCACCGGAAAGATCAAGGGCAGCCCGGCATTCAAGCGTCACAATCTGCGCAAGCGCACCCAGAAGATGAAACGCAAGGCCCGCGGCACCATGATCATGGCCGATGCCGATGCCAGGATCATCAGCGCCTACATGCCGTACGCCCGGGGAAAATAAACATGTCGCGTTCCAGATCCGCCGTCGCCAGCCGGGCCCGGCGCAAGAAAGTCGTCGCCCGGGCCAAGGGCTATCAGGGCCGGAGCAGCAACAACTTCCGTCTCGCCAAGCAGCGGACCGACAAGGCGCTGCAATACGCCTACCGGGACCGCCGGACCAAGAAGCGCTCGTTCCGCCGCCTGTGGATCCAGCGGATCAATGCCGGCGCCCGTCTGCACGGCCTGACCTATTCCCAGTTCATCAACGGCCTCTCGAAGGCCGGGATCGAGATCGACCGCAAGGTGCTGTCTGATCTCGCCATCACGGAGCCGGATTCGTTTAAAAGCTTGGTAGAACAGGCCCAGGCCGCCCTCGCCAGCACTGCTTGAAGCAGGATCGAACGGAGATTTTTTGAAGGGGGCGGCCCGGACGGCGGCCCCCTTTTGATTTGGAGCACGGAAACGACATGCAAGACCTGGAGGCACTGAAGAGCGAATTGACGGCGGCCATCGACGGCGCCGGCGATTTGGATGCCTTGGAGGCGGTGCGCGTCGCCGCCCTCGGGCGAAAGGGCAGCGTCACCGGCCTGATGAAGACCCTGGGCCGGCTGGACGCGGACGAGCGAAAAGCCGCCGGCCAGGCGTTCAACGCGCTGAAGGATGAAATCGCCGAGGCCATCGAAGCGCGCAAGACCACGCTGTCGGCGTCCGGACTGGACGCCCGGCTGGCCGAGGAGAAGATCGACGTCACGCTCCCCGTCCGGCCCGAGCGCAAGGGCTGCGTCCACCCGATCAGTCAGACCATCGACGAGGTGATCTCCATCTTCGGCGAGATGGGTTTCACCGTCGCCGAAGGGCCCGACATCGAAGAGGACTGGTACAACTTCACCGCCCTGAACATCCCCCAGGATCACCCGGCCCGTCAGGAACACGACACCTTCTACATCAACGCCGAGAAGGAAGGGCGCCGGATGCTGCTCCGTACCCACACCTCGCCGGTACAGATCCGCACCATGCAGTCCCGGAAGCCGCCCATCCGGATCATCGTGCCGGGCCGCACCTACCGCAGCGATCACGATGCCACCCACTCGCCCATGTTCCATCAGGTCGAAGGACTGGTTGTGGATGAGACCACCCACATGGGGCACCTCAAGGGCTGCCTGATGGAATTTTGCCGCGCCTTCTTCGGCATCGACGACCTGCCGGTCCGCTTCCGGCCCAGCTACTTCCCCTTCACCGAACCCTCGGCGGAGGTGGATATCGGCTGCACCCGCGAAGGCGGCGGGCTGAAAATCGGCTCCGGCGACGACTGGCTGGAAATTCTCGGCTCCGGCATGGTCAATCCGGCGGTTCTGGAGAATTGCGGGATCGACTCGGCCAAATATCAGGGCTTCGCCTTCGGTATGGGCGTCGAGCGATTGGCAATGCTCAAGTACGGTATTCCCGATCTTCGGACGTTCTACGATTCGGACATCCGCTGGCTGGAGCATTTCGGCTTCGCACCTCTGGATGTGCCGTCGCTGCTCGGGAGGGCCGTCGGATGAAATTCTCCCTGAAATGGCTCAAGCAAGAGCTGGAGACGGACGCCGGCCCCCGGGAAATCGCCGACGAACTGACCATGATCGGGCTCGAGCTGGAGAGCCTCGACGACCCTGCCGACAAGCTCAAGGACTTCGTCGTCGGCCATGTGGAAGACGCCAAGCCCCATCCGGACGCCGACCGGCTCCAGGTGTGCCGGGTGAACAACGGTGCCGAGACCTTCGAGGTGGTGTGCGGCGCACCCAATGCCCGGACCGGCATGAAAGGCGTGTTCGCGCCGGAAGGCAGCTATATCCCGGGCATCGACACGGTGCTGAAGAAAACGAAGATCCGCGGCGTTACCTCCAACGGCATGCTGCTGTCGGAACGGGAAATCGGCCTTTCGGACGAGCATGAAGGCATCATTGAGCTCGGCGACGATGCGGTCCCGGGCGCCCCGGCGGCCGAAGCCCTCGGCATGTCCGATCCGGTTTTCGATATCGGCATCACGCCCAACCGGGGCGACTGCCTCGGCGTCCGCGGCATTGCCCGCGATTTGGCGGCGGCCGGTATCGGTACGCTGAAGCCGCTGCTCATCAAGCCCGTCGAAGGCAAATTCGAGAGCCCGATCAAGGTTCATCTCGATCTCGACGATGAAACCATAAGCGCATGTCCCTATTTCGTCGGGCGTTATTTCCGTGGCGTCAAGAACGGCCCGAGCCCCGACTGGCTGCAACAGAAGCTGCTCGCCATCGGTCTCCGGCCCATCTCGGCGCTGGTCGACATCACCAACCTCCTCACCATGGCCTACGGCCGGCCGCTGCACGTCTTCGATGCCGACAAGGTCCACGGCGACATTCACGTCCGGCTGTCCAAGAAGGGCGAGAAAATCCTGGCCCTCGACGGCAAGGAGTACGAACTCGACGACGAAATGACGGTCATCGCCGACGAGAAGGAAGCGGAAGCCCTTGGCGGCGTCATGGGCGGCGAGCTCTCCGGTTGTACCGGGGAAACCGTCAACGTGTTCCTCGAAAGCGCCTACTTCGACCCGATCCGTACGGCGGCCACGGGACGCAAGCTCAACCTGACGTCCGACGCCCGCTACCGGTTCGAGCGGGGCATCGACCCGGACTTCGTCCTCGACGGCGCGGAACTCGCCTCCAGGCTGCTCTTGGAACTGTGCGGCGGCGAAGCCAGCGACATCGTCATCGCCGGCGAGAAGCCGGATGTCTCCCGGTCTTATCCGCTGCGCAAGAACCGGGTGAAGGAACTGGGCGGCGTCGAGGTATCCGAGGAAGAGACCGTCCGGATTCTCAATGTGCTGGGCTTCGACGTCACCGACAACGGCGATGCCTGGGAGTGCGGCGTGCCGTCCTGGCGCCATGATGTGGTCGGCGAAGCCGATTTGGTCGAAGAGGTGGCGCGCATCCACGGCTTTGACAATATTCCCGCCGTCTCGCTGGTGCGCGAGACCAACCTGCCGCGCCCGGCGGTGTCGCTGCCGCAGGCCCGCCGCGCGCGGGCACGGCGCGCATTGGCGGGCCGCGGCCTCACGGAGTCGGTGACCTTCTCGTTCCTGCCCCGCAAACATGCGGACCTCTTCGGCGGGGTGCCCGAAGCCGTCAATCTGGTGAACCCCATCTCCGCCGATCTCGACGTGATGCGGCCGTCGCTGCTGCCCAACCTGATCGACGCCGCGAGGCGCAACGCGGACAAGGGCTTCGGCGACGTCGCCCTCTACGAGGTGGGACCGCAATTCGCCGGCGAGAAACCCGAGGATCAGGCCATGGCCGCCGCCGGCGTCCGGGCCGGGCTCACCGGCCCCCGCGACTGGGCAGGAAGCTCCCGCGAGGTGGACGCGTTCGACGCCAAGGCGGACGTCATGGCGGTGTTCGAGCAGCTGGGTGTTTCGGCGGGTTCGGCCCGCATCTCCACCGACGCGCCGGCGTGGTATCACCCGGGCCGGTCGGGCACCATCGCTTTCGGGCCCCAGCAGGTGCTCGCCCATTTCGGCGAGATTCACCCCGGCATTCTGCAGGCCATGGATGCCGGCGGCCCGATGGCCGGATTCGAGATTTATCTCGAAAACCTGCCTCGGCCCAAGGAGGGCAAATCCGCCATGCGGCCGCCCTTGACCCTTTCCGCCTTCCAGCCGGTGGAGCGGGATTTTGCCTTCATCGTCGATGACGGCGTCGCGGCGGACGATCTCGCCAAGGCGGCCCAGGCGGCGGACAAGAAGCTGATCTCAGGGGTCCGGGTGTTCGATGAGTTCCAGGGCGGCGATCTGGAAGCCGGCAAGAAGTCCCTGGCCATCGCCGTCACCCTCCAGCCCACCCAGGCGACCCTCACCGACGAGGAAATCGAAGCGGTCTCCAGCAAGGTGGTGGCCAACGTGGCCAAACACACCAAGGGGGTGCTCAGGGGGTAGCCTCTAAATTTCAATTAAGATCAGAACATTGATCTTAATTTAGAAATCTTCTATACTAAGATCATTTGATTGATCTTAGTGTCGTCATATGCTTCAAGTATCTGAAAAAGAAATAAAAAATCGTCTCGCATTCGATAACCCTTGGTGGAATTCTTCGGCGGGAATCGATTCCGACGTCCGCAGCCTGCCAAAACGCGCCTATTTCCATCCATTCATGGAGTTGGTTTCGCAAACCGGCGTCAACCGGGCAGTCATACTGCTGGGTCCTCGGCGCGTGGGAAAAACCGTGATCCTGAAGCAAACGGTTCAGGCGCTCCTGGACCGCAGTGAACAGGCAGAAAGAATATTCTACGTTTCCATGGACAATCCAATCTATACCGGCCTCGGACTTGAAAGGCTGTCGGCGCTATTTATCGACCGACACGGTCATGAAAAATCTTCCCGGCTCTTCCTACTGTTTGACGAGATACAGTACCTGAAGGACTGGGAAGTGCACCTCAAGTCGTTGGTCGATTCCTATCCGCAATTCAAATTCGTCTGCTCGGGCTCCGCGGCGGCGGCCCTGCGCCTAAAAAGCCGGGAATCAGGTGCCGGGCGGTTTACGGAGTTCATGCTTCCGCCGTTGATGTTCTCCGAGTACCTGAGCTTCATCGGTCAAGAGGATAGGTTTCTGGAGCTCAACTCCGAGGACGACGAGCCGACGATTCGACTATCGCCCAACGATATCGAGGCGCTGAACCAAGAGTTCGTGAGGTATCTGAATATAGGCGGGCTGCCCGAAGCCGCTTATTCGAAAACGATCCAGCAGAACATGGAGCGATATGTACGAGAAGATATTGTCGACAAAGTGCTGCTTCGTGATCTTCCGAGTCTGTATGGGATTGCCGACACTCAGGGGTTGAACCGGCTATTCGCAATGATTGCCTACAACACAGGTTCGGAGGTTTCGCTCGAGGGGCTCTCTCAGGCGTCGGGAATAGCCAAAAATACAATCCGTCGATACTTGGACTACTTGGAAGCCGCTTTCCTGATTCATCGAGTCCGCCGAATTGACGAGAACGCCAAGAACTTTGAACGGATCACCCACTTCAAACTCTACCTAACCAACCCATGTTTGCGCACCTCCCTGTTTGGACCCGTCACTCCGGATGATGAGGCGATGGGCCGCGTCGCGGAGACCGCGTTATACGGCCAAATTTTTCATTCCCGGTTGAGCAAGGGATTGCGATACGCACGGTGGCGCAGCGGTGAGGTCGATCTCGTGTTGTTGGATGCCGCGAGGCAGCAACCTAAAATCGCTGTCGAAATAAAATGGTCGGATCGACAAGCCGCTCGGCCGGAAGAATTCAAACAATTGTTGCATTTTTGCAAGAGCAACCGGCTCGAGGAAGCATATGTGACGACAAGATCCAAAATCGAAATGTTCACAGTGGACGGAATCGCAGTCAGGTTCTCGCCGATGGCATATTGGTGTTACTCGATAAACAAGCAGACAATGGAGCCGGAGCTTGTATGAGGGCTTCACCCAGCCACCGGTTTACGTCTAGAGCCGATCATGGTTTGTCGGAATCGCTTTGCGATGCCGGCAATCCATGTGAATCGGCTCTACACTATCGAAATAGATCGGATTCACATGTTTTGACGAAACCGCGCCGTGGTTCCGTCAAAACATGACCCGATCTAGGGTCCGGACTCAATTGAGCCACCATATGAGTGTTGCGGCGATGAGGACGGCGGATAGGAATGTGTCGGCGCGTTTGTCGTAACGCGTTGCGATTCTTCGAAAATCCTTGAGCCGGCAGAACATGCGCTCGATCACGTTTCGGCCTCGGTAGGCGATGCGGTCGTAGGCGTGGGGGTGTTTGCGCGTTGGGTTCGGAGGAATGACGGCCTCGCAGCCCCGCTCGGCCAACCAGTCGCGAAGCCTGCGGGCATCATAGGCCCGGTCCGCGATCAGTTGCTTTGGTGTCGGCACTTTGCCGAGCAACGCCGCCGCGCCGTCCAGGTCGTGGGCGTGACCGGGGGTGAGTGTAAAGGCGATGGGGCGGCCCGTAGCGTCGGTCAGGGCATGAACCTTGGTCGTCCGTCCGCCACGAGATCGTCCGATGGCATTGGCGTAGTCCCCCCTTTTGCACCAGATGCCGAGCGATGCGCTTTGACATGAGTGGAGTCGACCGCCGTCGAACTGATCACGCCGCTGGAGCCGCTCAAAGCATAGAAAACATCGTGCCACACGCCCTGCTTGCTCCACCGGTTGAAGCGGTTGTAGATCGTCGTATACGGGCCGTACTCAGCCGGGCAATCCCGCCACCGACACCCCGTCTTCAGGACGTGAATGATCCCAGAGATCACCCGACGATCATCCACACGCCGCGCACCCCGACGACCACGCGGCAACCAGGGCTCAATCCGATCCCATTCTTCGTCACTCAACCAGAAAAGCTGTCTCGACATCCAAGCCTCCTACTACTGGAAAACTTGAATCACATCCTCGCCTCAGATGGAATCCCCCAATTGAGTACAAACCCTAAAGCAAGGTTTCGAGAATTCTATCCGGCGGCGCGTGGCCGTCGATGAAGCTCCTGATGTTGACGATCACCTTCTCGCCCATGGCGATGCGCCCCTCGAAGGTTGCCGAGCCCACGTGAGGCAGCAGCACCACGTTTTCCATCGCCGGAAGCTTGGGGTGGACCGCCGGCTCATGCTCGAAGACATCCAGTCCGGCACCTGCGATACCTCCCTCTTCAAGCAGCTGCGCCAACGCATCCTCGTCGATGACACTGCCCCGCGACGTGTTGACGATGATCGCGTGGGGCTGCATGAGCCGCAGCCGGCGGGCGCTCAACAGGTGATATGTGGCCGGCGTGTGAGGGCAGTTGACGGATACGATGTCCATGTGAGCGAGCATTTGATCGAGGCTTTCCCAATAGGTCGCCTCGAGCTCGGCCTCCGCATCCTCGTGAAGCCGGTTGCGGTTGTGGTAGTGCACGCTGAGGCCGAACCCGCGCGCCCGCTGCGCCACCGCCGAACCGATCCGCCCCATCCCGACGATTCCCAGACGCTTGCCGTTGATCCGGCGGCCCATGAGGTAGGTCGGCGTCCACCCGGTCCATTCGCCGGCACGCAGGATGCGCTCCCCTTCACCCAGCCGCCGCGGGGTCATGAGAATGAGCGCCATGGTCAAATCCGCGGTGTCCTCGGTCAGAACGTCGGGCGTGTTGGTAACGACGATGCCCTTCCTGTTGGCCGCCGCCAGATCGATGTGATCGACGCCGTTGCCGAAATTGGCGATGAGCTTGAGTTGATCTCCGGCAGCGGAAACGACCTCCTCGTCGATGGAATCGGTTACCGTCGGCACCAGGACGTCCGCCGATTTTACGGCTTCGAGGAGTTCCGCCTTGGAGAACGGGTGGTCGTCGAGATTGAGCTTGGTTTCGAACAGCTCCATCATCCGGGTTTCCACCGCATCGGGCAGTTTCCGGGTGACCACGAGCGACGGTTTTGGTTGGTTCAAGCAGGCCTCCCCTTTGTTTTGGAACTACCAGCATCGTGCCGCCGTGTCCAGCGCGGGAACCCGCCGGCATCGGTCCGCGGCATCATTTGACCGTTAAGATTCCGGCAATCCTATAATGCTATGCGATTGGCAATCGGGTTTATTCGAACTGGGATTGAGGCCAACGATGAATATCAGGTTCCTGCTGGTTGCCGCCCTGGCGGTTTTTGCGGTTGTTCCGCAGAGCGCCGTTGCGCTGGGGGCCGGCACTCCCCCCAACGCCTCCGCTAATGCGTCCGCTAGTGCCTCCCGTGGCGCCGCACCCGGCGTTCCGCCTCAGGCGGGCCAGGGAAGCGGCTTGCCGCTCCCGCGTTTCGTCAGCCTGCGGGCCTCCGAAGTGAATATGCGGACCGGTCCGGGCGTCCGTTATCCCGTCGACTGGGTCTATAAGCGCCAGCGGCTGCCCGTAGAGGTCATCGCCGAATTCGGCACATGGCGAAAGGTCAGGGACGGCCACGGCGCCCAGGGCTGGATCCACCAATCCATGCTTTCCAGCCAGCGTTCGATGCAGATCACCGGACGGACCCGGACCTTGCGCTCCGAAGCCGAAAGCCAATCCGCCGCCGTCGCCCGCGCCGAGCCGGGGGTGATCGGCCAACTCCTGGAATGCCCGGAGAGCATCGGCTGGTGCCGGGTCAAAGTCGACCGTTTCGAAGGCTGGCTGCGGCGCGCCGATTTTTGGGGCGCCTATCCCGTCGAAGCGGTCAACGGAGGCCGCCCGCTTGAGCGGGCCAAGTTTTTATTGATTCAAAAAAAGTAACGAACTGACCGAAATAATTATTATTTCTTTTCCTGAAGCCGGACGATCACGTCCACGCGGGATACCTCGGCATCCGTCGGCGGCGCCGGCAGCCGCGCCACCTGAATTTCCTCTTCGGCGATATCCTCGAGGCGCCTTGCGTCCTCGAAGTAGAAGTGGTGGTGGTCCGAGATGTTGGTATCGAAATACGACCGTCCGGCATCGACCACGATCTCGCGCATCAGGCCGGCATCGGTGAACTGGTGCAGGGTGTTGTAGACCGTCGCCAGGGATACCCGTACCCGGGCCTTCAGCGCCTCGCGATGAAGGCTCTCCGCCGTCACATGGCGGTTCTCGCCGTCGAACAGCAGCTTGGCAAGGGCCAGGCGCTGACGGGTCGGACGCAGACCGGCCGACCGCAGGCGGCCGAGAGCATCTGTGTACGGACGGGAATTTTCCATCGATCAGCCTTTTGACCACGTCGTCTTTGGCTAATATGAACAATATAGACGATAAATCAAGGGGGTAGGGCGCTTTCTTGGATAATTCCAGTAAACGAAAAATGATTGGACACGCCCCATCGCCCGGCCTCGATCAGCCACCCGGCGGGTTGTCAGATGGATTGCCGGGCGGATTGCCGGGCGGATTGAATGGCAGCCCGATCGCATGGTAGCCGCCGTCCACATAGTGAATTTCGCCGGTCACGCCGCTCGACAGGTCGCTCAACAGATAGAGGGCGGCGTTGCCGACCTGTTCCAAGGAAACCGAGATGCGCAGCGGCGCATTGGCCTCGCTGATGCCGTAAATTTTCCGCGCCGCGCCGATGGCGCTGCCCGCAAGGGTGCGCATGGGACCGGCGGAGACGGCATTCACCCGGATGTCGGCCGGACCCAGATCCGCCGCCAGGTACTTGACGCTGGCCTCCAGCGCCGCCTTGGCGACGCCCATGACATTGTAGTTGGGAATGACCCGGTTGGCGCCGAGATAGGTGAGCGTGACCAGGCTGCCGCCGCCGGGCATCAGGGCGGCGGCCCGGCGCGCCAGCTCGGTGAACGAATAGCAGGAGACCCGCATGGTCCGCTCGAAGTTCTCCGCCGTGGTATCGACGTAGCGGCCGTTCAACTCGTCCTTGTCCGAATAGGCGACGGCGTGCACCAGAAAATCGATGCCGCCCCAGGTCTCGGCCAGCGCCGAGAACAGGGCGTCCAGGCTGCCCGCATCGGTGACGTCGCAATCCATCACCAGTGGCGAACCGGCACTCTCGGCCAGCGGCCGGACCCGCTTGCCGAACGCCTCGCCCTGATAGGTGAACGCCAGTTCGGCGCCCTCGGCATGCAGCGCCCGGGCCACCCCCCAGGCGATCGAACGCTCGTTGGCGACGCCGAGGATGAGGCCTTTTTTGCCGGCCATCAGGGAGGCGGGTTGGGTCATGAAGGGCGCCGGTCCGGAACCGCTAACCGCCCGCTCAGGCTTCCAGGCGCTTGAAGATCAGCGACGCGTTGGTGCCGCCGAAACCGAATGAATTCGAGAGCGCGCAGTTGATCTGAGCGTCGTCCATGCGCTCCAGCACGATCGGCATGTCGTCCGCCGCCGGCTCCAGTTCGTCGATGTTGGCAGACGCGCATATGAAGTCGCTGTCCATCATCAAGAGCGAATAGATGCTTTCGTGCACCCCGGCGGCGCCCAGGGAATGGCCGGTCAGGGATTTGGTGGAGTTGAAATAGGGAATCCGGTTGCGGTCGGCGAACACCTCCCTGATCGCTTCCAGCTCCTTGACGTCGCCCACCGGCGTCGAGGTGCCGTGGGTGTTGATGTAGTCGATGGGCTGGTCGACGGTGGACATGGCCATTTGCATGCACCGGACCGCGCCCTCGCCGGACGGCTGAACCATGTCGTGGCCGTCCGAGGTCGCCCCGTAGCCGGCGATTTCGGCGTAGATCTTGGCGCCTCGGGCCCTGGCGTGCTCGAGTTCCTCGACCACCACCACACCGCCGCCGCCCGCGATGACAAATCCGTCCCGGTTGGCGTCGAATGCCCGCGAGGCCTTCTCGGGCGTGTCGTTGTACTTGGACGACAGCGCCGGCATGGCGTCGAACAGCACCGACAGGGACCAGTGGAGCTCCTCGCCGCCCCCGGCGAACACGATGTCCTGCTTGTCCCACTGGATCATTTCGGCCGCGTTGCCGATGCAGTGGGCGCTGGTCGAGCAGGCCGAACTGATGGAGTAATTCACGCCCTTGATGCCGAACGGGGTAGCGAGCGTCGCCGAGTTGGTCGACGACATGGCGCGGGGCACCATATAGGGGCCGACCCGTTTCGGACTCTTCTCCCGCGCCGTATCGGCGGACTGGATGAGGTTCATGGTCGACGGGCCGCCGGACCCCATGATCAGGCCGGTCCGTTCATTGGAGACATCGCCCTGCTCGAGGCCGGCATCGGCGATGGCCTCGACCATCGCCACATAGTTGAACGCCGCACCGTCGCCCATGAAGCGTTTCAGCTTGCGGTCGATGGCCTCGCCGAGGTCGATATCGGGCGCGCCGTGAATCTGGGACCGGAAGCCGAGTTCCTTGTATTCGGGCGCGAAACTGATGCCCGACTTGCCCTCGCGCAGGGATTCCCGGACTTCTTCCTTGTTGCTCCCGATGGAGGAGACGATACCGATACCTGTGATGACTGCTCTTCTCACGGAATTCCTCCGTTACATGTCGTCCATCGAGGTGAACGTTCCGGCGCGCAGCCCGTCCGCCTCGTAAACAATTTCGCCGTCGACGGCCATGGTGCCGGTGGCGAATCCGATGGCCACCTGGCGGGCCAGCACCCGGCGAATATCGACCGTATAGGTGACCAGCTTGGCCGCCGGCGTCACCTGGCCGCTGAACTTGACCTCGCCGACGCCAAGCGCCCGGCCGCGGCCCGGCGCGCCGGTCCAGGCGACGTAAAACCCGACCATCTGCCAGAGCGCATCAAGGCCCAGGCATCCCGGCATGACCGGATCGCCCTCGAAATGGCAGCCGAAAAACCAGAGATCCGGCTTCACATCGAGTTCGGCGACGATTTGGCCTTTGCCGAATTGGCCGCCGTCCGCGGTGATGGAGGTGATCCGGTCGAACATCAGCATCGGAGGCGCCGGCAGCTGCGCGTTCCCGGGTCCGAACAGCTCACCCCGCCCGCAGGCCAGCAAGTCCTCGTAGTCGAAACTGTTGCGCTCGCCGAAGGGAAGGTCGTTGGCCGATGTGGCGGCGGATTGCGTGGTCATCTACGTCACTTTCTCAAATCGTCCGGCGCCGAAGGCGCCGCTTGCCTCAAGTAGCACAGGCCGCCGCCCCGCTCCCGGAACGCCGGCATCGGAACGTCTTGTTCCTTACCCTTTATTATATGTACCTAAATCGCAAAAGACGAACGGACGCGGAAAATATCCCGATGGATATTTCGCGCGCCCGTTTTTCCGGCATTTGCGGTTTTTCGTCAGCCGGCGCTGGCCTGCTTCTCGTCGCCGGAGATTTCCTCGCCGGTCTCCTGGTCCACCGCCTTCAGCGACAGCTTCACCTTGCCCCGGTCGTCGATCCCGATGAGCTTGACCTTCACCTCGTCGCCCACGTTGACGATGTCGGTGGTCTTGCCGACCCGGTGCGGCGCCAGTTCCGAAATGTGAACCAGGCCGTCCTTGGAGCCCATGAAGTTCACGAAGGCGCCGAAATCGACGGTCTTGACCACCTTGCCGGTGTAGATCTCGCCCACTTCCGGCTCGGCGGTGATGCCCTTGATCCACTGGATCGCGGCCTCGGACGCCTTTTCGTCCACCGCCGCAACCTTGACCGTGCCGTCGTCCTCGATGTCGATCTTGGCGCCGGTCTCCTCGCAGATCTCCCGGATAACCTTGCCGCCGGGGCCGATGACCTCGCGGATCTTGTCCTTGTTGATCTGGATGACCGTGATCCTCGGCGCGTTCTCGCTGACCCCTTCGCGGGCCGTCGACAGGGCCTTGGTCATTTCGCCGAGAATATGGAGCCGCCCGTCGCGGGCCTGGGCCAGCGCGGTCTGCATGATCTCCTCGGTGATCGAGGTGATCTTGATGTCCATCTGAAGCGACGTGACGCCGGCTTCGGTGCCCGCGACCTTGAAGTCCATGTCGCCCAGGTGATCCTCGTCACCGAGAATGTCGGAGAGCACCGCGAAGCCGTCGTCTTCCTTGATCAGCCCCATGGCGATGCCCGCCACCGGCTTGGGCAGCGGCACGCCGGCATCCATCATCGACAAGGACGAACCGCAGACCGTCGCCATCGACGACGAGCCGTTGGACTCGGTGATCTCGGACACCACGCGAATGGTGTACGGGAAATCGTCCTTCTCCGGCAGAAGCGGCTTCAGCGCCCGCCAAGCGAGCTTGCCGTGCCCGATTTCGCGGCGTCCCGGGCCCAAGCGGAAGCTGGCCTCGCCGACCGAATAGGGCGGGAAATTGTAGTGGAGCAGGAAGTGCTCCCGGTAATCCCCGTCGAGGCCGTCGATGATCTGCTCATCCTGGCCGGTGCCGAGGGTGGTCACCACCAGCGCCTGGGTCTCGCCGCGGGTGAACAGCGCGCTGCCGTGGGCCCGCGGCAAGAGGCCGACCTCGCATTCGATGGGCCGGACGGTCTTGGTGTCCCGGCCGTCGATCCGCTGCCCGGTGTTCAGGATGTCCTTGCGGACAATGTCCTTTTCCAGGCTCTTGAACGAACCGGCGACAAGGTTGCCGTCCGCTTCCTCTTCGCCGAACGCGGCGATCACCTTCTCCTTCACCGCCGCGATCCTGTCCTGGCGCTCGCTCTTGACAGTTTCCTTGTAGGCCTCGCGAAGATCGCTCTCGGCCAGTTCCCGGACCTTGGCCGACACCTCCTCGGCGCCTTCGGGCGCGCCGGGCAGTTCCCAGGGCTCCTTGGCGCAGGCTTCGGCCAGTTCGATGATCGCGTCGATCACGTCCTGGTAGGCCTTGTGGCCGAACATAACCGCGCCGAGCATGGTTTCCTCGGAAAGCTCGGACGCCTCCGATTCCACCATCAGCACGCCCTCGCGGGTCCCCGCGACGACGAGGTTGAGCTCCGAATTTTCGAGCTCCTCCAAACGCGGGTTGAGGACATACTCGCCGTCGACATAACCGACCCGCGCGCCGCCGATGGGGCCCATGAAGGGCAGGCCCGAGATGGTCAGCGCGGCGGAGGCGCCGATCATCGATACGATATCCGGATCGTTTTCCAGATCGTGGGCCAGCACGGTGGTGATGACCTGCGTTTCGTTGCGGAACCCATCGGCGAACAGGGGCCGGATAGGCCGGTCGATGAGACGGGAGGTCAGCGTTTCCTTTTCGCTCGGACGCCCCTCCCGCTTGAAGAAGCCGCCGGGAATTTTCCCCGCGGCGAAGGTCTTTTCCTGGTAATTCACCGTCAGCGGAAAAAAGTCCACGTCGGGATTGACCGATTTGACGCCGACCGCGGTGCACAACACCTTGGTCTCGCCATAAGTCGCCATCACGGCGCCGTCGGCCTGCCGGGCGATTTTCCCGGTCTCCAGGACCAGGGGCCGGCCGCCGAATTGAATCTCTTTCTTGAACTCTTTGAACATATCTTTCTCTTCCTTCCTACGTTCGTTCACTTCCCCAACCGCCTACGTACCGAAGCCTGAAGACCCCGCCGGATTGCCGGGCCCTCAAGCAGCTGCAGGCCGCGTCGGCACCATGCCTCCGCAGCCGGCGAACAAAATTCATTGGGAATTGGCACCGAGTGCCAATCGGTTTTCTGCGCAATTTCTTGGGCAATTCTAACGCCTGAGACCAAGCCGCTGGATCAACTCGTCGTAGCGGCCGCGGTTCTTGCGGCTCAGATAGTCCAGGAGCCGCCGGCGCTGACCGACCATCATCAAAAGCCCCCGGCGGGAGTGGAAATCCTTCTGGTGGGCCTTGAGATGTTCGGTGAGGTTGGCGATCCGTTCGCTGAGAATGGCAACTTGCACTTCCGGCGAGCCGGTATCACCCGATTTGGTCGCGTATTCGGAGATGAGCTCCTGCTTACGCTCTGCGGTAATCGACATCATGGTCTCCAGTTAAAGGTTCAACACTCGAAACGGACGAATCTCGCCGCCATCGAATGTCGCAAGCGCCACCGGTTTTCCCTCCGCCATGGCGCAGACGACTGCGCCCTGGTCGATTTCACTGAGGGGGGTTCGGCGGGCCACCTGCAACGCCGAGACCGGTTGGCCTCTTCTCAGGCGACGGGCTTCATCCTCGGTGAGAACAAGTGCCGGGATGTCGTCCAGCGCGTCCTCGACCGGCCGAAGCTCGGCTTCGGCGGCGGCAATATGCCCCAAAGCCTCCAGTTTATCCAGGGAAATCGCATCCTTCTCGGAAAACGGTCCGGCCCGGGTGCGGCGCAGACCGGACAGGTGGCCGACAGTCCCCAGGGATTGTGCCAGATCGCGCGCCAGGGACCGTATATAGGTACCCTTGCCGCAGGATACCTCGAATTCGGCATGATCCCGGTCCACGATGCGAACCAATTCCAATCGCTCGATATGGACGTCTCTGGAGCGCAGTTCCGGCGTTTCGTCGGCGCGCGCCAGCTCGTAGGCGCGCTTGCCGCCGACCTTGATGGCCGAGAAGGCGGGCGGAATTTGCCGGATGCCGCCGATGAACGCCGGAATTGCGTTGCGGATCGCCTCTTCCTCCGGGCGGACCGTGCTGGTCGCGGTCACATCGCCCTCGGCATCCTCCGTGGATCGCGCTTCGCCCCAGGCAACGGTAAAGGTATAGGCCTTCGAGCCGTTCATGACGTAGGCGACGGTCTTGGTGGCCTCGCCGAACGCCAGCGGCAACACGCCCGTCGCCATGGGATCGAGGGTGCCGCCGTGGCCCACCTTCGCCGCATCAAGAAGACGTTTGGCCGCGCCCGCCGCCTTGGCGGACGTAATGCCGGCGGGTTTGTCGAGAACGAGCCACCCGTGGACCGGCCGGCCTTTCCGCCGCCGCGACCGCGCCATGGACTGCTAGTCCTCCGCCTCCGGCCCGGGGGCCGGCGCATCGATCCGGTGCAGGAGCGCGTCGATCCGGTCCGCATTGTCGAATGAACGGTCGGCTTCGAAGCGCAATCTCGGCACATGGCGCAGCCGGACCCGTTCGCCGATTCGGCGGCGCAGAAAGGGCGATGCCCGGTCAAGCGCGACCACGGTATCCTCGACGCCGCCATGATCCATGGTCGCGACGAACACGGTGGCGTTCTTGAGATCGGGACTGATCCGCACCTCGGTCACCGTCACGTCGATACCGGCCAGCATCGGGTCGTGCAGCTCATGACGCTCCATCACCGCGGCCAGAACATGGCGCAATTCCTCTCCAACCCGGAGCTGCCGCTGGGACGGCGGCCGGCCCGCGAGGTTGCCGTGGCCCTTGTTGCGGCCCCTGCTCATGAGTTTACCCATCAAGGGCCCGTTAGAGGACGGGCGCTTCCTCATGGACGTCAAAGCACTCGATCACGTCGCCTTCCTTGATGTCCTGGTAGTTCTCGAACGACATTCCGCACTCATAGTTCTGCTGAACCTCGCGGACGTCTTCCTTGAAACGCTTGAGGGTCGACAGGCTGCCCTCGTGGACAACCACGTCGTCCCGGAGCAGGCGCACCTTGGCGCCCCGGCGTACGACGCCCTCCGAGATGTAGCAGCCGGCGACACGGCCGACCTTGGAAACATTGAACACCTCGCGCACCTCGGCGTTGCCGAGGAACTCCTCGCGAAGCGTAGGCGCCATCATGCCGACCAACAGCGTCTTCATGTCGTCGATGACATCGTAGATCACGGAGTAATAACGGATGTCGACGCCCGCCGCCTCGGCGGCGTCGCGCGCCTGTTTGTTGGCGCGGACATTGAAGCCGATGACGACCGTACCGGCGGATTCCGCGAGGGTGACGTCGGATTCGTTGATGCCGCCGACGCCGCCGTGCAGCACCGAGACACGCACCTCTTCCTGGGGCAGTTTGTCGAGCATGCCGATGATGGCCTCGACCGAGCCCTGGACGTCAGCCTTGATGACGATCGGCAGTTCCCTGGCTTCGCCGGCCTTGATGGCGTCGAACATTTCCTCGAGCGTGCCGCGCGGCGCCACCGCCGTCCGCGCCGCCCTTTCCTTGTTTTGCCGGAACTCGGAAATCTCCCGCGCCCGGGCCTCATCCTCGACGACGACGAACTGATCGCCGGCCTGAGGCGCGGCGTTCAGGCCGACCACCTCGACGGGCTGCGACGGTCCCGCCTCTTCGATGCCCTCGCCGCGGTCATCGATCAGCGACCGGACCCGGCCCCATTCGGCACCGGCAATGAATATATCGCCGACCTTGAGCGTGCCGCGCTGCACCAAAACGGTCGCCAGGGGTCCGCGGCCGGTCTCGACCCGGGATTCGACGATCGCCCCCTCGGCCGTCCGCTCGGGATTGGCCTTGAGGTCCAGAATCTCGGCCTGCAGCAGAATCGCTTCCTCGAGCTTGTCGAGATTGGTCTTCTGGACCGCCGAAACCTCGACATCGAGAACGTCGCCGCCCATCGCCTCGGAAACGATCTCGTGCTCGAGCAACTGGGTGCGAACCCTGTTGGGGTCGGCATCGGGACGGTCAATCTTGTTGATGGCGACGATGATCGGAACTTCCGCCGCCTTGGCGTGGTCAATGGCTTCGACGGTCTGCGGCATGATGCCGTCATCCGCGGCGACCACCAAGACCACGATATCGGTAACCCTGGCGCCCCGGGAGCGCATGGAGGTGAAGGCCTCGTGACCCGGCGTATCGATGAAGGTGATCCTGTTGCCGCTCTCGGTGGTGATTTCGTAGGCGCCTATGTGCTGGGTGATGCCGCCGGCCTCGCGGGACACCACGTCGGTGGCCCGGATGGCGTCGAGCAGCGACGTCTTGCCGTGATCGACGTGACCCATCACCGTCACCACCGGCGAGCGGGGCAACAGCTGGCCCTCCCGGTCATCCTCGCCGCCAAGCCCGATTTCCACGTCGGAATCGGCGACCCGTTTGATCTTGTGGCCGAATTCCGCCACCACCAGCTCGGCGGTATCCGCATCGATCACCTGATTGGCATTGGCCATCACGCCTAGTTTCATCAGCGTCTTGACCACCTCGACGGACCGCTCGGCCATCCGGTTGGCGAGTTCCTGAACGGAGATGGTCTCCGGCACCGTCACGTCGCGAATGATCTTGGCGTGTTCGGTGGGACCGGCCTCTTTTTTCTTTTGGCGCTCCCGGGCGCGGCGGACGGACGCCAACGACCTGGTGCGCTCCGAATCGTCCAGGGCCTCGGCGATCGTAAGCTTGCCCGCGCGGCGCCGCGGTTCACCCCGCCGAGACGGCGACGGCGCCTTTTTCGGGGCGGCCTTGCCCCGCTTGGCGGCCGGCCGAGCCTCGCCGTCCTCCTCTGCGTCGCCATCCTTCTCGAGCGCCCGCAATTTGGCCATGCCGGCCTCCGCCGCGGCCTTGCCGCGCTCCTGGCGCTGACGTTCCTCCTCGGCTTCGGCCAGCCGGCGGGCCTCCTCTTCGACCCGGCGCTTTTCATCCTCGGCGGCGGAAGCCTCGTCGGCGGCGCCCTCCTCCCCGGCTTCCGGTTCGGGTTCGGGTTCCGGCTCGGGCGGTCGGTTGCGCAGCTCCTCTTCGGCCTTTTTGGCGTCCTGAAGCGCACGCGCGCGCGCCGCCTTTTCCTCATCGGTGAGAGACCTGGACGGGGCCTTGGCCGCCTCGTCGGCAAGCGGCTCGCTCGGGACCGCCCCGGCATCCTCCCGCTCTTCGGTGATGACCTCTTCCGCCGCCTCGGGACTTTCCTTCACCTCGGTCATGCCGCCCGTATCGCCCGGCCTGAACGTCCGCTTCTTGCGGACCTCGACGGTCACGACCTTGGAACGCCCATGGGAGAAGCTCTGGCGGACCTGGCCGCCCTCGACGGTCTTTTTCAGCTCCAGTTTTCCCGGCCGGGAAAGGCTGAGCTTCTTCTTCGGTTTTTCTTCCTGCGTCTCGGTCATCGTATAGAATCTCGTCTGTGTGGCGCCGTTCAGGCGGCCACGGTTTCAGTTCCACCTTTCGTCCCGTCTTCGGCCGACAAGCCCGCCAGCCGCCGCAGTTCGCTGGCCAGCCGCGCCGCGAGCCCGCTCTCGGCGACGGCAACATGGACCACATGCTCCCTGCCGATGGCATGGCCCAGTTCGGCGGACGTGAACCGGATACAGACCGGCACACCGGGCGCCAAGGCGCTCATCTTGCCCCGCTCATCGGCGGATCCGTCAGACGCCGACAAAAACAACGCCGCGCCCTTGCCCGACAGCATGTCCCGGACCTGCTGGGCGCCGGCGGCGAGCTGCCCGCCGCGCCTCGCCAAACCGAGCAGGTCCAGGCATTTTTGGCGAAGCATCGCCTCGACCTTGTCGGCCAAACCGTCCGGAACGGTTAGTTGACTGCGTGCCGCTCTCGTGAAGGTTTTTTTGGCGCACGCCCGGTCGATCATATCCCTCTCGGCACGCAACCACAAACCGCGGCCGGGAAGCCGTTCTTCGATATCGGGAACGAGCTCGCCGCCGGGACCGGCGACGAACCTTATGAGCTGCGATTTGGGAAGCGTGTCGCCGCTAAGCAGGCATCGCCGGCCGCCGGCCGCCTTGGACCGCCGATCCGCCTCTCTATTTTTTCCGCCTGCCGCCATTCTTCCTCTAATCTGGCCTCGCCCGCCGAATGCCTGGTCCGCCCCGGTCTCATCGACCGGCGCCATCCGCGGCTTCCGCCGCCGGCTCCTGGGTTTCGGCGGCCTCGCCGCCCTCTTCGTCCGCACCCTCGCTCTCTTCCTCGGGCGCCTCGTCGTCGTCGAACCAGTGCGCCCGCGCGGCCATGATGACCTCGTTCGCCCAGGCCATGGTGACGCCGAAGTCTTCGAGAATGCCCTTTTCCTCATCGCCCTCGATTCCGACCAGCTCGTCCGCGGCCAGATCGGCGAGATCGTCCAGGGTCTTTACGCCGGCCTCGCCGAGAACCACCAGCATCTCGGGCGTCAGGCCCTCGACCGCCGCCAGCTCGTCCGTCACACCGGCGGCTTTCCGGCGCTCGGTCATCTCCGCTTCCCGTTCCTCGAGATACGCGCGCGCGCGGATGCGAAGCTCTTCGGCCACCTCGTCATCGAATCCCTCGATGGTCGACAGTTCCTCGATCGGAACAAACGCAACCTCCTCGATCGTCGAGAAACCCTCGGTCACCAGCAGCTGAGCGATCACCTCATCGACATCGAGCGCTTCCAGGAACAGCTGCAGACGGGCGGCGAATTCCTGGGTCCGGCGTTCGGATTCCTCGGCCTCGGTCAGGATATCGATGTCCCAGCCGGTAAGCTGGGAAGCCAATCGCACGTTCTGTCCGCGGCGTCCGATGGCGAGGCTGAGCTGATCGTCGGGAACCACCACCTCGATCCGGTTGGCCTCTTCGTCCAGGACCACCTTCGTCACCTCGGCGGGCGCCAGGGCGTTGACGATGAACGTCGCCGGATCCTGGGACCACGAGATGATATCGATCTTCTCGCCCTGCAGTTCGGCGACCACCGCCTGCACGCGGGAGCCCCGCATGCCGACGCAGGCCCCGACGGGGTCGATGCTGGAGTCGCTCGAAATCACGGCGATCTTGGCCCGGCTGCCGGGATCGCGCGCCACCGACTTGATTTCGATGATGCCGTCATAGATTTCCGGCACTTCCTGGGCGAACAGCTTGACCATGAATTGGGGATGGTTCCGGGACAGGAAGATTTGCGGTCCCCGCGGTTCCTCACGAACATCGTAGATGTACGACCGCACCCGGTCGCCGTTGGCGAAGTGCTCGCGCGGAATGGATTCATCCCGGCGGATGATGCCTTCCGCCCGGCCGCCCAGATCGACGATGATATTGCCGAATTCGACCCGCTTGACCATGCCGTTGACGATCTCGCTCACCCGGTCCTTGAACTCGGCGAACTGCCGCTTGCGCTCGGCTTCGCGAACTTTCTGGACGATGACCTGCTTGGCCGTCTGGGCCGCGATCCGCCCGAAATCGATGGGCGGCAGCGGATCGACCAGAAACTCCCCAACCTCGGCGTCGTCTTTTCGTCTTTTGGCGGCATCCACGGTGACCTGAGTGGTTTCGTTCTCGATCTCGTCCACCACCTCGACATAGCGCGCCAGCTTGATTTCGCCCGATTTGCGGTCGATCTGCGCCCGGATATCGTGCTCCTGGCCGTATTTGGACCGGCCCGCCTTCTGGATGGCCTGCTCCATGGCGTCCAGCACCTCTTCCCGGTCGATCCCCTTTTCCCGTGCGACGGTGTCCGCCACCAGCAGGAGCTCCGGATGGGTGTACATCGTGGTGTCTGTTTCGGTTTCCATCTCAGCAGCCATCTTTTCTTACCTTGGCACGTCCCTCAGCTTACATGCTTGCCCGCGAAGCCGCTTCGATCAGCTCATCGGTGAGCAGCAGCTTCGCGGTCCGAATGTCCTCGAAATCGAGATCGATGTCGCCGGCATCGGTTCTCAGGCGAATCCGTCCGCCGTCAACGCCGGCCAATTTGCCTCTGAACCGTTTCCGCCCGTCGATTGCCGTCCGGGTTTCCAATTTGGCGTCAAATCCGGCGAATCTCTCGAAATCCCTCGGCGTGACCAGCGGCCGGTCGATGCCGGGCGAACTGACCTCCAGCGAATAGGCGCCCTGGACCGGATCTTCGACGTCCAGCAATGCCGATACCTCGCGGCTGATGGCGGCACAATCATCGACGGTCATCGCCGCCTCGTCCTTGCGGTCGGCCATGATCTGCAAGGTGACGTTCCTGTTGCCGGCGAGTTGCACCCGCACCAGGTCGTATCCCATCACATCCAGCGTCGGGGCAACGATCTCGGCAACACGGCCTGCTTGATCCATCGTCATCGTCCAACGTCATCCAATCCACGAGTTGCGCCGGGAAGCGGCCGCGCTCCACGGGGGCGGAACCCACCGGCCCAAAACCAAAAGAGTGGGCCGATGGCCCACTCTTAGATTTTACCCTGCATCGCAGAGTAACCAAGAATGTGGCGTATAAATGTCTCAAAACCCCATCAAATTCAAGCCCTTTCCGATCACGGCCGCCAAGCCGGGGCCAAGTCAGTTGCGCCGGAAACCGAGGTAGACGCACCGGCGCCCCTGCTCCAGCGCCTTGCGTTCATATCTCGTCTCGACGGCATCGGCCGGGCGGTTGCGCCAATCGGCCGGGCCGGCGGCGGGCCAGCTGAATTCCGGGCAGCGGCGCATGTGCTCCAGCGTCCAGGAAATATAGCTCATATCGTCGGACGCGAACCGAAGCTCGGCGCCCGGCCGCAGTACGCGGGCCAAGGCGTCCAAAGTCTTCGGCGTAATGATCCGCCTCTTGTTGTGACGTTTCTTGGGCCACGGATCGGAGAACAGTATGAACGCCCGGTCGATGACGCCCACCGGCAAGCGCGGCAGCAGAAACCGCGCATCGTCGTCGAACAGCCGGATATTGGCGATGTCGTCGGCCTCCATCTTGGCCAACAGGGCAGCGACGCCGTTGACGAAGGGCTCGCATCCGAGGAAACCGATGTCCGGGCGGGCGAGCGCCTGAGCCGCCAGGTGTTCGCCGGCGCCGAACCCGATCTCGAGCCAGTAGCCCTGCATGGGGCCGGCAAAAAGCGATCCCAAATCGGAAACCGGCGCGTCGGCGGCGGGGTCGCACACCCGGAGCGCCGGCAGCCGGTTCTCGATCAGGGCGCGGCGGCCCTCGCGTAGACGATGGCCGAACCGCCGGCCATGGAACTGGAACTCCCTGGGCGCGCCGGTCAGCCGCCGTTCAGCGCCGTCTTCAGATCGTCCACCAGATCGGTCTTTTCCCATGAGAACCCGCCGTCGGCATCGGGATGACGGCCAAAATGACCGTAGGCCGCAGTCCGCGCGTAGATCGGCTTGCTGAGCCCGAGGCGTTCACGAATTCCCCGGGGGCTCAAATCCATGACGTCCTGCAACGCCCGGGAGAGCGCCGCCTCGTCGGCCTTGCCGGTACCCGACGTGTCGACATAGACCGACAACGGTTTGGAGACGCCGATGGCATAGGCCAGCTGGATGGTGCAGCGCTCCGCCAATTCGGCGGCAACCACGTTCTTCGCCAGATACCGCGCCGCATAAGCCGCCGAGCGGTCGACCTTGGTCGGATCCTTGCCCGAGAAGGCGCCGCCGCCATGGGGGGCCGCGCCGCCGTAGGTGTCGACGATGATTTTCCGGCCCGTCAATCCCGCATCCCCATCGGGTCCGCCGATGACAAACCGGCCGGTCGGGTTGACGTAGAAGCTGTCTTCATCGCACATCCAGCCCTCGGGCAGCACGTTGACGACGTGGGGCCGGACGATTTCGCGGACCGCTTCCTGATCGAGTTCTTCCGCGTGCTGCGTCGAAACCACGACCGAGGTTGCCGTCACCGGCTTTCCGTCTTCGTAGCGCAACGTCACCTGGCTCTTGGAATCGGGACCCAGGCCGGGCTCGGCGCCGGAATGGCGGGCCTCGGCCAGGGATTTGAGAATCTCGTGGGAGAAATGTATGGGCGCCGGCATCAGCGCCTCGGTCTCGCGGCACGCGTAGCCGAACATGATGCCCTGGTCGCCGGCGCCTTCATCCTTGTTTCCCGCGGCATCGACGCCTTGCGCGATATCCGTCGACTGGTTGTGCACATAGACCGAAACGTCCGCGGCCTTCCAATGAAACCCATCCTGCTCATAGCCGATATCCTTCACCGCACTTCGCGCCACCTCTTCGAGCTGCTCATGGGTGATCGATTGCGGCCCCCGGACCTCGCCGGCGAGAACGATCCGGTTGGTGGTGCAGAGGGTTTCGACCGCGACCCGTGAATGGGGATCGCCGGTAAGGTAGGTGTCGACGACGGCATCCGAAATTCGATCGCATACCTTGTCCGGATGCCCCTCGGACACGGACTCACTGGTGAACAGATAAGAACTGGATGCCACGGATCGACCTCCGAATATCAAACATCATGCGGTTCCAAACGGAAACGCCCGCGCCGGCGCGGAGTTGGTCCCGGCTGGCCGGACCCGGCCGGAATCAGGCCGGATAGGACGCCTCGCCCGAGGGCGGCTTTGTTGCAAGCTTTATTTGCCGCGTCAAGGGCCGGGCAGGTCATGGTGGGATGGGGCGGGGGCGGGGAACGGCAATGGCCCATCTCTCGATGGGCTATTGCCCATGGCGGTTCCTAATTCATCCTGGCCAGGGATTTGACCAGTTCAAACACCCGCTTTCGAACGGCGGGGCTCGGCACCTTGTAGTAGGCCCGGACCAGTTCCAGCGTTTCCCGGCGAGTGAGCGGATCCTTCTCGGTCGGCGCCTGAACCTGGCCGCTCATGGCGCCCGCCGCCTCGCTTTGGCGGTCCTGAACTTCACCCGGCATCTCTTCGAAGAAATACGCGACCGGCACATCCAGGACCTTGGAAAGATCGTACAACCGGCTCGAACCGATCCGGTTCGCGCCGCGTTCGTATTTTTGAATCTGCTGGAAGGTCAATCCGACCGCTTCGCCAAGCTTTTCCTGGCTCAAACCGAGCAGGGTGCGGCGAAGCCGCACCCGGCCGCCAACGTGGATATCCACTGGATCGGCCACCCCCGGCACCCGCCGCCGCGTGATACGGCGGATAGGCGCGCCCTGCAGCCTGGGCGATCTAGCACGTGGTTTTCTAGGCATCGTCTGTTTTACCCGAGTTAGTGACTTGAGGAGCTTATCGACGTTGCCCGCTTTCCCTCGTTCCCCCCGCGGATTGCCGGATCCGTCCCTCGGGAACGGCAATCCGTTACGGCTCCTTAGGTTCGCGGGCCTTTATTGCGCTTTCATACTATAACAAAAAATGGGGGTTCGGGCGTCATTTTTGATATCTCCGGATTCTTGTCCGGACTTTGGCCGCCGCCAGAATGACCAGCACCAGGGAGAGGGGCACCCAATTGCCCCACACGGCATAAACGGTGGGCGAAAGGGCCTCCGGCAGTTTGCCGTCAAGCGCCGCGGCCTGGTTGAGCTTCGAACGGACGACGATCCGGCCGTACGGATCGACCACGCCGGAAATGCCCGTGTTGGCCACCCGGACCAACGGCAATCCCTCCTCGACCGCCCTGAGCCGGGTGCTCGCGAAGTGCTGGTACGGGCCCGACGAGGTGCCGAACCAGGCATCATTCGTCAGGTTCAACAGCCACCCCGGACGGTCGGCGCCGACGACGACCCGGCCGGGAAATATCGCCTCGTAGCAAATCAACGGACTGAACGCCGGCCCGCCCGGAAGGTTGATGCTCCGCAGCCCGGGCCCCGGACTGAAATCGGTCCGCCCCGGGGTGATCTTATCGATCCGGAACACCGACCGGAGCGGGACGTACTCCCCGAACGGAACCAGATGGTGCTTGTCATAGGTTCCGGCAATCCGTTGGTCCGCGGTAACCACCGCGAGGCTGTTCCACACCCGGCGCCGGGCGGCGGCGCTCCCGGGCCCGGCCGACGTCCTGAGCGCCCCTGAAATCAATGCCCCGCCGGCCGGCGCCGCCCGGGCAAGCGCCGCGATCCCTTGCCGATTGCCGTCGAGGAAGAACGGCACGGCGGTTTCCGGCCAAATCACGTGGGTCGGCCGGGCGCCCGAATCCGGCTGCCGGCTCAACGTGCGCAGGGTCGCGAGATGGCGGCCCAGCAACTCGGGACGCCACTTGTCGCGCTGGGCGATATTCGGCTGAACCAGCCGCAGCCGGACATTTTCGACGGTATCCGTATTCGCCGATGCCAGACGCGCAGCGCCGGCCCCCCACGCCACGGCCACAAGAACCAGCGGGGCGGCGCTCCAGACCCAGCGGCCGCGGAGGGGCAGGTTTCGGTCGCCGAGCAGGGCGGGAAAAGACGCGGCGGCGACGGTCAGCAGGCTCAGAAGGTAGGTCCCGCCCAACGCCGCCGCCTGGATCATTGCATCGGAAAATGTCCAGGCGGTCCCGATCAGGTTCCAGGGAAATCCCGTCAGCGCCCAACCCCGGACCCATTCCGCGCCGACCCAGAAACCGGCGAACCCGAGCACGCGGAGAGGGCCCGCCGGCGCCCACAGACGGGTCAATAGGGCGGCAAAGGCGGCGTAGATTCCGAGCAGCGCGGCCAAACCGGTGACCGCGAACGGGATCATCCAGGCGAAGGTCCCGGCGTCGACGAGAAAGGAAAAGGATATCCAGTAAAGTCCGGCCACGAAGTAACCGATACCGAAACACCAGCCGGCGAGCCCGGCCGAGATCAGGCTGCGGCGCCGGGTTGCATGTTCGGGGCCGCCGTCGATCAACCACACGAGGATGACAAACGCCGGCAGAAGCGCGACGACGAAATGCACCGGCGGCAGCGCCAGGACCGCGACGGCGCCGGCAAGTATGGCCAGACCGTACCGCCGCCAGCCCACAAGGCGGATTACGGCGTCCCGCAGGCGCTCGGCTATGACGGAAAGACCGCGCACGCCGGTGACTTCGGCTAGTCCGGCGCCTCGGTCGCCGGGTCGTTCGGCGCGACAACGCCTCTGACGCGCAGCCGCCTGATGCGCCGGGGGTCGGCCTCGAGGACCTCGATCTCCGCGCCCGACGGGTGCCGCACAAGCTCGCCGCGGATCGGGACCCGTCCGGCGAGCGAGAATACCAGCCCGCCCAAGGTGTCGATTTCCTCCCGTTCCCCGGACGACGCGATGGACCCGAACCGTTTCTCGAAATCCTCGATCAGGACGCGCGCATCGGCGTCGATCGCCCCGTCGGCCCGGATGCTGACCTCCGGCTCGACTTCGCGATCGTGTTCGTCCTCGATTTCGCCGACGATCTCCTCGACCAGATCCTCGATGGTCAGCAGCCCGTCCACGCCGCCGAACTCGTCGACCACCAGCGCCATGTGGGTCCGCTTGACGCGCATTTCCAGCAGCAACTCGAGCACCTGCATGGACGGCGCGACAAACAGGACGTCCCGCATCACGTCGCGGATCCTGAACCCGTTCTTCGTATCGGTCCGGTCGATGAGGTCCTTGAAGTGAACCATGCCGATCGCGTCGTCGAGGGTTTCCTGATAGACCGGCACCCGGGAATGGCCGGCCGACTTGATGACCTTTATCAGGTCGTCGAGCGCCGAATCCGCGTCGATGGCGACGATATCGGCCCTGGGCACCATCACGTCGGCGACGGTCTGGTCGCGCAGCTTGAGGATGTTGGCGAGCAGCGTCCGCTCCTGGCGGTCGAATTCAACCGCCGAGTCTCCCTGATCCTCGATCAGTTCCTCGATGGTCTCGCGGACCGAATTTTCGCCGTTCCGCCCCCACAGCCTGGCGGTCAAACCGCGCCAGGCCCGCGAAATTCCTGCTGGTTCATCGGCCCCGGATGTCCGCGCCGCGGAGCGGGGCGCGGGAGAGTGGCTGCCGCCTGGGTCGTCGGTCATTTGGTCATATCACCCGCCGCCGCCGGTCCCGTCTCGGCAACGGCGTAGGGATTTGGGATGCCCCATCGTTCGAGTAGCCGGGCCTCGAGCCCTTCCATGATTTCCGCGTCTGAATCCTGCTCGTGATCATACCCCAAAAGATGCAGAATGCCGTGCACCAAGAGGTGAGCGAGGCGGTATTCGGGGTGCCGGACCTGCGCCGGCGGCAGACCGCGGCTTGCCTCCCCGTAGGCGATGACGATATCGCCGAAAAGGCGCGGGGCGCCGTTGATCGGCGGCCGGCCGTTTTCTTCGCCGCCGAACGACAGCACATCCGTCGCCGCGTCCTTTCCGCGGTAGTCGCGGTTGAGGCCGCGAATAAACTCGTCCTCGGCCAGGACGACGGACAGCTCCCCATCGGTCTCGCCCAGCGCTTCCAGCGCTTCCGAAGCGATCCTGGCACAGTACCCGACCGGATCGGGCGTTATCTCCCGCCACGCCGGCTCCCGCAGGTCCACGGCAATTTCGAAGCCGGCCATCATATGGACTTGGCGGGATCCCGAGTATCGTAGGCCTTGACGATACGGGATACCAATTGATGGCGGATGACGTCCTTCTCGGTGAAGTTCACGAACGCCACCCCGTCGACGTTCTGCAGCACGCTGACCGCGTCGCGAAGTCCGGACCTGGCGCCGCCCGGCAAATCGACCTGACTCAAGTCACCGGTGACCACCATGCGGGCATTCTCGCCGAGGCGGGTCAGGGACATCTTCATTTGCACGGCGGTCGTGTTCTGTGCCTCGTCGAGAATGACGAAGGAATGAGACAGGGTGCGCCCCCGCATGAAGGCCAGGGGCGCGATCTCGATCTCGCCGGTGTCGAGTTTCTTCGCCACCTGGTTGCCCGGCAGCATGTCGTGAAGTGCATCGTAGAGCGGGCGCAGATAGGGATCGACCTTGTCCTTCATGTCGCCCGGCAGAAAGCCGAGCTGCTCGCCGGCCTCGACCGCCGGACGGGACAGGACAATGCGGTCGATCTCGCCCCGGATCAGGCTTTCGACCGCCTTGGCGACCGCAAGATAGGTCTTGCCGGTTCCGGCCGGACCCAGGCCGAACACCAGGTCGTGATTGTCGATCGCCTCGAGATAGGCCGCCTGCTGCTGGGAGCGGGGCAATATCTGCCGTTTGCGGGTCTGGATCGCCAAATCTTCCGGCAAGAGGCTTCCGCCGGGCGCTTCGGCCAAGGCAGGTGCCTCGGCCATGCGCAGCGCGCCATCCACTTCCGCCGGATCGATCTCGGCCCCTTGTTGGAGACGCGAATAAAGTCCGCTCAGAACGTTCCGGGCGACTTCGGCGGCCACCGCCGGGCCGGTAATCGTCACCGCGTTGCCGCGAGACCGGAGCTCGACTTCCAGTTCCTGTTCGATACGCGCGAGATGAGAGTTGTGGCTGCCGAACAACTGCGGCAGCAGACGGTTGTCGTCAAACTCAAGCTCTACCGTGGTGGCGTCAGACGTCGCCGAAGCTATGGTCAAGCGAAAACCCTCTCCATATGCGAACCGTTTCCTCCTTCTTCCCCCGCCAACCGCGCGCTCAGGCTGTTGGCGTGGGCATCGGTTATCTCCAATTCCGCGATACGGCCAAAATAACGGGCGGGCGCATCCACGTGAACCGGCTGCATATAAACACTGCGGCCGGCGAATTGCCCGGCCTTTCGGCCCGGACGATCCAGCAGCACCGCCATTTTGCGGCCAATCGACGACCGGTTAAAGACAATCTGGTTTTGGTCGAGCACCGCCTGCAGTTCCGACAACCGTTCCGCCTTGACGCTTTCATCGACCTGGTTCGGCATGGCCGCCCCGGGGGTTCCCGGCCGGGTCGAATATTTGAACGAGTACGCCTGGATGAACCGGGTCTCCCGGGCGAGCGCCACGGTCTCGTTGAAATCTTCCCCGGTTTCGCCGGGAAAGCCGACAATGAAGTCCGAGGACAGTTTCAGGTCCGGCCGCGCCGCCAGCAATTTGTCGACGATCCGGCGGTAGTCGTCCCGGGTATGCCCGCGGTTCATGGCGGCCAAAACCCGATCGGAGCCCGATTGCACCGGCAGGTGAAGAAACGGCATCAACGCCTCGACCTCGCCGTGCGCCGCAATCAGGTCGTCCGACATATCCCGCGGATGGGACGTGGTGTAGCGGATGCGCTTCAGTCCGTCGATATCGGCCAGCCGGCGGATCAGTTCACCGAGGCCCGCCTCGGCCCCGCCGCCGGCATCGCCGTGATAGGCGTTGACGTTCTGCCCGAGCAGGGTGATTTCGAGGGCCCCGTGATCGACGACGCGGCGCGCCTCGTCCAAGACATCCTTCACCGGACGCGAGAACTCCGCGCCCCTGGTGTACGGCACGACGCAGAAGGTGCAGAACTTGTCACAGCCTTCCTGGACCGAAAGAAACGCGCTGGGACCCCGATGCCGGACCGGCGGCAGGTGATCGAATTTGGGCTCGGCCGGGAACTCGACATCGACCACACCGGAAGGGTTCGACGGATCGCGCCGGGCCGCCTCGGCGATCAACCGCGGCAGGCGATGATAGGATTGCGGCCCCACCACCATGTCCACGTACGGCGCCCGGCCGAGGATTTCGGCTCCCTCGGCCTGTGCGACGCAGCCGGCGACGGCGATCATCGCGGTTTTGCCCTCGGCGGCACGCGCCTCCTTGGATCGGCGGATACGGCCGAGTTCCGAATACAGCTTCTCCGCCGCCTTCTCCCGGATATGGCAGGTATTCAAAATCACCAGGTCGGCGTCGTCGGCCCGCTCTGTGGCCGCGTAGCCCAGCGGCGCCAGAACGTCGGCCATGCGCGCCGAATCGTAGACGTTCATCTGACAGCCGAAGGTCTTGATGTGCAGTTTACGCGTCACCGCGAGCTCTCGATTGTCCCAGGTTCCAATTGCGCGCGTTCATTCGCCGTCGTCGTCCACCGGCACGCCGAACAACTCCAGCCGGTGCCCCACCAGTTTGAAACCGAATTCCTCGGCGACTTTTTCCTGCAGGGCTTCAATGGCCTCGTTTTGAAACTCGATGATCTCGCCGGTTTTCACGTTGATCAGGTGATCGTGGTGTTCGCCGGAAGCTTCTTCATAGCGCGCCCGGCCGTCGCCGAAATCGAGCCGCTCCAGCAAGCCGGTCTCTTCAAACAGCCTGACGGTACGGTAGACCGTCGCAATGCTGATCTTGGAATCGATTTCCGAGGAGCGCTGGTACAGTTCCTCGACATCCGGATGATCGGAGGATTCGGCAAGGACTCGCGCTATGACCCGGCGCTGCTCGGTCATCTTCATGCCGCGCTCGGCGCACATCTGCTCCAGACGGGTTTCGAGAGTCTGTTCTGACACAGGACCTTTATATCACCGATGTGTACGGATTAAACAACTAGAGCGTTTTCCCATCAGTCGCGGTCATGTCGCAGGGGCGGACACGCGCCGCCAACCGCAAATACAAGCCATTGAAAACCAAAAAAATTTCATCAGATCGGAAAACGCTCTAGCTCGCCGCGCGGCGCCGGCGGGGCCGGGTGCCGAGACCGATCTTCTTCGCCAAGCTGCTGCGGTGTTTGGCGTAATTCGGCGCCACCATCGGATAGTCGCGCGGCAAACCCCACCGCTCCCGGTATTCTTCGGGAGTCATGTTGTAGGCGGTCTTGAGATGGCGCTTCAGCATCTTCAGCTTCTTGCCGTCCTCGAGACAGATAATGTGGTCGGCGGTGACGGATTTCTTGATGGGAACCGCGGGCCGCGGGCGTTCCACCGCCGGCTGGGAGCCGCCGACGGTCGACAGGGACCTGTACACATCCTGGATGAGCTGCGGCAGATCGCTGACCGGCAGCGTGTTGTTGCTTACGTGGGCCGCCACGATTTCCGTGGTCAGCTCCAACAATTCCTCACTTTTTCCCTGGTCGGACATTAAATTAGTATTCCTTGTTTGAAGTTGGGATGTATATAGTTTTGCAAATGCGGCGAATCAAGAATAAAGGCGCAAGTAATCATCCGAACGAATAGTCGCGGGGCTTTCCTTGAATTACAATGTCCACGGTCAAATCAGTTCTTTCCTCATGATCAGCGCATCCCGGCGGCCGGCATTCGACCGGTAGTAGCCGATTCTTGTCCCGACGCCCGTGAACCCGGTGAGTTCGTAGAGCGCGGTTGCCGCCGGATTGCCGGCATCGACCTCCAGAAACCATTCCCTGATTCCGGACCGGCGCAGAAACTCCTCCGCGCCGGTCATCAGCCGGCCGGCTATTCCCCGGCGGCGGCGCGCCGGCAGGACCGCCAGCGTGACGATTTCAGCCTCCGGGACGGCGAATCTGCAGACGATGAAACCGCAGACCCTGTCCGCGTCTTCGGCATCCAGAGCCGCCAAGCCGAGCATGTCGGGTTGCCGGAGCATGCGCCCGAATCCGGCGGCACTCCACCCGTCGTCGAAAGACAGCCGATGGATTTCCGCCAATGCCGCCGCATGGGCCGGCGTTGCGACGATCAACCCGGACCCGGTCACCGCCCCGCCGGTCATGGTTTGGGGCCGGTGGTGTCGGGGGGGCGCAGATAGAGCGGCGCAAGGGGCGCCAACGAAACACCCGGGGTCCAGCGTTCCTCGGCCAACCGGGCGGCCACCGCCGCCTGGGGCTCCGCCGGACCGTCCGCCATCCGGAACTCGCGTCCCGCCTCCTCGAGCGCCGCCGCCATCGGCCGGGAAGCGCTGCCAGCGAGTATCAGGCCGCCGCCGATCGACGAATCGGAGGCCAGCGCCGCCGGAGTCGCGGCCATGGGCTCCGTTTTCGGCTTCCTGTCGGCGCCGAACAGCTGCGCGTAGATGTCCTCCCGTTTGCTTTCGACGCACGCCAGCACCGGATGCGTGCCGGTCTCCGTCCCGTCGATGCCGGCTGCAACCACCTCGAGCGTCGTCAGTCCCAGGACCGGAATCCCGGCGGCGAGAGACATGGCCCGGGCGGCGGCGATGCCGATCCTCATCCCGGTGAACGACCCCGGGCCTACCGTCACGGCGATCAGATCGAGATCCGAGTAGGCAAGATCCGCCGCCGAGATGACCTCTCCGACCATGGGCATGAGAATTTCGGCCTGGCCGCGGGCGCGCTCTTCGTAGCGCCCGGCCAGGGTCTCTCCGCCCGAGCGAACGGCGGCCGAACACGCGCCGGCGGATGTATCAAATGCCAATATGGTCGTCATGAGGCCTGTATCGCCTGTTCCCCGGCAGCTTATAGTATCGGCTCCCGCCAATTGCACGTTCCCCGGACGAGTTTAACGGACCAGCCCCATGCCCGACCTGATCGAGATACTGCCGGCGACCCATGACGTCGAACTGGACATCGCCTACGCCACCGCCAACAACTTCACCGGCAAGCCGGTCTACAGCCGGGCAGCCTGCTATCTCCATCCGGACGCCGAGGACCTTCTCCGGGGGGCCTGCGATCTCGCGCGGATACTCGGCTATCGGATCAAGATCTTTGACGCCTTCCGGCCCGCCGAGGCGCAGTTCGTCCTGTGGGACCACACGCCGGACCCCGAATTTCTGGCCGATCCCCGCAAGGGCTCGCCCCATTCGCGCGGGGTGGCGGTCGATCTGACCCTCGTCGATGCCGCCGGGGAGGAGCTCGACATGGGGACGGGTTTCGACGAATTCGATCCCCGGTCCCATCACGGCGCTTTGGGCATCGGCGCCGAGGCCCAGCGAAACCGCATGATCCTGATGGGCGTCATGACCACGGCGGGCTGGGATTTCTACCGCAATGAATGGTGGCACTATCAACTGTTCGACGCCAGGCGCTACCCGGTGCTGAAGGACGAGGTGCTGCCGCAAGGCATGATGTGAGGCGCATCCGGGCCCGAAAAACATACCCGCTCGGATTGCCCTCTGGTAAGCTCCGCCGATGATCAGAGTATGGGCCGCGGCGCTGGTTCTTGCCGTGACGGCACTGTTGCCGGCGCCTGCCGGCGCCGCCGGTTCCGCCGTTATCGTGATGTACCATCGGTTCGGTGAGGACAAGTTTCCCTCCACCAACATCCGGCTCGAGCAGTTCGAGGCGCACCTCAAGGAGCTTCGGACCGGCGGGTTCAACGTCCTGCCGGTCCCGGCGATTATCGATGCCATCCGGAAAGGCGACGCGCTCCCCGACCGGGCGGTCGGCATCACCATCGATGACGGATATCTCTCGATCTACACCGAGGCGTGGCCGCGCCTGAAGCGGGCCGGCTTTCCCTTCACCGTCTTTATCGCCACCGCCCCCATCGACCACCGGCTGCCGGGCTTCATGTCGTGGGACCAGATCAGGGAGTTGCGGGACAGCGGCGTGACCATCGGCGCCCACACGGCGACCCACAACCACATGCCGGAACATGACGACGCCCGAAACGAACGGGAGCTGACCGTCTCGAACCGGCGATTCGAAGCCGAACTCGGCAAGGTCCCCGCCCTTTTCGCCTACCCGTTCGGCGAAGGCGGCACCCGCGTCGAGAAACTGGTTCGCGCCGCCGGCTACCGGGCCGCCTTCGGCCAGCAGTCCGGGGCCGTTCACGGAAGCCAAGACCGGTTCAGGCTGCCGCGCTTCGCGCTCAACGAACGGTTCGGCGAGATGCGCCGGTTCCGGCTGCTGATCAACTCGCTGCCGGTCCCGGTCGCCGATGTCACGCCCAGCGACACGGTGATCGGGGAGAACAATCCGCCGGCAGTCGGGTTCACCGTCGCCGAAGACTTGGGGCCCCTGTCCCGGCTGGGATGCTTCGCCTCCACCGAAGGCCGCCTGGATATCCAACAACTCGGCCCGAGGCGGGTCGAGCTCAGGCTTACCAGCCCGTTGCCCGGCGGGCGCTCGCGGATCAATTGCACGTTGCCGGCCGGCCAAGGCCGGTGGCGGTGGCTTGGAATCCAGTTCGTGGTTCCGAGACGCTAAGGGTATTTCTTAAATCGCGGGTTCCGGCGAACGGCGGGAAACCGTTGCGACGCCAAGCCGCGCGCCGTCAAGAGCCTGCAGCCGGTTGAATCGGATCAATCCCTGAATCGTCTCCACGTATTTTTCGCCGCGCTCGGAGTAGCCGGTCAGCGTCGTCGCCAATTCCAGGCCGTGAAGTGGTTGCGACTTGGCCCGCCGGACCGACCGCAATTCGCGAAATCCCCGGTAGGCGCGGTGGGTATTGAGATTCTCCATGTACGCCCGGACCCCCTCGATCAGGCTTGGAAAGGCCTGAACCTGATGCTTGCGCCCGGCGTCGCGTTTCCGGGGCACCATGTGGCGGTTGCCGGAGAAGGTCCACTGACCGAACAGCGCGTTGCCCTCGCGCACGAACCGGGAGGTGCCCCAACCGCTTTCCTCCGCCGCCTGCGCGATCGCCAACGAGGGCGGGATCACGTCCATGCGGGTCCGCAGGCCCTTAAGATCAGTGCGCTTTACTTCGTAAACCTCCGTCTTGGCCGCCAGCCAAAGCCGGTCGACCGCGGGCAGGTCGCCCTTGTGGTCCAGAATCCGCTCGAGCCGTGCGCGGTCGGCGCGAATTTCGTCGTTTGCCTGAAGGATCAGCGGCAACACCGTCTTGATGAACAGCGCCTTCCGCTTGGCCGGCACGCGGATCGCCCGCATATCGCTCGGCATGGCGGCAACGAAGTGCCTCGGCACCAGCCCGTCCCCGTCCCGCAGCCGGTCGAGGTCGTAGCCGAGTTGGGCAAAGGTGCGATCGAGGGTGCTGACCGTCAGCAACGGCGCGCCGCCCGGCTGGGCGCCCCGGGGCAAGGCGGCGGCCGCGCCCGGCGCGGCTTCGAATGCCGGGTCTTCAAGCTTGAATTCAGCTCGGGGTGACAGGGTCGCGGATGCCGGCGGATAGCGCAGCGCCGCCACCATGGCAGCCACGGCGCACATCCCAACAAACCCGATGACCGTCTTTTCGAAGGCCGATTTCCTAGTAGCCTCTGTCACGACCGAGGATCCGAATTTCTCACCAGCGGCAAAACACAGGCATGAAACGAACTCCGCGCTCTTTGGTAGCGAAACGCGCGCGGAATTCCTGCCAGCGCCGCTTTTATACCCAATTCCGGGGTCGCCGGGCCAGCCGTTTTTTGTAACGAGACCGTGACCGTTCGGAAACGCGGCGCCCGAGAGACGCCCAAAATACGGCTGAAATACGCCTGAAATCAGGCAGTTATGGGACAGGGCGCAACAACCCGACGATGTCGTAAACGTCGTCGAGGACCGGCTTCGCAATTCCGGATGCCTCGGCCGCGCCGCGGGCGAGAATCCGGTCCAAATGGGCCGGATCGGCGGTCAGCCGGGACATTTCGTCGCCGATGGGGGCCAACACCGAAACCGCGAGCTCGGTGATGGATTCCTTGAACCGGGAGAACTGGGCGCCGGCGAATTCCCGGCACACGTCCTCCATCGTCTTGTCCGAAAGCGCCGCGTAAATGCCGAGCAGATTGCGGGCTTCGGGGCGCTCCTCCAGTCCCGCCGGGGTCTCCGGCAGGGGATCCGGATCGGTCTTGGCGCGCCTCAGCTTCCTGGCGATGGTGTCGGCATCGTCGGTCATGTTGATCCGCGAATTTTCCGACGGATCCGATTTGGACATCTTGTTCAACCCGTCCCGGAGCGACATGACCCGCGTCGCCTCACCGAGGATCAGCGGCTCGACAAGAGGAAAAAAGTCGACCCCGAAGTCGTTGTTGAATTTTTGGGCGATGTCGCGGGTGAGCTCCAGGTGCTGCTTCTGGTCCTCCCCCACCGGCACGTGGGTCGCCTTGTAGGCGAGGATGTCGGCGGCCATCAGGCTCGGGTAGGCATAGAGGCCCACCGAGGCGTTCTCCCGGTTCTTCCCGGCCTTCTCCTTGAACTGGGTCATCCGGTTGAGCCAGCCCAGCCGCGCGACGCAGTTGAATATCCAGGCGAGCTCCGCATGGGCGGGAACCGCGGACTGGTTGAAGATGATGTTGGTCTCGGGATCGAGCCCGGCGGCGATGAGACCCGCGGTCACCTCCCGCGTGTTCGCCGGCAGCTCCTTCGGGTCCTGCCACTGGGTAATCGCATGCAGGTCGACGACGCAATAGATGCACTCGTACTCGTTCTGCAGCGCCACCCAGTTGCGCAGCGCGCCGAGATAGTTGCCGAGATGCAGATCGCCGGTGGGCTGGACGCCGGAAAAGATGCGGGACATGGAAACTCTCAAAAATGCGCCAAGAAGCGGCGGTGTTATGGCGTCCCGGCCGTCATGGGTCAAGCTTGGGGGTCAAGCTTGGGGGTCAAGCTTGGGGGTCAAGCTTGGGAGTCGGCACGCTTGAGGAAACTCCTCAAGTCGGCGGGCCGGGCGGCGCCCGAGGCCATCGCCGCGAGAGCGAATACAACGAGCCCGCCGCCGACGAGGACCGCGAGAGCCAGAGTGCGGTCGAGTTCCGGTCCCGCAACCAGCCCGGCCAGCGCCCCGGACCCCCAGTAGAGCCCGGCTCCCATGACCGCACCGGCGGCGATGGTCCGCGCGAGGCGGGCCTTGAGCCGCGCGTCGGGCTCGAAATGGCCGCGGCGCCACAGCACGATCCCGAGCGCGCCCGCATTGAGCCAACTCGAGACCGCAGTGGCGGCGGCGATCCCCACATGCAGGAACGGCCCGATCAAGGCCAGGCTGAGACCCACATTCACCGCCATGGCCGCCACCGATATGATCACCGGCGTCTTGGTATCGCCGCGGGCGAAGAAGCCGGGCGCCAGCGCCTTGACCAGAACATAGGCCGGCAGGCCCCAGGCGTAGACCGCCAGCGCGGCGGCGGTGGCGCTCGCCTGTTCGGCTGTGAAGGCGCCCCGCTGGAACAGGGCGGCGATGACGGGCCCGGCGATGATGGCCAGCGCGATGGCGGCCGGGATCGTCAGCAAGAGCGAAAATTCGAGCGCCCGGTTCTGCGAATGCATGGCCGCCGCGTCCTCGCCGGCCCGCAATTGACGGCTGAGCATGGGCAGCAGCGCCGTGCCCACAGCGACCCCGATGACGCCCAGCGGAAGCTGGGTCACCCGGTCGGCGAAGAACAGGTACGAAATCGAGCCGCTCGGCAGCAGGGAGGCGATGATCATGTCGATCACAAGGTTGATCTGGTAGACGCCGGCGCCCAGGGCCACCGGCACGATGCGCCGGAACAGCAGCCGGACATCGCCGGTGAGCCTCGGCCAATTCAGCCGGAGCGCGAACCCGGCGCGCGACGCCGCCCAATACAGCCACGCCAGTTGGACGACCCCGGCGGCGAAGACCCCCCAGGCCAGGGCATGAGCGGGGCTGGGCAACACCGGCGCGGCCACGAGCAGGAACCCGATCAACGAGAGATTGAGCAACACCGGCGTCGCCGCGGCGGCGGCGAACTTTCCGACCGAGTTCAGCACTCCGGCGAGCAGCGATACCAGCGAAATGAACAGCAGGTAGGGGAAGGTGATCCGCGTCAGCCAGACGGTGAGGTCGAACTTCTCCGGCTCGTCCAGGAACCCCGGCGCCAACCCCCGCATCAGCCACGGCATGGCGATTTCGGCGAGCGCCGTCACCAGGGCGAGCACAACAAACAGAACCGCGAGAGACTCCTCGGCGAATTTCCTCGCCGGCGCCTCGTCCTCGGCCACCAGCTTGCGGACGAAGATGGGCACGAAGGCGGATGCGAAGGCGCCCTCGGCGAACAGCCGCCGGAACAGATTGGGCAGCTTGAAGGCGACGAAGAACGCATCGCCCACGCCGGTCGCCCCGACGATCGCCGCGATCAGAATGTCCCGGACGAACCCCAGAACCCGGCTGACCATGGTCAGGCCGCCGACGGTGAGGATGGAGCTGAGAAGGTTCATGATTGAATCACGGACGAAACGTCTCGGGTCCTTGGCCGATGGGGCTGGCCGGTTTAGCTGGCCGGTTTAGCGGTCAATGCGGGCAAAATTGTGGCGCCTATTCCGCCGCTTCAACCGTTTCGTCCCCGGTGTTCGCGCGTTCGCCGTTTTTCGCATCGCCGACCGCCTCCATCAGGCGCTCGCGAATTTCCTCGATCTTGTCGTCGTGGGTGATCTTGAGCCCGAACACATCCTTGACATAGAACACGTCCACCGCCCGCTCGCCGTAGGTCAGGATGTGGGCGCTGGAGATCTTGAGGCCGAGCTTCAGCAGCGCCGCCGTCACATCGTGCAGGAAGCCGGGCCTGTCCCGGCCGTTGACCTCGATCACCGAATCCGTGCTCGAGGCCCGGTTGTCGATCAACACCCGGGGAGCCACGTTGAAGTACTGCTGGCGGCGCCCGAGAATGCTCTCCGGGCTCTTGGCCAGTTCCTCGGCCGGATTGTACTTGCCGGCGAGCCCGTCCTCGAGCCGGGTATAGAGGCGCTGGAGCTTGGCCGGTTCGCTGAAGGCGCCGGATTGGGCGTCGCGGATGGAGAAGCTGTCGAGCGCCATCCCGTCCGACATGGTGACGATCTTGGCGTCCATGATAGTCGCGCCGGCGAGCGCCATGGCGCCGGCGATCCGGTTGAACAGGCCGGGGTGGTCGGGGATGTAGATGGTAATCTCGGTGAAATCGAACTCGTCGTCGATCCGGGTATCGATGTGGAGCGTCAGACCGCGCTGCTTGGCCTCGCGGACGATCTCCGCGTGCCGGAGGTGGGTGCCGCAGTCATAGGCCAGCCAGTAGGCCGGATATCCCTTGGAGATGTGGTCCTCCAGCTGGGTCTGGTCCCAATCGGCGGCGGCTTCGCGAAGCTGGTTCTTGGCGGCCTCGATCCGCCGCGTCCGGTTTTCGCTCATCATGTCGCCGGACATCACCTCCAGCGCCCGGAGATACAGGCCCCGGAGCAGGCCCGATTTCCAGTTGTTCCAGGTGGTCGGCCCGACCGCCTTGATGTCGGCGACGGTGAGGACGGCGAGGAGCCTGAGGCGCTCCACCGACTGCACCACGTCGACGAAATCCAGCACCGTGCGGGGATCGTCGATATCCCGCTTGAACGCGATGTGGCTCATCAGCAGATGCTGGCGCACCAGCCAGGCGACGGTCTCGGTCTCCTCCTCGGTCATCCCGAAGCGGGGACACAGTTCGTTCGCCACCTCCTCGCCGAGCACCGAATGGTCGCCGCCCCGTCCCTTGGCGATATCGTGGAGGAATACCGCGACGTACAGGGCGCGGCGGGACTGGATTTCCTTGATCGCGGCGGTGACGTTGGGCGTTTCCTCGACGAAGTCGCCGGTCTCGATCTTGTGCAGAATGCCCATCGCCCGGATGGTGTGCTCGTCCACCGTATAGGTGTGGTACATGTCGTACTGCATCTGGGCGACGACCCGGCCGAAATCGGGAACGAACTCGCCGAACACGCCGCTTTCGTTCAGCTGCCGGAGCCCGTCCTCGGGGTTCTTCCTGGAGCACAGGATTTCCAGGAACAGCCGGTTGGCTTCCGGATCGCCGCGGAGACCGTCATCCACCAGGTCCAGCTGGCTGGCGACCAGGCGCAGGGTGTTGGGGTGGATGTCCAGGTCGTGCATGTGCGCTTCGTGGAACAGCCGCAGCAGTTTGACCGGGTCTTTCCGGAAGGTGTCGTCGTCGGTGACGGCGAGGCGGCCGCCGTCGACGCTGAAACCCTCCACGTTCGACCGCCGCCGGGGCAGGCCGGGCAGTTTGAAGAACCGGCGTTTCTTGTGCTGATCCTCGAGCACCGCGCACAGCACCCGGGTGAGATCGCCCACGTCCTTGGAGACCAGGAAGTAGGCCTTCATGAACCGCTCGACGCCGAGCGCGCCGTCCGTGTCGGCATAGCCCATGCGTTCGGCGATGGCGTTCTGGACATCGAAGGTCAGGCGCTCCTCGGCGCGCCCGGTCTTGTAGTGAATGTGGCAGCGCACCGTCCAAAGGAAATTGTCGGCGCTCTGGAACCGCTCCCCGTCCTGGGGCGTGAAGACGCCGGCCTCGACCAGGTCCGGCACCTCGTTGGCCTGATAGAGGTATTTGGCGATCCAGTAGAGGGTCTGAAGATCGCGCAGGCCCCCCTTGCCCTCCTTGATGTTGGGCTCGACCACATAGCGGGAATCGCCCATGCGCTCGTGGCGCCCGTCCCGTTCGGCCAGCTTGGCCTCGACGAATGCCGGCCCGGTGCCGCTCACCAGGTCGTCCTGGAAACGCGACTCGAACTCGAAGAACAGTTTCTGATTGCCCCACAGCCAGCGGGCGTCCAGCAGGCTGGTGCGGATGGTGACGTCGTCCTTGGCGAGCCGGAGGCATTCGTCCACCGAGCGGGTCGCGTGGCCCACCTTGAGCCCCAGGTCCCACAACAGGTAGAGCATGTACTCGACCACCTGCTCCACGCGGGGGGTCTGCTTGTAGGGCAGCAGGAACAACAAATCGATGTCGGAATGGGGCGCCAGCTGGCCCCGCCCGTAGCCGCCGACGGCGGCGATGGAAATCTCCTCGCCGGTGGTCCGGGTGGCGACCGGATAGGCGTGGGCGGTGGCGAAGTCGAAAATCACCCGGACCAACTGATCGATGACGTAGGCGTTGGCGCGGACCGCCGCCTCGCCCCGTCCGTCGGCTTCGAAGCGCCGCTCCACCTCGCCGTACCCGTCGGCCAGCTCCTGTTTAAGAATTTCCAGCACCTCGGCCCGGACGGCCGCCGAGTAGCCGTCATCGCCCACGGCCTCGTCCATCCGCGCCAGCAGGGCGCGGCGGTCGATCAAATCCCGGCGGCGGGCAATCTCGTTCATGGGCGGGCGGTCATCCTTGTTTTCACGCTCACAATACCCCCACTTTATACCGTTGGGGGCCGCATTTGGCACGCGGAACCGGTCCCGGACCCACATGCCCAATCACCCCTTCAACAACTCCTTCAGCCGGTAGACCAGCTCCAGGGCCTCCTTGGGCGATAGCTCGTCGGGGGCGGCGGCGGCGAGCGCCTGCTCCAGTTCAGAGGGCTCGTCCGGCTCGTTGTCCGCCGCGGCCGCCGAAAACAGGGGCAGGTCGTCGGCGAGCCTGGTCACCGCCCCGGTCTGCTTTTCCTCCTCCAGCGCCTTCAGCACCTCCTCGGCGCGGCCCACCACCGCGCCGGGCAGGCCGGCGAGGCGGCCCACATGGATGCCGTAGGACCGGTCGGCGGCCCCCGGCGTCACCTCGTGGAGGAACACCACATCGCCCTTCCACTCCTTGACCCGCATGGCGTGGCAGGTGAGCGCGTCCAGCCGGGCGGACAGGTTGGTGAGCTCGTGATAGTGGGTGGCGAACAGGGTCCGGCAGCCGTTCACCTCGTGCAGGTGCTCGACCACCGCCCAGGCGATGGAGAGCCCGTCGAACGTGGCGGTGCCGCGCCCGATCTCGTCGAGGATCACCAGGGAGCGGTCCGTGGATTGGGCGAGAATGGCGGCGGTCTCCACCATCTCGACCATGAAGGTGGAGCGTCCGCGGGCGAGATCGTCGCCGGCCCCGACCCGGCTGAACAGCCGGTCGACCACGCCGATGCGGGCGGCCTCGGCGGGAACGAAGGAGCCCATCTGGGCCATCACGGCGATCAGCGCGTTCTGGCGCAGGAACGTGCTCTTGCCCGCCATGTTGGGCCCGGTGAGGAGCCATATCCGATCCGCCCCGGAGAGAGCGCAATCGTTGGCGACGAACGCCGATCCGCCCGAGCGGACGAGGGCCTGCTCGACCACCGGATGGCGGCCGCCGGTGATCTCGAAATCCCTGGACCCGTCCACCTGGGGGCGCTGATACCGCCTATCGACGGCGAGCTCGGCCAGCGACGACGCCACGTCGATGGCGGCCTGGGCCCGGGCGGCGAGGGCGATGTCTTCCGAGCAGGACATCACCCGACCGGCCAAACCGGCGAACAGTTCCAGCTCCAGGGCGAGGGCCTTGTCGGCGGCGCTGGCGATCCGGCCTTCGAGATCGGACAGCTCCACCGTCGAATAGCGCACCGCGTTGGCCATGGTCTGGCGGTGAATGAAGGGCGAGTCCTCGCCACCTTCTCCACTTGGCGGCATGGCGTCGGCGTTTTTCGCCGTCACCTCGACGAAATAGCCCAGCACGTTGTTGTGCTTGATCTTGAGGTTGGCGATGCCGGTTTCCTGGACGTACCTGTCCTGCAGCCCAACGATCATCTTCCGGCTTTCGTCGCGGAGACCCTTCAGCTCGTCGAAGCCGGGCGCGAACCCGGGCGCGATGAACCCGCCGTCCTTGGCCGAGAGCGGCAATTCGTCGGCCAGCGCCCGGCGGAGATGGTCCACCAGTTCCCCGTGGGCGCCGAGATCACTCACCGGGCCCGAGAGGGATGCCGGCATGGCGCCCGCCTCCAACGTTTCGCGCAGGGCGCCCGCCAGCTCCAGGCCGTCGCGGATGGCCGCCAGATCCCGTGGGCCCCCACGCCCGAGGGAAAGGCGCGACAGGGCGCGCTCCAGGTCGGGACATTGGGCCAGCCGTTCGCGAATGCCGGCCCGGAGGCCGTGATCGTCGTGGAAATGCTGTACCCGGTCCAAACGCCCGTTGATCCGGTCCAGGTCGGTCACCGGCGCGGCTAGCTGGGCGGCGAGCAGCCGGCCCCCGGCCCCGGTCTGCGTGCGGTCCATGACGCCGAGGAGCGAGCCCGCCCGCTCGCCCGCCATGGTCTGGGCAAGCTCCAGATTGCGCCGGGTCGCCGCGTCGATCTCCAGCACCGCCCCTTCGGACAGGCGCCGGGGCCGGGCGATCCTGGGCAGCCGGCCCTGCTGGGTAAGCTCCACGTAATCGATCAGCGCCCCGCCGGCGGCGAGCTCGGCCCGGCTGAACGCCCCGAAGGCGTCGAGGGCCTGTACGCCGAACAGCGCCTTCAGGCGCCGCTCGCCGCCGGCGCTGTCGAAGCGGCTGGCGGGCAGGGGGGTCATGGCGTCGCGCCAGGGGTCCAGGTCATCGGCCACGTCCTCCCGGCCGAAAATCCTGTCCGGAATCACCACTTCGCCGGGGCCGAGCCGCGCCAGCGCCGAGCCCAGCGCGAAGCCCGTCCTCGGGCCGCTCGAGGTGCGGTCCCCAGGCGCGCCCACGGTCTGGAGGCGGAAGTCCCCGGTGGACATGTCGAGCCAGGCGAGCCCGAAGGAACCCTGCACCTCGGCCAGCGCGGCGATGAAATTGTTGCGCTTGGCGTCCAGCAACGTGTCTTCGGTGAGGGTGCCGGCGGTAATGGTGCGCACCACGGCCCGCTCGACCACCGCCTTGGCGCCCCGCTTTTTGGCCTCCGCCGGATCCTCCACCTGCTCGCAGATGGCGACCTTGAAGCCCTTGCGGATCAAGCGCTGGAGATAGGTCTCGTGGCTATGGACCGGCACCCCGCACATGGGGATGTCGTCGCCCAGATGCCTGCCCCGCTTGGTCAGCGCGATATCGAGGGCGGCGGCCGCCTCCACCGCATCGTCGAAGAACAGCTCGTAGAAGTCCCCCATGCGGTAGAACAAGAGACAGCCGGGATTGTCCCGCTTGATGGCCAGGTACTGGGCCATCATCGGCGTCACCTCGCCCTTGCCCGCCGGCCGGGCCGGGGCTTCGTCGGAGGGGTCTTGCTTCGGGGCGGGGTCGTTCACGCAGGCGGGCCTGTAGACAAATGAATTCCCGGCAGTCTATCACGGCCGGAACCGATGGTCAGCGGCCGATGGTGAACGGCGTGCGGCAACCGCGATGCGCCCGAAACGTGGATGCCCGTGTCAAGCACGGGCATGACGGCTTCTTGAACCACAGAGACGGTGAGACAGCGAGATAGCAGGAGTTAATCGTTCCTCCTCGGTGAACTCTGTGCCTCTGTGGTGAATGTTCTGGATGCCCCTGGTTATGGGGCGGCGAGCAGCCGGCGGTAAATCTCCGCCGTGGCGCCGTCGAAACAGCAGAAAACGACCTCCTCGATGCCGTCATGGTCAGCCAGGGCCGCCGACACGGCCTCGATGGCGGTCTTCGCCGCCAGGTCCGGGGGATAGCCGAAAATGCCCGTGGATATGGCCGGAAAAGCGATGGATTTGAGGCCGTTTTCCGCCGCCAGCACCATGGAATTACGATACGCTCCGTCCAGTAATTCCGGCTCCCCCTTGCCGCCACCCTCCCACACCGGGCCCACCGCATGGATGACGTGCCCGGCCGGCAGGTCATGGCCGCCGGTGATCCGCGCGTCGCCCGCCGGGCAGCGGCCAATGGCCGCGCATTCTTCGGCCAAGCCCGGGCCCGCCGCCGCGTGGATGGCGCCGCACACCCCGCCGCCCGGGAGCAATTCCTCGTTGGCGGCATTGACGACGGCGTCGACCATGAGGGCGGTGATGTCCCCCTCGACGACGCGCATTCTGGCATCCGTCACGGCGTCCTATCCCCCTTCAGCGCCTCGTCCGGCGGCTGGTAATCGTAGTTCAGGTCCTTGGCCACCGCCTCGTAGGTCACCCGGCCGTTGTGCACGTTGAGGCCGTTCAGGAGGTGCGGGTCGTCCCGCATTGCCTGGACGTGCCCCTTGTTGGCCAGCGCCACCACGAAGGGCAGGGTGGCGTTGTTGAGTGCCCGGGCCGACGTGCGGGCCACGGCGCCCGGCATGTTGGTGACGCAGTAATGCACCACGCCTTCCTCCACATAGGTGGGCTCCGCGTGGGTGGTCGGC
>CAZUGT010000211.1:0-2026 GCA_964620095.1 uncultured Rhodospirillaceae bacterium | reverse complement strand
CTGGAACGCGTAGCGCGCGACCACCTCGTAGAACATCGCCGCGACCAGAAGGGCGATCATCGCCATGGCCAGGCCGCCGACGGTCTGGTCCTACGACATCTCCTACATGCTGAACGGCACGATCTTCCTGCTCGGCGCCGGGCTGGCGCTGTCGAAGAATCTCCACGTCCGGATCGATTTCCTGTCCTCGCGCCTGCCGGTGCGGATTCAGCATGGGCTCAATCTCGTGTTCTATGTCGGCTTCATTCTGCCGATCTTCGGCGTTCTGGCCTATCTGGCGACGAAGAACGCCGTGATCGCCTTCCTGACCGGCGAGCTGGAGCCGGTGAGCCCCTGGGCGCCGGTCATCTGGCCGTTCTACGCCGGGATCGCGCTGGGGCTGGTCTGCTTCTGCCTGCAGGCCGTCGCCGAAGCGGTCCGCCACGGCATCGGCATCCGGGCGCCCGACAGGGTGCGCCGGCCCGACCGGTCCGAGGCCCATTGATCCCCATGACTGCATCTGGGACTGCATCTGGGACTGCATCTGGGACGGCATCGGGCCCGGCGAGGGGCGGATGAGCGGAGGCCTGACCGCAGCGCTGATGTTCCCGGCGCTGTTTCTCTTCATCTTCCTGGGCATGCCGGTCTCGTTCAGCCTGGCGGCAGTCGCCCTGCTGTTCGGCATCGGCACTTTCGGGGAAGCGATCGGTTCGATCTTCTTCGACCGGCTGCTCGGAATCTCCACGGCCTCGATGCTGGCCGCCGTCCCCCTGTTCATCTTCATGGGCGCGATGCTGGAGCGCTCCGCAATCGCCGAGCGGCTGTTCCGCGTCATGCAGATCTGGCTCGGCTTCCTGCCGGGCGGGCTCGCCATCGCCACCATCGCGATGAGCGCCGTTTTCGCCGCCGCCACCGGAATCATCGGCGCGGTCGAGGCCGTGATCGGCATGATGGCGATCCCGGCCATGATGAAGCTGGGCTACAACAAGGGGCTGATCTCCGGCACCATCTGCGCCGGCGGCTCGCTGGGGACGATCATCCCGCCGTCGGTGGTCGTGGTCGTGCTGGGACCCGTGGCCGACGTCTCGGTCGGCGACCTGTTCGTCGGCATGGTGTTCCCCGGCCTGCTGATGGCCGGGCTCTACATTGCCTATATCCTGGTCCGCTGCACGCTCGACCCGAAGGCTGGGCCGAGAATTCCGCCGTCGGACGACGAACCGCCGCTGATCGAGCGCATCCGCATCACCCTGATCGCCCTCGCCCCGCCGGTCGCCATGATCACCGCCGTGCTGGGCTCGATCATGTTCGGTCTCGCCGCGCCCACCGAGGCCGCCGGGCTGGGCGCGCTGGGCTCGATGATCCTGGCGATCCTCTATCGCCAGTTCAGCCTTACGGTGCTGAACGAGGCCGTGCTGAAGACGCTCAAGGTCACCTGCATGATCTTCCTGATCCTGCTCGGCGGCAACATGTTCGCCGGCGTGTTCGTCGCCGCTGGCGGGATCGCGCTGGCGCAGGACCTCATCGCGCAGGCCGCGCTCGCGCCCTGGGTGACGCTCGCCGTGTTCCTGTTCATCTGCTTCGCCGCCGGGTTCGTGCTGGACTGGATCTCGGTGCTGCTGATCTTCATCCCGGTCTTCATGCCGATCGTCCAGTCGATGGGGTTCGATCCGGTCTGGTTCTGCGTCATGTTCCTGGTGGTGATCCAGACCAGCTACCTGACCCCGCCGATGGCGCCGGCGATCTTCTACCTGCGCGGCATCAGCCCGCCGGAGATCACGCTGCGCCACATGTTCTCGGGCGTGGTTCCCTTCATCCTCCTGCAGCTGGTCTGTCTCGCGATCGTCGGCTATTTCCCGCAAATGGTGCTCTGGCTGCCGGCGCAGCTTCTCGGGTTCAGGTAGGAGCCGGGCGGCGGAGGGACGTGGATGGCCGGAACAAGTCCGGCCATGACGACGATTGGGGTGGTGCCGGAGGATGACGACACCGCCCGCCTTGTCCCAGACCATCGGCGCGGAGCCCGTTCCGAAGTTAAACCGGACAGCAATGG
>CAZUGT010000210.1:0-6247 GCA_964620095.1 uncultured Rhodospirillaceae bacterium | reverse complement strand
CGGGTGGCTGGCCGCCTTACGGCGTCACGAACTCCCAGCGGGAGAACTTCGCATCCGCCGTATCGCAATCGTCCACGAACAGGGTGCGCCAGCGGTCGGCGCTCGAATAGGTGGCGGCGGAGGCGGGCCCGACCGCGAGGCACAGGTTGGAATTCCCGAGGACCAGCTTGCCGTCCTCTTTCAGTTCGAAACGCTGAAAATTGGCCGCGTTGAAGAACATGGACGAGGCGCCGCAATCGGCGAGCATCGCGGCGGCGCCCGGCAGGGCGCCCCGGTTCACCCCGGCGATGGTCACGCACTTGTCGGGCCCAGGAAACCGGATATGGCCTTCCGGCGTAAACACGACGGCGGCGTCCGGCGGCAGCCCGGCCTTACAATTGTGGGCGAACAACGGGATGTCCGTGCGCAGATTGCCGGGGGTGCCCGGAATGTCGATGCAGTACCCGTCCTGCGGCCGGTCGAGGCGGTCGACGAGGCGCAGGTGCTGCTCCGAGGCGGCGGCCGCGCCCGAGTCCAACACCAAGGCAAATGCGGCGAGCCAAAGAGCGGAGATTGGTTTTCTCATGAGCGAACTCCCGAATTTCGATCGGATACTATCAGCCCGGTTTCGGATTTGTGAGTTGTGCGTTCGGCGGCGGTTTGCAATGTGTCTCACATGAGACGGCCTCCGACATGGATCGCGTTCGCCGCTTCCCTTCTCGTCGCGCTCCCGGCATTCGCGGACGAGGCCCGGTTCGCGGGGGTTGTCGAACGCGCGCGGGAACTGCCCCGGCTCCATTCGCTGATGATCGCCGAGGACGGCGAAACGGTTGTCAGCCATGCCGCCGACGGCCATAGCGTCGAGCGGACCGCCAACATCAAGTCGGTCGCCAAGACCATCATATCCGCCCTGGTGGGCATGGCCATCGACCGGGGGCTGATCGAAAGCGCCGACCAGCCGCTGGCCGAGCTGATGCCCTTGCCGGCGGGCGCCGATCCCAGGCTCGAGACCGTCACCGTCGGCAATTTCCTCTCCATGCAAACCGGCCTCGAACGCACCTCCGGGCGCAACTACGGCCGTTGGGTCCGATCCAGGGATTGGGTGTCGTTCGCGCTCACACGGCCTTTCATCGGCGAGCCCGGCGGCGCCATGCTCTATTCGACGGGAAACTCCCACGTGATGTCGGCGCTGCTGACCAGGGTGTCGGGCAAAAGCACCTGGGCGCTGGCCAACGAATGGCTCGCCAGGCCTCTCGGCATCTCCATCCCCAAATGGCAAACCGATCCCCAGGGCATTTATTTCGGCGGCAACAACATGGGGCTCAGCCCCAGGGCGCTCCTGGCCATCGGCGAACTCTATCGGAACGGCGGACTGCACGAGGGCCGCCGCGTGCTTTCCGAAAATTGGATCAGGCAGTCCTGGGAGCCCCGGACGGCGTCGCGGTGGACCGGCCACGCTTACGGCTACGGCTGGTTCATGCGCCGGATTTGCGGGCACACCGCCTATTACGCCCGGGGCTTCGGCGGCCAGTTTCTCTATGTGATCCCGAGCCTCGAGGCGAGCGTCGTGATCCTGTCCGATCCCGGCCGCCATTCCCGGCAGGAAGGCTATTGGTGGGCCATGTCGGAACTCATGGACGATCATGTGGTGCCGGCCCTGGCGCGCGGCATGGACGCCAACTGCGCGGCCTAATTGGCCAGCCCTGACGGTTCCTCGAGCTCCAGCACCACCATCCGGTGCATGACCCGGGTTTGTCCGGGGTAGTCGTTCATGGCGTAGTGCATGGAACAGCGATTGTCCCAGATACCCAGCATGTCCACTTGCCATCTGTTGCGGAAGGTGAATTCGGGACGCACCGCGTGGGCATAGAGGTAGTCCAATATGGGTTTGCTCTCTTCCTCGGTCATTCCTTCCAGGCGCAGGGTGAAGCCGGGGTTGACGTAGAGCACCTTCCGGCCCGACTCCGGGTGCACCCGGATCACCGGATGGATGACCTCGCTGTCATAGTTGTCCCGGTAGGCGATGGTGTCGGCATCCACCTTGGTGACGCCTGTCTTGGCTTCCTCGCGGGCGACATTCCGTTTGTAGGTCTCGGGAAATCCGTGGACGGCGTTCATGCCGCCGAGCATCTCCTTCATGCCGTCCGACAGGGCCTCGTAGGCCATGTACATGTTGGTGAACAGCGTATCGCCGCCGTGGGTCGGGATTTCGCGGGCATAGAGCGAATTGGCCAGCGACGGCCGGGGCAGGTTGGTGAAGTCCATGTGCCAGAGATTGCCGAAGACATGGCTTTCCTCGGGCTTCTTGCGAAGCTCATGGACCGCCGGCGCGCCCTCCAGCGGCTTCATGTAGGGGTGGGGCAGGGGCTCCCCGAAGCGGGCGACGAACCGGCTCATGGTTTCCGGGGTCAGCCGCTGGTCCGGGAAGAAGATCGCCAGATGATCGGTGAACGCCCGGTGGATGGCGTCGAACGTCCGGTTGTCGAGGCCGCCCGACAGGTCGCATCCCGAAACCAGGGCGCCCATGGAGCCGGCCAGCGGTGTCACCTCGATATTGGATTGGGCCATGATCCCCTCCCTCGCAGGACAGTTTAGCGAGGCGAATTCATCTGGATCAACCGCCGACGATCATCCGCCACATTTCGCCGATGCGCGGCCGGCCGTCCTCCCGTTCCCCGTCCCACTTCACGTGATCGCCGGGCCCTGCGGCCGGGGATAACTCGACCGACCACAAGGGATCGACCGTGTTGGGCAGAAAGGAATAGCGGACATCGATCACCGTGTTGGGCACCTTGGGATCGAGGGCGACATAACCCTGGCTGAACCAGGCGAAACGGTTCAGGTCCCTGTATTGCTGGCTCTCGGGATCGAGCCAGGGGAAGTCGCGCCGGGTGTCGAGTTTGGCGATCGAGGTGCCCGGGTAGATCCGGGGTGCGATTCCGGCCCGGACCGCATCCACGTAATACCGGTCATCCACCGTATAGATGGTCTTCCAGACCAAGATGTTGCCAATGCTCGGTTTGACCGTAATGTCTCCCGGCACATGCCCCCGGGCGGCCGCCAGGTCCGCGGCCATCGCCCTCGCATTGAAGTACTGGAGCGTGCCGAGCGACAGGTAAAAGACCGCCCAGGCGCAGGCGAGGCGGCCGAGATTGGGCGACTTCCAGGCCATAGCCGAGCCGACGAGGACCGCGATCGGGACCGTGAACAGCGGATCGATGACGGAGATGATACTGGCCGACAGGCGCAGGTCGCTGAACGGCCAGAACAGCATGGTGCCGTAGGAGGTTGCGAAATCGAGCAGCCCATGGGTGGCGTAACCGAGGGTGGCGTACATGAAGGTCCGGCGGAACGGCAATCGCCACCATCGCCGGAGCACGAGATGAACGATCGCCGCCGCAATCAATCCGCCGAACGGAATGAAGAAAATCGAATGGGTGAAATGGCGGTGATACTCGAGCGCCAGCAGGGGATCGGTCGAGGAGCGGATGAATACGTCCGCATCCGCCAGCAGCCCGGCGCCAAAACCGACCAATCCGGCCAAAACCACCGATTTCCTGCGGGAGGCGGCCTGCGGCAGCGCCGCGCCGACAATGCCCTGACTGATGGGGTCCATGATCGCCTGCTTTTCGCCGCCCGCCGCTACGCCTTGCCGAGTACGCCGAGCAGGAACGCATAGACCATCGCCACCTCGTCCAGGCGGTCGAAGCGCCCGGCGGCGCCGGCATGACCGGCCTCCATGTTGGTCCGCAGCATCAGCGGATTGTCGTCGGTCTTGAGTTCCCTGAGCCTGGCCACCCATTTTGCCGGCTCCCAGTAGGTGACCCTGGGATCGCTGATCCCGGCGGTGACGAAGATCGGCGGGTAGTCCTTGGCCTCGACGTTGTCGTAGGGCGAATAGGAGGCGATGTAGTCATGGGCCTCTTTACTTTCCAGCGGGTTGCCCCATTCGGGCCATTCCGGCGGCGTCAGCGGCAGGTCCTTGTCGCACATGGTATTGAGCACATCGACGAAGGGCACTTCGCCGACCACCGCGCCCCAGAGATCGGGGCGCATGTTGGCCGCTGCCCCGACCAGCATCCCGCCCGCGCTGCCGCCGTGGATGGCGATCCGGCCGGCGGAGCTGAAACCTTCCTCGGCGAGCTTTTCCCCGGCGGCGGCGAAGTCCTCGAAGGTGTTCTTCTTCTTGGCCAGCTTGCCGTCCAGGTACCACTGATAGCCCCTCTCGGTGCCGCCCCGGATATGCGCGATGGCGTAGACGAAGCCCCGGTCGACGAGACTCAGGCGGTTGGTCGAGAAGCTCGCCGGCATGGACATGCCGTAGGAGCCGTAGCCGTAGAGCAGCGCCGGCGCCGAGCCGTCCAGGGGCGTATCCCTGGCGTGCAGGACGGAGATCGGCACCCGGGCGCCGTCGGGCCGTTCGGCGAATATGCGCCGGGTCACGTAGTCGCCCGCTTGGTGTCCGCTCGGCACCTCCTGCTCCTTCCGAAGCTCGCGGGTGCGGTCCCCCATCCGGTAATCGAAGGTCCGCCGCGGCGTGGTCATGGACGAATAGGTGAACCGCAGAATGTCGGTGTCGAATTCATAGCCCGGGATCACGCCCAACTCGTAGGCCTCTTCATCGAAGGCGATGGCGTGTTCGCTGCCGGACGCGAGTTCGCGAACGACGATCCGGGGGAGGCCGTCGACGCGCTCGTGCCGGACAAGGTGGCCGCCGAATTCCAAAATCGAACGAATGAACCGGCCGGGTTGGTGCGCAATCACATCGGTCCAGTTCTCCCGCCCCGGTGCGCCGAGCGGCGCCTCGACGACCTTGAAGTCGACGGCATCGTCCGCATTGGTGCGGATGAACAGCATCTCGCCCACATGGGCGATGTCGTATTCGACGTTGGAATCGCGGGGCGCGACGACCGCCGGCCCGGCGTCCGGATCGTCGGCATCGATCAGATGCACCTCCGAGGTGGTGTGGTCGTGGGCGGAGATCTCCACGAATTTGCCGCTCTGGCTCTTTCCCGCCGCGACGAAGAAGCCCGGGTCGGTCTCCTCGTAGACCGTGACGTCGTCGCCCGCCCCGGCGCCCACCCGGTGCCGGTTGACCCGGTAGGGGCGGTGGTTGTCGTCGAGGACCGTGTAGTAGAGGGTCTCGCCGTCGTTTCCCCAGACGATATTGCCGCTGCAATCGGGAATCCGGTCATCGAGATCGCCGCCGGACGCCAGGTCGCGGATCTTGACGGTGAAAATCTCCGAGCCGTTGGTGTCGAGCGCATAGGCCAGCCGCGCATGGTCCGTGGAATGTTCGCAGCCGCCGACCCGGAAGAAGGACAGGCCTTCGGCTTCCTTGTCGCCGTGAAGCAGCACCTCGCCGTCTCCCGTGCCGCAGGTGCGCCGGCGGCAGAACAGCGGGTGCTGCCCGCCGGTCTCGTAACGGGTGAAGTACTCGAATTCGCCGTCGGGGGCGGGGACCGAGGAATCGTCTTCCTTGATCCGTCCCTTCATCTCGCCGAACAGCAGCGCCTGAAGGTCTTCGGTCCCGGCGAGCAGGGCCTTGGTGTACGCGTTCTCGGCTTCCAGATAGGCGCGGATATCCGGGTCCAGCTTGTCCGGATCGCGCATCACCTCCTGCCAGTTCTCGTCCTTCAGCCAGGCGTACTCGTCGGTCCGGGTTCGGCCGTGGAGGGTGATGGTCGTCGGCTTCTTGGGCGCGGTTGGCGGGACGGAGACCGCATCGGGCATCTGTCTATTCTCCGTCGCCGTCCTCGACCTGGCCGGAGGAGCTGGGGGCCGCGGAGGGCGCGCCGGCGGTCGGGGCCGGTTTGGCCGGTTCCGCCGGCTTGGTCCGGCTGCGCCCGGTCTCCATGCGCACCGGTGCGGCCGGCGCGCCGCCGTCCTTGTCTTCGCCGAAATAGATGGTCTGGTGGGGGAAGGGAATCTCGATGCCCAATTCGTCGAATCGGCGCTTGATCCGGCGGTTGAACTCGCGGCCCACCGACCATTGCTCGATGGGCATGGTCTTGAACCGGGCCTTGATGACGATGGCCGAGTCGCCGAAGGAATCCAGACCCAGGACTTCCAGGGGTTCGAGAATTTTTGGAGCGAAGTTTTCGTCGGCCCGGATTTCCTCTCCCAATTGTTCCAGCACGCCGATTACCTCGTCGACATCCTCGCGATAGGCGATGCCCACCTCGAAGACGTAGTAGGACCACTCCTTGGTCATGTTGGTGACGGTGTCGATGGCGCTGAACGGAATGGTGTGGACGTTGCCCGACAG